>JAQAZP010000279.1:0-71533 GCA_032127265.1 Acidobacteriota bacterium
CACCGGGCCGATCGCGACTTTTCGGGAAATTCCCGAAATGTCGCGATCGGCCATGCGGGTTTTCGATCCTTGACTGGCTCTACTATCCTATTAAGCATTATTAAATCAACATGTTAACTGAATTTTTCGATGGCTTATCCCTGGCGGCACAGGCATTGCAATATTGTGGGGTGTCTTCAAAGTTCAATGATCAGTCAGCCGACGGACTTGGATCCAATACTGGAGCCTGAAATTCGATGAACATCATTACGCTGGAAATGGTGACCGCCACCCGTCAGAGGAAAGAAATAATCTGCACTTTCAGGCAGTTGATCGAACCCACCTCGGCCCAACCCGGATGCCTTATATGCCGGCTGCTCGAGGACCTCAAGGGAGAGAACAGCAACAACCTGGTATACCTCGAAGGATGGCAAAGCGAAATCGATCTCCAGCGCCGGCTCTGTTCAAAACAGTTCAGGATAATCCTCGCCATGATGGAACTGTCAAGTGAAGTGCCGGAGTTCAGAATTCACACCATCTCCAGGACACGGGGTCTGGATGCGATAAAGACGCTACTCGAAACGCAAACACCCAGTGGCGGCCGTCGAAGAAGTGTCCTCCGGAAACCGACCGTCAGCCAGGAATAGGTTCATAAAAAGGCGGCCAGGCCGTCCATGCGAGAGAAAGGAGGATATCCGGCAAGGAGCAGTCAGGTGATTCAATTCCCGTTTCAATGGAAAAAATGCAGTGCAAGGAGTTCGACAAATGAAAAAATTGATGATCTGTCTCGCGATTCTGTTCGCCGTGGCCACCGGGGCCAAGGCTGAATTCTATACCTTCGGCACCGAGGGCGGGGCCATGGACATGACCGACGACGGCTCCATGGTCGTCGGTCTCTACAACGGTGTTGTCGCTCTCTGGACCGTGGACGGCGGGTTGGTGCCCATCGCGACGGGTGAATTCAACGGCACGCCATTCGCGTCTATCTCCGGTGACGGCACCACCGTGGCCGCCACGCTGGAAAATACTGAAACAGCCCTCTGGGAAACGGCGAAATGGACCGAGGCGGGCGGCTGGGAACTGCTGGGCGGACTGCCCGGAGGCGGATCGAGCGATGCTCACTTAAGCTCCGGCTGGGGCATCAATGGTGACGGGTCCACCATCGTCGGCCTAGGCTGGCAGGATGCCGGTACCGCCGTGGCGATGCAGTGGACGGCCGACGGCGGTGCCGGCCTGATCCAGACCCCCAACGGCGAGAGCAGCCGGGCCAGCGGCATCTCGGCCGACGGCTCTGTCATCGTCGGCTGGTATGGCGCCTGGGAAGGCGACGTGTTTCATGATCGCCGGCCCACCCGCTGGGTGAACGGCGGCGCCGAGGACGTGTTCATGGGTCACATCCTCGGTGAAGCAACCAACACCAACGCCGACGGTACGGTGATTGTCGGCCACGCGATGTTTGACGGTGCGTGGAACCAGACTGCCTTCAAGTACACCGACGCGGACGGCGTCACCGACCTTGGTCTGCTGGTTCCCGACGAGTACGGCACGGCTTTGAGTGTTGCCAACGACGTCTCCGAGACCGGCATCGTTGTCGGCTGGAGCGGCGACGACTGGGCCTGGGATCCCGCGGGGCTCCCCATGGGCGCCGTCTGGCTGCCCGACGGTACGGGGATGAGTGCCCAGGAATACCTAGAGAGCAAGGGCGTGACCGTCGAGCTGCCCCCCGGCGGCCCGTTTGGTGACTGGTGGATCCGCAGCGTGATGTCGATCTCCGACGATGGACGGATTCTCACCGGCACGGCCACAAACCCGATGCGTCAATTCATCGGCTGGTATGCCGTGATCCCGCCCCAGACCGTGAACGTCACCGTGACCGGCGAAGTGGAGTGGAACCAGGTCAATTTCGGCATCTTTGCCGACGTCAATGCCGGTGACCCGGTGACCATGACCTTCGAGGTCAGTTCGGACAACTACTTCGACAGTCCCACCTATCCCACCCGCGGCTATGCTATCGACCAGGACTCGTACGTGCTGACCGTCGGTTCGGCAACTGTGAGTCTGGCGAATCCATATCCCGACGGCCAGGTCCCCTACTTCGTGCTCCGGAACAATGACCCGGCCGCCGACGGTTTCTTCATCGCCAGCAACAACGTGGACTATCCCTACCCCGGCCTGCCGCTGAACGAGCCCGGCGTCATCGGCGAACCCTTTGAGAGCCACTACGATGTGGGCTACACGGAAGAGACCCTCTCCTCGCTCGACATCCTCGACGCGGTGGGGATCTATGACTACACCGGTCTGACCCGTTTCTATTTCAACATCGTCGACCTGGGGATGGAGCCGATCGGTCTGCTCTTCACCCAGATGGAGATCGGTGTGGTTGGTCCCTTCGACGTGAGCATCGACTGTCTGACCCCGGTAATGACCCTTCCCGAAATTGGCAGCTTCTCTGTGGACGTGACCAATACTTCTGACAGCATGATCGAAGTGGTGGGACAGGTTGACGTGACCCTCTGCAACGGCGTCACTTACTCAAACGTCCGTGCCGGTGAGACCATGCTCAACTTTGGGGAGACTTACAACAATAGCTGGTCCCAGCCGATCCCGGCCTATCCGACCACCTGCGGTTGCGACTTGATCTGGACCGTGGTTGCCCATGAGACCGCCACCATGGTCGAGGCCACCGACAGCTGCACGGTGACCACAACCTGTCAATAGAGTGCGGGAAAGCGCTCCCAGCCCGGGCCTGGAGGAGGACGGGCCGGGGGCGCCGAAGCCGATAACGCGATAGATACAGGAACCATGCAATTGCCCGGGGGCGGAGCTCCCGGGCTTTTTTTTGGCCGGCAATCAGTAGTCGATCTGGATGCGCAGGGTGGCGATCAGGGTGCGGCCCGTGTCGGCGAGGCAGGCCTGGATTCCATCCAGCATCACCCGGCAGTGCTGGTTGAGGTGCCAGTTCAGGCCCAGCGTAAAGTCGCTCAGCCGGCCGCCATGCACTTCAGCGTCGTCGAGGTCCAGGGCCGAGTATCGTGCAGCCACCTGCCAGGCGCCGGGGCCGTCATCCCTGAAGACGCTGCTCTTCAGCGATGTCTGAACGAATGTACCTGTTGCCGGGTCATAGGCCCGGTGCTCGCCGGTGATGAACCAGCTGACCTGGACATATCCGCCGGTAAACACCGGGTCGCCGGCCTCGTCGCTCCGCACCGCCGAGCGGACGAGTTCCCCCTGCAGCGACAGCGGTCCCAGCACCAGGGCTGATTCGAAATTGGTGATCAGCGTGCCGTCGGCTGCGAACTGCCCGGTGTCCACAAAACGCGGCGCCTGGAAGGACTCCGGCAGTGCTGCGATCCGGCAGTAGTCCAGGTCGCGGACGCTGCCGGCCAGGCCGAGGTGCAGCAGGCGGTCGTCGGCCGGCTGCCAGGGCAGGGCGGTGAGGCGGCCCGAAACGGTGATTCCCGACCCCTTGCCGAGGTTGTAGCCGTCCACGTCGCGGTAGAGACCGGCGGACCAGGTCATCCGCTGGTTCAGCAAATCGGCCTGGTTGACGATCCCCCGGTTGCGCAGCGGCAGCAGGAAGAAGGCCAGCGAGCGCTCGGTGAACACCACGTGGTTGGTGCTGGCCTGCTGCTCGAGGCCCATGGGCTCCTTGACGCTGCCGAACCGGAGGGTCCCGGCCACCGGCAGGTCACGGACACCGACGTAGAGGTCGCGGAAATTGCGGAAGTTTTCAGTGACCTTGACGAAGTCGTAGTCGGCCTTGAAGATCAGGCGATCGGCACAGGAGCCGGAGATGCAGAGACGGGCGCGGCGGAAATCGATGCTGTCCTCCAGCGCCAGGCCGTTGTTCACGGTGTCGCTGACCGCCTGGTCCTCATCGAACCAGCCGGCGTCTGTCAGCAGCCGGCCGCCGAAGCGCAGTTTCAGGCGGCCGCCGTCCGATTTCCAGGTGATTCCATGGTCCCAACCGGCCTTCAGGCCGCCGGCTGAAGATGGGTCATCATCCGCTGCTCGCAGAATGGGGCTGGAGAAAAGGGGGACCGCCAGAAAAAGGGCTGCCGTCAGGATGGCCGCTGGTGTTGAGAACAGGGAATGACGGATGATCACAGTGGTGTGCCTCCACCTCGATTCACGATATGAGCCGCGACTATATCACCACTTCCCTTCCGGTTAAATAGTCAATATATCTATTAGTTATATAGCCAATATACTTCCGGAAGGGAGGGATGCGGCAGCGACGGTCATCTTCCGTACAAAAAAATCGGGAGCGTTTGCTCCCGGGGCAGATTCACTGAACGTGAATCCTGTCCGCGCCAGCCACCGGCGCCTCGAATGGGGACCGGTGCGTTTCACGAACTGTGAGAAAACCGCCGGCGCCTCAATGGGCGCCGACGGTTTTGCTATTATCTCAGAATTTGATCTGGAGGGTCAACTGCAGCCGGTCGTCGGCATCGCGGTCGTCCTCGAAATCCACGTGGTCCCAGTCGGCGACCAGCGTGTTGTGGCTCCCCATGTCATAGGCCATGCCCGCGATATAGCGGGTCTGCCCATCGTTGTCGACATCTGTGTCGAAGTCGAACTCGTCGTAGCGGCCGAAGAGGCTGAACGCCTTCGATTCGAGCAGTTTGACCTCGCCGAATAACGAGTAGCCGTCCCGGGCCAGGGCGTCGCCGTTCTCGTCCACCGCCGAACCCGTCTGGTTGCCGTCACCGGCATAGTAGGTGGCGGTGACCGCGCCGCGGCTGAACTCGTAGCTGACCATGCCGGCGTTGACCGTCCAATTCGGCTCCTCAGCGTTATTGCCGTCGCCGGTGAGGCCGAAGTAGGAGAACTGCAGCCCCTTGACCGAGTCGGGGAGGGGGCGGACAGTGAGCCGGCCCTCGATCACTTTGCCGGTGTTCTCTTCCTTGGCGTGGTAGCCGCCGCCGTTGTAGACACCGACGGCGAAGCTGCCATAGCGGCCCGGATAGTATTTCACTCCGTCGAGCTTTGAGCCGAAGAAGCCGCCGAAAGTAAAACCGAAGTCGGCGGAGTTGAAGGTCCCATTGCGCTCCACGAACATCGTGTCCTGCATCCGGTAGTGGTTGATGTGCTCCTCGAAGTCGAGCCAGGGCATGTGCACCACACCGAACTCGAGCCAGGGCTGCCATGACATGCCCTGCCACTTGAACTTGCCGTAGGCATATTTCAGACGAACCTTGAGATCGCCTTCGCCGTCCTGGTGCACGTCGGGGGTGATCCGCCCCTGGAGGACCGTTCCGCCTTCCCAGCGGAGAACGTCCTTTTCAATGTTGATGTAGCCCCGCTTGACGGTGAACTTGCTGTAGCTCTCGCCCCCGGTATCACCATCCTGGTACGAGAGATACCACAGCCCGCCGATCTTCAGACCGTCCAGGCCCTTGACGACTTCGACCCCCTGCCCCTCGTCGGCACTTGCCGCGGCCGGCAGCCACATCGCGAGAATCATCAGGGCCATGACGGAAACAAGCATCTTCTTCAACATCTAACCGTTCTCCTTTTCTTTCGTGCGGGGCGCCACTGATGCCCCAGTGCCGACAATGATCAGACCGGTTCTCATGCGAGGCCGGAGGCGTCCATGCCTCAATCAATGCAGGCGGATTATGCGTTTGAAGTGTTAAGGTTTGATGAGTGAAAAGTATATGTTCAATAAACCGGATCCGCCGGATCACCGTCGTTCGGGGAAGCCGATGAACAACACCTCGGTGTCCAGCCGGACGCCGAACTGTTCGAAGACCCGCCCGCGGACACGCTCCATCAGTATGTGGATGTCGGCGGCCGTGGCCGAGCCGCGGTTGAGGATGAAGTTGGCGTGCTTCACCGAAACCTCGGCGCCCCCTTCGCGCATCCCCTTGCAGCCGGCGGCCTCCACCAGCCGCCCGGCGTAGTCCCCCGGCGGTCTTTTAAAGATACTGCCCGCCGAGGGGTAGTCCAGCGGTTGGCGGGATTCGCGGCGGGCGATGATCTCCTCGCGGGTCTCCTTCAGCTTGACTGCGTCCCCCGTTTCCAGCTGCAGGTCGCAGCCGAGGAGTATCAGTTCTGCAAGGCCCGCGGCCGTGCGGTAGTCGAACCCGGCGTTGTCCCGAGGCACTTCCACCGCTTGGCCCTCCCGGGTCAGGCCGCGCACTGTCACCACCCGGTCGCCGATCTCGGTGCCGAAGGCGCCGGCGTTCATTATCAGCGCCCCGCCCACCGTGCCGGGGATCCCGGAAAGCTGCTCCAGGCCGCCCAGGGATCTCTCCTCGCAAAAGAGCACCAGCCGTTCCAGGCTGCGGCCGGCGCCGACCCGCACCCGGTCGCCGTCGGCCTCCAGCCGGCGACAACCGGCCTCGAGGTTGATCACCAGGCCGCGAAACCCCTCGTCGGCCACCACCACATTGGTCCCTCGGCCGAGGATCAGCGCCGGCACGCCGTGGTCGGCGGCACGCCGCAACAGCAGCTGAACAGCCCCGCTATCCGGAGGGACGCAAAACGCGTCGGCTGGTCCGCCCACCCCGAATGAGGTGTGACGGGACAGCGGCTCGTCCGCCCGTAGCAGCTCCTCACAGCCGCGAAAAATCTGTCGGATCACCGCCGGTGGCACGGATCCGGTCATTCGGCATCCTCCTCCAGCACGGGCGGCGTCCGGTGCGGTTCCAGGGTTTCCTCGAAGAAACGGGTCAGGCGCTGGAAGATGTGCAGGTGGGCGTGCTCTTCCCGCATGGAGTGATCCTTGTCGGGGCAGATGATCAGGTCATACCGCTTCCCTGCTTTATTGAACGCCTCCACCATCTTCGCCGTGTTGCGGAAATGGACGTTGTCGTCGGCGGTGCCGTGGGCCAGCAGGAGCCGTCCCTCGAGGTTCTTCGCGTGGTTCACCGGTGCCGTGACCTTGTACCCCCGCTCGTTTTCCACGGGCAGACCCATGTATCGTTCGGTGTAAATCGTATCGTATTCCCGCCAGTCGGTAACCGGCGCCACCGCCGCCCCGGCGGCAAAGACCCCGGGGGAGCGAAGCATGGCATTGAGGGCCATGGTGCCGCCGTAGCTCCAACCGTAGATCCCGATGCGCTGCGGGTCGACGTAGGGCAGCGATTTCAGGTAGCGCACCCCGCAGAGCTGGTCCTCCAGCTCCTGTTCACCGAGGTGGCGATCCACTGCCCGTTCCCAGGCGGCGCCGCGCCGTGCCGATCCGCGGTTGTCCAGCCAGAAGACCACGAACCCCCGCTGGGCCAGCAGCTGCAGCCAGAGGCTGGTGGTGGACCGCCAGCCGTCCCTTACCACCTGGGCGTGGGGGCCGCCGTAGGTGTAGACCACTACCGGGTATTTACGTGAGCGTGTCATCCCCGGGGGGAGGAGCAGCGCCGCGGGCAGCCGGGTCCCGTCGCCGGCAATGACCTCGACGAAATTCGGCTGGCGCAGGCGGTAGCGCCGCAGGTCCGCTCCCGCCCCCTCGTGGATGATCCCCAGCAGGGTGCCGTCGGAGCGGTGGAGGGTGAACCGCGGCGGGCGGTGAAAGGCCGAGTGCTCGTCCACGAAGGAGCGGCCGTGTGGGCTCATGGTGATGGTGTGCCACCCCGGGGCTCGAGTGATGCGGGTCAGGCCGCTGCCGTCCAGGCCTACCCGGTAGAGATGGCGTTCCAGAGGGGTCTCTTTGCTGGCGGTGAAGTAGATCTGCCCGGTGTCTTCGTCCAGTCCGGCGATCTCGTCCACCTGCCAGGCCCCGCTGGTCAGTTGCACCGGTTGTCCGCCTCTGCCGGGGTAGCGGTACAGGTGGCGCCAGCCGTCACGCTCCGAGCTCCAGATGAATCCGCCGCCCCGGAGAAAGCGGAGATCGTCGGCCAGGTTGACCCAGCTGGGGTTTGTTTCTTCCAGCAGCGCTTCCGTCTCCCCCTCGCCAATCGCCGCCACGGTCAGCAGCTCCAGCCGGCGCTGGTCACGGCTCAGCCGCTGGAGCACCAGGCGGCTGCCATCGGGCAGCCAGCCCAGGCGGGCCAGGTAGGATTCACCGTCAGCGCCGCGGCCCGGATCGATCCACCGGGTATCGCCATCAGACACATCCACCACCCCCACCTTCACCCGGGCATTGGGCTCCCCCGGCCGCGGGTAATACTGCATGGTGACCGAGGGGTCTGCCCCGGAATAGTTCATCAGCGGCCACTGCCGGACTCCGGCCTGGTCGAAGCGGTAGAAGACGATTCGCCGGCTGTCCGGGGACCAGGAGAAACCGGAATCGAGATCAAGCTCCTCGACATGGACCCAGTCGGCGGCACCATTGATCACCGGCCCGCCGCCGTCACTGGTCAGTTGCCGCTCCTCACCGCCGGCGAGTTCCACCACGTGCAGGTTCTGACCGCGGACAAAACCCACCCGGGACGAATCCGGCGAGAACTGCGGGTCGCTTTCCTCACCGCCGCTGGTCAAACGCTGCCATCGATCCGACCCGGAGTCGAGGAGAAACAGTCCGCTGCCGGTCTCCACCAGCAGACGCTTGCTGTCGGGGGACCAGTGGTGGGCCGTGATCCCGGTCAGCAGATCCTGGTCAGTACCGCTGATCCCGGTGGGGGGGATGGTGGCGGCCAGTTTGTCCGGCTTGCCTGAGCCGAGGTTCATGGCCAGCAGACTGGTTTCCCCCCCCGCGTCAAGGAGGAAACTGACCGTTGTGCCGTCAGGTGACCACTGGAAATCAGAGGGATCCGTGCCGCTCACCGGTTCCCCGCCAAAGATCGCCTCCACGGTGAGCCGTTCCCAGACCTGGGCCTGTCCGTCGGCCGTCAGGCCGGCGGGCAGCAGCAGGGCGATGATCAGGGGGAGCAGACTGGTCCAGCGGGTTCTCATGGGGCAAGGCTCCTTCCAAAGACCGTGGGGACGGCCACTGACAGTGGCAATCAAAGGCTACGATACTTTTTCGACTTCCCCTGGTCAACGAGCGCCGGCCGGCGGAGACCCGGTTGACAGTCCGCGGCGGCGGCGAATACCCTTTACTTTCGCCGAACGGCGGTTCGGAAACACCTGTGCTCACGAAAATACCGGAGTTACTGACATGCGGAGAAGCATCGTATTTCGTTCATCGACTGGCCTGGCCATCCTGCTCACTCTCCTCCTGCTGCCCGCCTGCGGCGCGCCGGAGGGCGATGAGCAGAAGCCCACCCCGGAAAGCATCGCCGCCGAAACCGCCCTGACGGTGACCGGCGGCCCTTCGGTGCTGCTGGTCACTGTGGATACCCTGCGTGCCGACCGGCTTTCCTGCTACGGTTTCACCGGTGGCTCCACCCGCTACATCGACGAGCTGGCAGCAGGGGGAGCGCTTTTCGAGGACGTTGTCACCCCGGTCCCGATCACCCTCCCCTCCCATGCCGCGATTCTCACCGGTCTCTACCCCGCCACACTGGGGGTGCACAACAACGGCACGTACCGCCTCGGCCAGCAGGCGGTGACCCTGGCCGAGCTGTTCGGGGAGGCCGGCTACCGGACGGGTGCTTTCGTCAGCGCCTATGTCCTCGACTCGGTCTTTGGCCTGGACCAGGGGTTTGACGTATACAACGACAAGATGCCCGAGCGGCGCGGCACGGTGCTCACCGAGCGCCGGGCGGACCTGGTGGTCAGCGCCGCGGTGAAATGGCTGGCCCAGAAGAGCCCCCAGCCCTTTTTCGCCTGGGTCCACATCTGGGATCCCCACTTTCCATATACGCCGCCGGAACCGATGAAGAGCAACTATCCCGACGATCCCTATTTCGGTGAAGTGGCCTTTGTGGACTCCCAGTTGGGCCTGCTGTTCAAGTCGCTGGAGGCGCTGGGGTTCAAAGGGGAAAACCTGTTGGTGGCGGTCACTGCCGATCATGGCGAAGGCCTGGGCGAGCACGACGAGACGAGCCACGGGGTCTTCATTTACGACAGCACCGTGCAGGTGCCGCTGCTGATGCGGATGGGCGGGAGGATCGATGCCGGCCAGCGGATCCCCCACATGGTGCGGACCCTCGACATCGCCCCCACTCTGCTCGACCTGGTGGGGCTCAATGTGCCCGATGGTATGGAAGGCATGTCGCTGGCCCCGCTGATGACTGCTCCGGGCGCTGCGGAAGAACCGGCAGAGGACCCCGGCCTCAGTTGTTACCTCGAGTCGGTGTACGGCCAGGAAAACTACGGCTGGAGCCCGCTTTACGGCATTCGTACCGGGCAGGCGAAGTATATCCGTGCCCCGGAGCCGGAGTTCTACCGTCTCGATCAGGACCGGGACGAGTTGGACAACCGCTGTACCGCCGAACCGGACGCTGCCGCCGGACTGGCGGCTTCCTTCGAGGCGCTCGCCGGACAGCTGGCGGGCGGGGAGTCCCTGGCTGACCAGGACTGGTCGCCTGCCGAGGGAGTGAAAGCGAGACTGGAGCTGCTCGGCTACCTCTGGGCGCAGCCGCCGAGCAGAGAAGGATCTGCTGAAGACGGTGCGGGTGTCGATCCCAAGACCATGGTCAAGTGGGACGCCCGGCGTGAGGAAGGTCTGAAACTGGTGCGGCAGGGCAGTTGGGACGAGGGTTTGAAGATCCTGCGGGAGGTGGCCGCGGGAGACCCGGCCAACCCCATGGTCTGGGAGAACATCACCGAGGGTGAGATGGCCCGCCGCAACCAGGCCGCGGCGCTGGCCGCGGCCGAACGCGGTTTGGCCCTTCGTCCCCGCAACCCCAACCTCAACATCTTCAAGGCAACCCTGTTGATCCAGCTGGGCCGGACGGAGGAGGCAGTGCGCCATCTCCAGGGACAGCTGGAAAGCCACCCGGACACGGCCGCGATCCACTACCATCTCGGCGGCGCGCTCTCCGCTGCCGGCCGGCGGGAGGAGGCACTGGCCCACTACACCGAGGCGGAGAAGCTGGGCATGCGCAACCCCATGGTGCCGTTCCAGAGGGGGATGGCCCTGTTCCAGAGCGGGCGTTACGGGGAGGCGGTGGAGGCGTTTCGCGAGGTGGTGCAGTTCAAACCCGACTTTGCCGAAGCCTGGCTCAACATCGGTGTGAACAGTTTTCGCCTGAATCGTTACGAGGAGGCCAACGAGGCCTATGCCCGGGCCATTGAGCTGGACCCGGACAACGCCTTGTTCCGGTCCACCTACGGCTACTTCCTCACCCAGACCGGCCAGACCGCCGAGGCGCTGCGGCAGCTGGAGCGGTCCCTGGAAATCGACCCTGAGTTCGTCTGGGCGCACACCAACCTGGCCTGGTACTACTGCATGGGCGGCTCGCAGGCCCTCAACCCGGACAAAGCCCTTCACCACTCGAAGAAGGCGTTGGCGCTCTCCGGCCCCAACCCGCCGGAAAATATTCTCAACACCCGTGCCGAGGCGCTCAGCGCCGCCGGCAAGTATGAAGAGGCGATGGCGCTCAATGCACGGTTGAAGGCCGCCTATCCGGATAATCCCTACTACGACATGCAGGCCAAGAGGTTCGAGAGCAGCTGGTTCCTCGATGAGAACCGCCGGAGGGCGGAGGAGAAGAAGCCCTAGCCAGGAATCTCACTTCTCTCTTTCCAGCAGGGCGGAGAAGAGGTCGGTGACCGGTACTCCGGGGAGTTGTCCTCGCTCCCTCCCGCCGGCCGTCTCGATCAGCCGCTGGATTTCCGTGCCGTCACGGCAGGAGGGGCAGCCGCTGACCAGTCGGTCCACCGGGCTCCGTTTCACGGCCCGCAGCAGTTCGGCCGCCACCTCGGTGCCGATGCGGGGGCGAAAGAGCCGAGCCGAACCGGAGAGCCCGCAGCAGTCGGTGAAACTGGCCATCGCGCCGTAGGCCGAGTTGAGCAGCGCTTCCTGGGCCGCGGTGGCCGCGGCCGTGTTGTGGCAGGGGACCTTGAGCCCGGGCCGGCCCTGGCTTCTCAGGTCGGGCAGCCGTGCGGAGCCGCCGATCAGCGCTTCGGCGGCCGGTTCGGCCGCGTCCCGCACCCGGATCACCCCCACGGCGCCTCCCGCCTCCTCCAGCAGGCCGGCCACCGGCTCCCACTGCTGCTTCTCCTGGACATAGCCTTCCACCAGCTCCCGGTAGCCGTGGTCCTGGTCGTAGCGGCGGGCAATCTCGCGAATCTCCTCCTGACAGGTGGGGCAATTGGAGAAGACGGTCAGCGGCAGGGCCGCACCGCGCCGGCGCAGCCGGGCCGCGGCGATCAGCAGTTCGGCCAGGGTGCGGCCGCTGACCCGGGCTTCGGACTCCAGGTCCATGTTGGCCCGCCAGGGGAAGCCGCAGCAGAGATCGGCCTCCAGGTCGGCGAAGGAGATGCCGGCCATCCCGCACAGCACCCGGTCGGCGGCGAGACTGGCTCCGCCCCGGGCCAGAGAGTCCATGCAGCCGCGGAAGCGGATCAGGGCCGGGGCGCCATCAACCGCACCCTCGGGGCCCAGCACCAGGAAGTTGTCCCCCTCGTGGATCCTCGTTCCACTGACTGCGGGGGAATACCGGCGGATGCGGAACGGCGGCAGCGAGATGTAGGTCTTGAACCAGGCGGGCAGCGGCATTGAACGGAGCAGTGCGTTCAGCGGTTGGCCCAACCGCTGCAGCAGCGCCGCCGCGGTGTAGAGCGAGCCGCGCAGGGGGTGCTCGTCGAGCATCAGGTCATAGAGCAGGCCGGCGGCCGGATTTTTGCGCGGCCGCTCGCCGGCCCCGGCCAGACCGCGCCAGGCGGCCACCAGGGGATGGAGGTCGATCTCCGCCGGACAGACCTGGTCACAGCGCCGGCAATAGAAGCACTTGGCCAGCCGCGGGTCGGTTTCCAGCAGCGGGGCGGCCAGTTCGTGGGGCAGTCCGTCCGGTGAGGAGAAGTCCGCGCCGCCGCTGACACCGAGGAAGCAAAGCTTCTCCAGGATCAGCAGCAGGTCGCGCTTGGCCGGCAGCAGGCCCCGGTGAAAGAGAACAGGGGTGAGGCCCCGTCTTCCCCTTTCCGCCGCCCGGCGGCGGATCCGGGCC
The DNA here is from genome assembly GCA_032127265.1 of Acidobacteriota bacterium. GTDB lineage: Bacteria > Acidobacteriota > JAQAZP01 > JAQAZP01 > JAQAZP01 > JAQAZP01. The sequence goes on from JAQAZP010000279.1 coordinate 12,918, forward strand.
TCGGCATCGATCACCGGGCAGACCTTGCAGGCATTGCAGCGGGTGCAGTTTTTGGCCTCGTTCAGGGCATGGGCCGCTGGTGATCCTGCGGGCACTGCGCCGGCCACCAACTCGTGAGAGTGGGCCAGCAGGCGCGCGTGCACCTGGCGGGAGATTCTCGAGCGGAGAAAGATGGTCATCGGGTTGAACATCCCCGACGGGTCGATGGCGTCTTTCACGGCGGCGATGCGCTGGAACTCGTTCTCCGAGATGTGGCCGAGAAAGAGCAGTGGCGCCTTGCCGGCCAGGCCGTGCTCGCCGGTGAACGCGGCCCGGGGATTCCCCTGCTCATCGGGTGAGCAGAGTTCGATCATTTTTTCGGTGAGCAGGCTCCAGGCGGCAGCGGCTTCGGCCTCGTCGTAGATGTCGAACCCGCCAATGTTCCAGTGCAGGATCGCCGATTCGGGCGGGTCGAGGTGCGCGAAGAGGATCGAGGAGAGTTGCGGAATCGTGCGGTCCAGACCGGTGAGCAAGGCCGCCGCCGCTTCGAGCTGGTCCAGGCGGATTTCCGGGTCGGTTTTGCACTTGGTGCGCAGCAGGGTAGGCAGTTTCTCCCGGGGGGCCTTGAGCGCTTCGGCCTCGGGGCAGCGCTCCCCGGCCCGCCGGAGGGGCGAGATGGAGACGCGGGCCGCACCATCTCTAGCCAGGGCGGCCAGCCGGTCTGCCTGCCGGTCCACCTCCTGCTCCGTTTCCCCCTCCAGGTCGAGAAGCACATACGCTTCGTCGCCGGGTCGGAGCTGGTCCGGGAAGCGGTCCAGCAGGAGGTCCTTGATGGCCCGGCTGGTGACGATTTCGAAGAAGGGCGGCTGTTCTTGGGCGGGCCGCGACTTCACCGCACGGACAAAGGTCATGGCCTCTCCGGCCGTGGTGAAGTTGAAGGCGGCCGTGCACGCCCGGGCCGGCTGCCGGTCGAGGAGCAGGGTCAGTTCGCTGATCAAGCCCGTGCACCCCTCGGCGCCCACGAAGAGGCTCATCGGCAGGAACGGCATGCCCACGCCTGACCCGCCTCCGGCGGCCCGCCTCAATGCGTCCAGATCATCGGGCCCCACTCCCCAGAATTTGGTGGTGGCCATGAACGGGGTGCGGGGCAGAAGAAGAAGCTCCCGGTCGGAGGGAGCGAAGCGCATGCTGGCCCCGCCGTGGATCACGGCCCGCCCCTCCAGCACTACCTCCTGGATCCGCTTCCCGGCGTGGGATCCGGTGCCGGCGATGCCGCCCACCGAAGCGCGAGGGGTGTTGGGGCGGCAACGGAGCACCAGACCCGCCTGCTCGGCGGTATCGATCACATCGAGCCAGGCGGCGCCGGCGCCGGCGGTGAGCTTCATCCGCCCCGGGCCGAAACGCCGCTCTTCATCTGCTTGCAGCGGCCGCGGCTCACCGATGAGGTTCATCCCCTTCAACGAAACGGTGAGCGCTCCGGCCATGGGCACCACACCCATGTTGTACCCGCCGCCATCGCCGTAGGGGATCAGCGGGACGGCCAGGCCGGTGGCCAGACGGACCAGTTCGACCAGCTGGCGTTCGTCGTGGACCACGGCCAGCCCTTCACTGGTCAGGCAGCGGTACTCCATGGAGTCGCTGGAGTGGGCTTCCCGGTCCGCCCAGTTGAGCGAGAAGGCGGCCCGTCCGAGGATCTTTTCGAAATCATGGCAGTGAAGGCGGAGGGTCCGGCGGACCGTGAGCAACTGGTCCACCCGCTGAATGGTGAAGCGAAGCTGCTCCGGGGGGAGCGATTTCTTCAATTGGGGAAGCAGATGCCGTTCCCACTCCTCACTGTCCACCAGGGCGGGGAGCAGGGTGAAGGCGCCGCTGTAATCCCCGCAACCTGCATCCACCGGGGGGGCGGCGGCCAGGGGATCGAAGAGCGCCTCCATTTTGCGGAGCCGCTGATCAGAATAATCAGACACGATTGGGGCCCTTTCTGGAGCGAGTCGCGGCCCAAGCGGGCCGCAAACACCCCTGGCGGGCACTATATCGGGCGCTGAAAAGAGGGTCAAGAAAAGGCGCGCCGCCTGCGGAGGGCTATTCGTCCTCGAGCACCACCGCGGTACCGTAGACCAGAATCTCGGCGGCGCTGGTCATCATCATTGATGTGGAGAAGTTTATTTCGATCACCGCGTTGGCCCCCAGCGACTTGGCCTCGGCCACCATGCGGTCGATGGACTGCTCGCGGCTCTCGGCCATCATCTTGGTGTATTCGGGGACCTCGCCGCCGACGATGTTGCGAAACCCGGCCAAAATGTCCTTGCCCATGTGGCGGCAACGGATGCTGTTGCCCCGCACCAGACCGAGCATCTTGACGATCTTCTTCCCGGTAACGAAATCGGTGGTGACCACGATCATCGAATGACCCTCCTGTACTTGTCCTTGCCGTAAGCCTTGAAGCGGTCCACAAGCACCGAGACAAAAAGAAGGCCCAGACCGGAACTGAGGCCGAAGACCATCAGTTTCACCAGCAGGTCTTCTCCCGAGGAGAGGAACTGCCAGGCGCCGTAAATCAGCAGACAGGCGGTCCAGATGACCACCAGCACCCAGCCCAGGCCGCGGGCGCCGCTGCTGAAAATGCCCCGCGCGTGTTCGTCCCACTGCTCTTCAGTCGGTTCCGCGAATTTCATATCCATGGTCGCCTCCCTCAGACTCTTCAGTTCGGCCAGCTCCCGGCGCAGTTCCTCGCTGGCTTCGAGGCGGACCTCCACGAACTGTGCTTCGGCCTGGGTCAGTTCGCCGTCCAGATACCCGGAGAGCAGCCCTTCGTCGTGCATCCGGCGACGGTCTTCCTGTTCCATTCCGTCGGTCTTGTCCCTGGGGGTCATGAGTTACTACTCCTCGTCATCCCTGGTCAGCTCCTCGCGGAGCCGGCGCCGGGCCTGGTGCAGCCGGGACATCACTGTCCCCTTGGGAATTCCCAGCACTTCGGCCATCTCCAGATAGGAGAGGTCCTGGAAATCCCGCAGCACCAGAATGGTCCGGTGCTTCTCGTCCAGCCGGCCCATGGCACTCCAGATTTGTATCTTCAGCTCATTCCGCTCCAGCAGCACGTCAGCTGAAGGTGTGCGCTCGTCGCCCACGGTTTCGTGCAGCGGCCGTCCTGCTTCGCCGTCCTGGCCCCGGCCCGGATCGTCCAGCGAAACAGCCCGCCGTACGCGCCGGCGCCGCAGAAGATCGATGCACAAGTTGCGCACGATCCGCAGCAGCCAGGCCCCGAAGGGGCGGGTGGTGTCGAACTGGCCGAGGTTGCTGTAGGCCCTGATGAACGATTCCTGGAAGATATCCAGTGCGTCCTCCCGGTTGCCCACGATCTGCAGGGCGAGGAAGAATGTCTGCTGCCGGTATTTTTCCACCAGCGGTCTGAACATTTCCTTGTTTCCTTCCCGGCAGGATTCGATGGCCCTTTGCTCGTCGAAATCGCCGGAGATGGCAACCGTTCCGTTCATCGTTACCCCGATCATCACCCCGTTTACGGGTTGAAGGCAGATTTATTCATAAATTTCGGGAGGCAAACCGAAATAATTTCCAGTTGTAGCAGAAAGCCCTGCGGGGGCGCAATCGGGAGTGGCGACTTGCATCGAAACACGGCTCTTTGTTACCGTCCTCAACCATGAAACAGACTATCGAATCGGGGATGTTCGTCAGGGAACTGGGGCCGGCCAGGGCCAACCTGACTCTGCTCTGGGTGCACGGTCTGGGGGAATCGGGGCTCTGCTTCGAGCGGATCGCCGCACACCCCGGGCTACGCGCCTGCCGCCAGCTGATCCCCGACCTCCCGGGATATGGCCGCAGCGCCTGGCCCGCTGAGCCCCTGCCGCTGGCCGGCCAGGCTGATCTGCTGGCCGGCTGGCTGACATCCCGTGGCGAGGGCCCGGTGGTGCTGGTGGGCCACTCCATGGGTGGAGTGATGGGCACTCTGTTCTGCGAGCGGCGCCCCGGGGCGGTGCGGGCTTTCGTCAACGTGGAAGGAAATCTCAGCCCCGGGGACTGCGTGTTCAGCGGCCAGGCGGTGCGAATGGATCGGGATCGCTTCGTTGACGGCGGATTTTCGAAGATGTGCGAACTGATCTGCGCCCAGGGGGCCGGGCTACCGGCCCACCGCGGCTACTATGCCAGCCTGCGGCTCTGCGACCCGCGGCTCTTTCACCTGAACAGCCGCGAACTGGTGGAGATTTCGGCCACGGAAGGCATGGCCCGGCGGCTGGCCGACCTGTCCCTCCCGGCGTGGTACGTGGCCGGCGCACCAGACGGGGTCTGCCCCCGTTCGCACCAGCTGCTGGAGCAGGCCGGGATCAGCCCGGTCATCCTTGAACTTTCCGGCCACTGGCCCTTCATCGACCAGCGCGACGGTTTTGCCGCCGAGCTGGCCGGTGTTCTCAACCAGCTCGCGGATACAGATCACTGATGCAATCCATCCCGCGTTCCCGAGTCCCCATGTGCTACTATGAAGGCGTGTTCCGCGCCCTTCAGGGCGGTGTGGTTTCTCCGTCCGGGCCGGGACCTCTTTCTCGTGCGGGTGCAGATATGAACCGTTTTCTTTGCCCGGTTGTTGTGCTGTTGGTCTTTGGCTTTCTTATGTTCACACCATTCGATAGCGCCTCGGCCAGCAACTGGCCATATCCGCGCCATGACGCCACCAACCAGGCGGCGGCCACGATCCCCGCCAACTTCGGCAGTGCCCCGTCGCTCAGCTGGTCCTTCGAACTCCAGAACCCCGACGGCGGGGCCTACCCGGTGGCCGCCGACGTGGAACGTGACGGCCGGATGGAGCTGATCGTCGGCGATGCCACCGGCATCATTTACTGTCTGGACGCGGCGCTGGGCACCCTCCGCTGGAGCCGGCAGCTGCCGGCCTTTTTCAAGTGGGGCTCCCCGGTTCTGGTGGACCTGGACGGTGACGGCGACCGGGATATCGTGGTGGGCGCCCGGGACCTCATCGCCCTTGACGGCCCCACCGGCAACACGTTGTGGACGGCGCTTTCCGGGGTGGACATCCTCGGTATGTCGGCCGCCGACCTCACTGGCGACGGCACCATTGAAATCTTCTGCACCGATTACCTCAACCCGCGCAACGGCTACCTGGTGCGCGGCGAGGACGGTGCGGTCCTCTGGAGCGTGGTGACCAGCGGTTCGAACTACAACATTCCCGCCTTCGCCGATCTCGACGGGGACGGAAAGCAGGAGATCCTGTTTACCCGGCACGACAGCGGAGCCACCGAGCGGGTGGTCTGTCTGCAGGCTTCGGACGGCCGGGAGTTGTGGAGCTATCAGTGCGGGCCTTCGGCCACCCAACAAACGTCGGCCCCGCCCCAGCTGGGCTACATCGCCGATTTCGGGTACCAGTCGGTGGTGGTGGCTGACTTCGACGGGGATGGACAACTGGAAGTTTCGGCCGGTACCGACCTCAACCACTACCTTTTCGAGGCCGACGGCACCCTGGTCACCAAGGTGCCCCAGGGTATCCTGGGCACCGGTTTCACCCGGCGGCGCGAATCAAACGGCGAATACACCTTCCGTGACCACCACTACCAGATCTACGATCAGGCGGCAGGTGACCTGGACGGCAACGGCACCGTGGACATGGCCTACGGCCTGGTCTCCGACTACATTACCGACTACGACGTGGCCACCGGTAGCATCGAGGTGGAGTTCCTGGCCTACCGCAATGACGCCCGGGCCATTCGCGCCGACGGGTCCCTCCTCTGGAACTACCACTCCTCGGCCGACGGGGCCGGGGTCGGGCGCTGTCGTGACCCGATCATTGCCGATCTCGACAGTTCGGGTGTCCTTGACGTGATTTACGGGTCAGAGGATGGCCACCTCTATGCCGTGGACGGGAAGTCCGGGCAGCTGCTCTGGCGCCTCCACATCGGCGATTTCGGGTTGAGCCGGGGCAAGATCCTGGTGGACACCGACGGCGACGGATTCGGCGAGCTGATCGTGGTGGCCGGCCGCCGGGTGATCAAATATGGCGGTCCGCTGGTGGGGGACGTGGACGACTCCGGCCGGGTGGACGGCGTGGACCTGCAGAGGCTCTCTTGGAGTTTTGGCAGCCAGTCGGACGAAGTGCGCTACCTGGAGAACGCCGACCTGGACCGCAACGGCACGGTTGACGGAGGGGATCTGGTTATCCTGGCCGGAAACTTCGGCAACCCTTGAGACCTTGTCTTCACGCCGATGGCGGTTTTCCGAACCGCTTCAAAACGCTCACACAGCAGAAGAACCAGGCTCCGCTTCATCAACAGTATAAACCGTGCCGCGCAGTGCAAAAGAGGTTTCACTGCAGTTTCAGACAAGAGTGATCATGAGATTCAACGCTAAATCGTTGATTTCAAATACGATAAAATTTTCAGAGTAATGGTTGACAAATTTCATAGACTGTATTACATTTGTACCATTCCCGCTGAATTCTCAGGGGGGCAGTTTTTCCAGACTGTTGGATACCATAGCCAAGGGTTGGCTGAAGAGATCCGCAACCCAGTCTTCCGGCCGGATGCAGGTGGCGGTTTTGCGGAGTTGGAGGAAAAGAGATGAAAATGAACAAGTTGAAGATTGTGTTTATGATGTGCGTGGTGGCGGTTCTCGCCGTGTCATTTGCCTCGGCGGGCGCCCGGAACCAGATTATCGCTGAAGTACCGCACGATTTTGTGATCGGTGACACACCGATGCCGGCGGGCAAATACACCTTCGAACGGGGGGGTTCCTATCCGCCGATGATCACCTGCCGCAATGCCAAGGGCGAAGGCTCCTCGATCATGCACGTGATCACCACCCTGGCCCGGGACGGGATGGGGGAATCGGATGCCAAACTGGTCTTTGACAAGTCCGAAGGCAAGGTAGAGCTGTCGGAAGTCTGGTTTGCCGGCCAGGACGGATACCTGGTCTGCGGCACCGTGGCGGCGCACACCCATGACGTGTTGAGCGCCAAGTAAACGGCTCGAAGTAAGATTACACTGACCGGGCGGAGGCCTCTGGGTGAGGTCCGCCCGGTTTTTTTTGGCCGCTACTACTTTTCTTTCCCTGCCGGATCTTTTTTCTTTGCCGGGGGGGCAGCTGGAGCCGCCGGCTCAGCCGGTGCTGCCGGTGCCTTTTCCTTGCCGCTCTTCAGCTTCTTCTTATCCGAAGCGGGAGCCGGGGCCGCCTTGGCGTCATCCGCCGCCTTTTTCGCTGCCCCGCCGGCCGCCATCTTCGCACCCTTCGGCTTCACCGCAGCTGTCCCGGCGGGATTCACTTTCTTCTTGTTTCCGCCGGCAGCGTTTAACTTGGCCGGTGCCGCTTTGACCGGAACAGCAGTGGCCGGTGCGGCGCCCTTCAGTGCTTTTTTCTCATCGGTTTTCTGTGCCGCTGCCGCTTTCTCCTTGATGGCGTCATCAGCCTTTTTACCCGCCGTCTCCTCTGCTTTCTTCTTTTCCGCCGGGTCGTCAGCCGACTGGGCCATGGCCAGCCCGCCGGCCAGCATCAGCACGATAAACAGCATCATCATTTTTTTCATCATCGTCGTTCCCTTTCCATGGTTCATCCCTGGGTGATTCGATAAGGATGGCACGAATGCCCTACCAACGAATGATAGCGCGATCGGACCATCGACAGCGGATAATTGATCAGTGGATCACCTCCGAGCAAAAAAAGCGGCATGGTTCGATGTGAATGTGGGCGGATCATGGTGGAGGATCCGCCGGATTTCATGGTGCTTGCGAAAAGTGCCGTCAAGAAAGCGCCGGACGTCCGGACGATTCCAGCCCCCGGGGTGGGTGAAATCGCGGTAGAGCGCCAGGTCGCCCGGGTAGAATTCTCCCACGGCAAGCCCTTCCGCCTCCGGACTGCCCAGCGGCAGGTTGAAGATGGCCAGGTTGAGAAAGGAGATGGCCTTCCGGTTCTGCAGGACGAAGCGCCAGGTTTCCTCCGCTTCGGCCCGGCTCTCGGCCGGCGTGCCGAAGAGCAGATAGAGGTAGACGGAGATGCCCGCTTGACGGAGGTTTTCCATTACCCTCGATACCTTGTGGAGAACAATCCCCTTGCCCAGGGCATCCAGTACCTGCTGCGATCCCGACTCGAGCCCCAGCTTGAGCATCAGACAACCGGATTCCGCCAGCCGGGAGCAGAATTCGGGATCGTCCAGCGGATCGCCGATCCTGGCAAAGCCGTACCACGGGGCGCCCGGAGGGTGGTCGGCCAGCTGCCGGAGAATGACCGGCGGCACGGCGTTGTCCAGCAAGTGGATCAGCGAGGGATCGGTCTCTTTAACCAGGGTGCGCAGCTGCTCCCTCACCGTGCGGCGGGGCAGCGGCTCGTACCGCCGCTCTTCGGACCGTTCGGGGCAGAATGTGCAGCGGTTCCACCAGCAGCCGTCGGACGTGCTGAAGGGGAGGATGAAACCCGGGCTCAGGTATTCCTTGTCTTTGAACCCGAGGTAGTCGGGAGGCGTGTGCCCGTCTCTCACGTCGAGACCGGCCGCAGCCAGAACAGCCGCTTCGCCCTGCCCGTCCACCAGCTGATCAACCAGCCCCTCGAAGCGGTCGGTCCATCCGGGACGCCTCAGCCAGGAGGTGACCAGTCCTCCGCCGAGAATGATTCTCAGCCCGGAAACCTCCCGCTTCAGCAGGCCGATCATGGCAAAAGCGGAGAGGGCCTGGGATAGGTAGTTTATTGAAATTCCCACCACCGGCGGCTGATATTCATTCACCTGCGGCAGAAGCTGTTCGATGAAGTAGCCGTGGAAGGGATTGCGCTCCGGTTCCCTGGCCGCGGTAAGGAGATCGGCGGAGCGCACGGGTGAGAGCCTCGTATCCGAGTAATTGGCCAGCCCGGCACGGATCCCATCACTTTTGCCGGCCAGGGACAGCAGCCGTTCGAGATCGGACACGGCCCGGCCGTAGCGATCGTGGTTTTCGTATGTGCCGGGGGTTCTCAGGGCCGTGAGGTGCCGGTCGCGGTGTCCCAGGGCGCGACGGGACCAGGTGTCGTCCGCGGGTGCCGCTTTCTCCAGTAACCAGAGCAGTCCCTCCAGGTTGGCGTCGATCACCCGGCAGGGGGCGCCGTGGGCCCGCAGTGCTCCGGCCAGCCGGGCGATGCCGGCCGGCGGTTCGGAGGGTTTGGCCACTGGTGGATGAACCAGCAGGATCAGATGGTCAGTGGATGCGGAAATCTGTAAACTCCTTGTCCTGCGGCAGGTCCTCCAGTTCCACACTGTCAACCGCGGCCATTGGCGGCCCGTTCCTGGCCCAGCGGAGGAGTTGGTTCACGCCCGCGTCTTCCCCTTCGGCCACCAGCTCCACCCGGCCGTCCACCAGGTTGCGCACCGTTCCGCGAACCCCGTATTCCAGGGCTTTCTCCAGTGTGGAGGCCCGGAACCAGACACCCTGTACCCTTCCCGAGATGATCGCCCTGACTCTTTTCATCGCTTCAATCCGGTGACGGTGTTCGAAATGCCCTATTTCTCCGGTAACAGGGTCAGCAGCAGATGCCACGGCCCCTCGCTGCCCATGGCCCCCTGGTCGATACCCAGACTTTCGGCCAGCACCCGCCCTTCTTCGGGGCGAAAGAAATCCGCCACCACCACCTGCGTGCCGGCTTTCAAGCCCTTGATCTTCTCCATCTCGTGGCTCAGGATCAGCGGCGGATCCCCTTCATTGTGCTTCCCCGTCAGCGGGTCAATAAAACTCAGGTTGTACTCCAACCCGACGAAAACCAGGTCGTCGACCTCCTGCAGCACCCGCAGTTCAATCTGCAGACCGAGGTTCTGGTAGCTGTAGCTGATCCGCGGGATTGCCTGGCCCGTGGCATCCATCGCCTCGGCGGGGTTGAAGGTGGTGGTGGGGATCGGTGCCTTGGAGCCGCAGTGGAAGTGGATCTTCTCCCGCTCGATGCAGCTGAGCTCGATGGTGCGCACTGTGCGGCCAGGCCCTGCCCCACCTGGGGCGGCCACCGCCAGTTGAAAAGCGTATTCCTTGATCGTGCGTCCGCGGGGGGACGGGTTCCGTCCTTCCTGGGCCGCCGACGGCAAAACCACTGCCGCGGCCAGCAGCAGGGCCAGTCCCATGACGGCAATACAGTTGATCCACCTGATGCGCATTGATTCCTCCATTGTGAACGCGGGTCGTCTTGCTGAATACCGCTTACGGAACGAGGGCCCGTGGCGTCTACGGCCGCCGGCAGCGGAAATACCAGCCACAGGCGGCGAAGCGGGGCAGTTTGTCGGCCAGGGCCATGTCCAGTGATTCCAGCGGCCAGAGCAGCCCGGACCAGCGGCGGCAGAGCGAGAAGGGGAAGACCGGTGCGAGAACGCATGAACGTCCTTCCGGGGGCAGCACTTCCAGCCCGTTCTCTTCCAGCAGCCGCACGATGGAGCGAAAGGTGAACTGCTGAATGTGCCGCTCCCCTTTGGGATACGGCGCCGGTACGGGAAGCCGGTGGCGCAGCACCGGTAAGCGGCCCACGGCCAATCGCAGGCGACGCAGCAGCGCCGGCGCCAGCCGCAGCGGATTCCAACGGTAGGCCAGCAGTTCCCAGGGACCGTAGCCGTTGGGAACCGTGATAACCGCAAGGCCTCCCGGTTCGGTGAGGGCGACGATCCTTTGCACCATTTCCGCCGGCTGCTCCAGGTGCTCCAGCACCTCGGAGCAGATCACCACCGGAAAACGCACTTCCGGCTTCCAGCCCTCCATATCCCGGTTGACGAATTCAGCGTGCTCATAGGGGTTTCGTTCCCGGGCCGCCTCGGCCTTGGCCCGGTCGATCTCCACCCCGAGCACCGGGAACCCGGCCTCGGCCAGGGAGAGCGAGACATTGCCTGTGTTGCAGCCGATTTCCAGCACCCTCACCGTTTCGGGAGATCGTCTGTGCCGTCCTGCTTCAAGCAGGGCCGCCCCGACGATGAAATCCATCTTCTTCAGGTAGGTCAGGTTGCGGATCGTGCTGTGAGGGTAGCGGCGGCGGTCCATGGTTCTCCATCCCGGGTACCCCGTTTCGGGGCTCTTACCGCGGGAACCCTTCCCGCGGGAGGATCAATGGTAACCGGGCGGAGGAGCACGGTATCCACCCTTCATACCAGGCATCGACGGGTAAATAGCCCTGGTCCTGAGGCGAAAAAGCCGCGGCCCGGCCAGGGGTCAGACCCCGTGACAGAAAAGATAGACCCAGTTTATCAGAAAGACCGCGGGCAGGCCCAGCCGCAGGGTCCAGCGGGCTGCGTGGTTCTCCAGGCGGACCCGGGGCCGCGGCAGCCGGAACACCACCAGTGCCAAGGCATAGAGCAGGTAGGCCACGGTGAGGATGCAGAGCACCGCCCCCAGGGGGTTGAGGCTGAAGGCCTCGGCGAACTCCAGGCGCACCACGTGGCGGAAGCTGCGGGTCATCCCGCAGGTCAGGCAGGGGATGCCGGTGAGGGAGTGGAAGGGGCACTTGTACCAGTCGGTGAGCCCCGGCGGCACCAGCCGGGCCACCGCGAGGACGAACAGCCCCACGCCGCCCCAGATCAGTTCGTGGTCCATGCCCGGCTCATCCGAGCCGGGCCGCCAGTAATAAAGTCGCACGTGAGCCTCAGAAAAGGTTGCGGGGCCGATTTTACCTCTCGGCCAGGCCGGCCAGCACGCCCGCGCCAATACCGAAGAACATGAGAACGGCGATACAGCCGCAGCAGAGCAGCAGCGGCAGCAGCACCGCGGCCAGCGCCCGGCCGGTGGTGGTTTCGTGCATCTCCCTCGAGCCGATCACCTCGGCCACGATGGCCCAGATGCCGCCGATCAGACCGCCGCAGAAAGGCAGCAGCTGGAAGAACGCGGTGGCGCCGGCGGCGTAGCAGACCACCCGCAAGGTGGCCTCGAAGCCGTTTCGCGCCCCGCCGGTGAGCAGCAGGCAAACGTGGAGGATTGCCGAGGAGATGAATGTGCCGATGAGCACGAAAACCGGCGAAAGAACGGCAATAAAGAGGATCAGGCCGGAGGAAAAGAGCAGTTCGTGCACGGCTTCGTTCTGGGACAGGATCCCCAGGCTCTGCAGCATGAAGTTCCAGAACAGGCCGCCGAGGACACCGACGGTGCCCAGCAGTACGGCAAAGAGGAGCGGCGATCCCAGATCGCCCGAGGTCTTCATCCGCCGGAAGGTGGCGGAGGGCTCGAAGAGCACACCGCGGATCATCTCGAACATCGCCGGAAAATCGAGGAAGGAGGAACGGCGTTCCCAGGCGCAATCCCCCCGGGGGGTTTCCATCTGCCGGGCCGGGCCGTGACCGCTCCCGCCAAACCCGGGGACTTTTCCGCAGAAGGGGCACTGGCCCTGCCCGTCCATGGCATTGAATTCGTTTCCGCACTGATCACAAGTCACTGTTCAGCCCTCCTGAGTCCCGATTCACCCGTGCCGCCCTATTTTACATAATTATGCTGCCGGGGGTAGATAGCGCGTATTCATGCTGGAATGTCCTCTGTTGATGAAACCCAAACCTGCACCTTAGCGTAAAATAAAGGACTTCCCCGCCGCTTGCAGGGGAAAATCCAGGGAGAGGACTCAATAAAATGACTATCACCATCCGGGACCTGACCAAAACCTACAAGGGCGGCGTGACGGCCCTCGAGGGGGTCAACGTGGAGATCCCCGCCGGCATGTTCGGCCTGCTGGGCCCCAACGGGGCCGGCAAGAGCACGATGATAAAGATTCTGGCCACCCTGCTCGAGCCCACCTCGGGCGAAGTGAGTATCGACGGCCTCGACGTCTCGAAGGACCGGCGGAAGATCCGTTCGCGGCTGGGCTACCTGCCCCAGGAATTCGGGGTCTACCCCAAGATGAAGGCCCGGGAGTTCCTCGACTTCGTAGCCCGCCTCAACGGCATGCCGAAGAACGGGCGGGACAAGCGGGTGGACGAGATGCTGGAGAAGGTGGGGCTGGCCGATGCCGCCCGGCGCAAGGTCAAGGCCCTCTCCGGCGGCATGCTGCGGCGGCTGGGCATCGCCCAGGCGCTGATCAGCGACCCGAAGCTGCTCATCGTCGACGAGCCAACCGTGGGCCTCGACCCTGAAGAGCGGATCCGCTTCCGCGGCCTGCTCCAGGACATCGGCAAGGAGATCGTGATCATCCTCTCCACCCACATCGTGGGCGACATCTCCAGCACCTGCGAAAACCTGGTGATCCTGGACAAGGGCAAGGTACTCTACCGCGGCTCGCCGCCGGAACTCGCCGCCAAGGCCGAGGGAAAAACCTGGGAGACGGTGGCCGAGGAGAAGGACCTGCCGGAAATCAAGCGGCACTTCAGCGTGATCAGCACCGCCCCGCGGGGCGACCGGCTGCACCTTCGTCTGGTGGGCGAGGGGTCGGCCAACGGCCTGGAGCTGAAACCGGTGAACCCGAACCTGGAAGACGCCTATATCAACTTCATGGGCGGGCTGGAGGAGGAGAAAAATGATTGACCTCACCGGAATCATGGGTCTGGCCAAATACGAGAGCCGGCTCCTCCGCCGCACCTGGAAGTTCTGGATCCTGGCCGTCCTCGGCCTGCTCTTCCTGGTGATTATCAACCTCTATTACGCCTTCCTGCACAATTTCTTCTCCGGCTACTCGGGCACCATCGGGCTGCTCTCCGCCGGGCTGGTGCTGCAGATCGTCTACTCCCAGTTCATCACCCTTTTCGCCGTGCTGCTGATCTGGTTCTGTTACGACTTCCTGAGCAAGGACAGCAAGTGCCGGGTGGACGGCGTGGTCCACTCGCGCCCGCTGAGCACCTTCGGCCTGGTCTGGGGCAAATTCCTCGGGGCGCTGATCCCCACCTTTGCCACGGCCCTGATCCTCACCCTGGTCTCGGTCTGTCTGCGGTTCATCCCGATCTTCCATCTCCCCTTCCGCCTCGGCCCCTACCTGATGCACCTCTTCGTCACCATCCTCCCCGGGCTGGCCTTCATCATCGCCCTGGTCTTTTTCCTCACCCTGGTGACCAGAAGCCGGGTGGCGGCGATCATCATCGCCCACGCCTACGTGATCATCGACCTGGTGGTCTTCATCAGCTTCGGCCGCTGGATCAAGGTCCAGTTCGTGCCGCTGGTGGACTTCAGCGGCTACTCCCTGACCACCTTCCACTCCGACCTGATCGGTTTCACCGGTTTCGACCTGCTGCTGCTCCAGCGGGGATATATCATCGCGCTCACCCTGCTGCTGCTGGCCCTCACCGCCATGTTCTACCCGCGGCTCAAGCAGGCCGACCGGAACTCGCGGCCGGTGCTGGGCACCGCCGCCGCCGCGGCCATACTGGCCCTCTGCTACATCGGCTGGGGCCTCTGGTCGGGGCACAACGACTACACCATGCGTGAAGCGGCCCGCGCCGAGCAGCAGGCGCTGCTGGACAACCCGCTGACCCGGGTGACCCACTACGATATCGACCTCGACCTGACCAGCGGCAGCCGGCTCACCGCCACCGCCCGGATGACGGTGCGCAACGACGGCGCCGAGACCCAGGACCGGCTGGTCTTCGTGCTGAACAGCGGTCTCGACGTGGAATCGGTCACCGGCGCCGGCGGCGGCGCGCTGGACTTCGAACGGGGGGACACCACCCTGGTGGCGAACATCCCGGCCCTCATGCCGGGCAACGAAACCGAGGTGGCCGTGGCCTACAACGGCGGCCTGGTGTTGAACACGATCTTCCTCAACAGCAAGGCCGAAATCAACGAACTGAAGGGCCAGGCGCGCAACAACGTGGCCATTCTCGGCTACTTGCCGTCGTATGTCGGTTCGCGCTACTCGGTGCTGCTGCCCCAGGCGCGGTGGTATCCCTCACCCAACGTTGATACCGGCTACACCTACCCGGACAAGCGCCCGGACAACTTCGCCACCGCCGACCTGCGGATCACCGTTCCCGGCGGACAGCAGGCAGTGACCCAGGGCGCCATGGTGAACCGGGATGATTCGGGCGGAAAAGCGATCTTCACCTACCGTTCCGACGTGCCGGTTCCCGGCCTTTCGGTGAACAGCGGCGAGTACCAGGTGATCAAGGGCGAAGTGGGGCCGATGCAGCTGGCCTTCTATTTCAGCGAAAATCACGCGGCCAACATCGAGTTCTTCAACGACGCGCGGGACAAGATCCACGAGGAGCTGGAGACCAAGCTCTCCGACATCCAGGAGCGCACCGGCCTTGAATACCCCTACCAGGCGCTGAGCCTGGTGGAGGTCCCCGGCGCCATGCGGGCCTACTCCGAGGGCTGGAACAGCCCCAACCCGCTGATCCAGCCCGGAGTGGTGATGCTCAAGGAGGCGGGCTTCTTCTCGGCCAACTTCGAGCGGGCCTTCAAAAAGCGCACCGAGCAGGCGGAGGAGGCCGAGGAGGAAGTGAACGCCGCGCAGATCAAGGTCGATATGCTCAAGCTCTTCTTCGACCTCGACGTGGTCAGCGGCAGCCTGCTGCAGAACGCCATGCCCAACTTCTGGGGCTTCCGCCTCGACCCCAGCGGCCCGCTCTACCCGGTGGCCGGCTACTGTCTCGACAACTACCTCAAGGAAACGGTCACCGGGACCCGGCCCTTTGCCTCGGTCTACATGATGACCAACTTCCAGCAGGTTCTGGGCCAGGGGATCCAGGCCCACTTCTCCCGGAATTCCAGCTGGCAGGAAGCGTTCTACGACGCCACGGTGAACATCGACAAGGTCTACAAGGCGATCAAGGCCACGACACTGGCCGAGATGAAGCCGGAGGACGACCCCGAACTGTTCTACAACGTGATGGGGCACAAGGGCCGCGGCTTCGTGGTCACCCTGCGCGAGTATCTCGGCGAGGAGGCCTTCCGCGCGCTGGTCAACGGCCTGGTGCAGCGCCACCAGTACGGCCAGTACACCATGGAGGACCTGCGCCTGCTGGCCGCCGAGGTCTCCGACCAGGACGTGGACTGGCTCTTCGAACAGTGGACCCACAGCACCGACCTGCCGGGCTACCGGATCAAGGAGAGCGAAGCCTACCGCATCGCCACCGACGGCGAAGCGCCGCTCTACCAGGTGCGGGTAGTGCTGGCCAACGAGGAGAACGCGTCCGGTTTCGCCATCCTGACCTTCGAAACCCGCGGCGACAAGGTGGAGCGACGGGTGCGCCTCGATGGTTTGCAGACCGTGGAAGTGGCCCTGGTGGTCCCCGACGAGCCCGAACGGCTGGTGGTGGACCCCATCCTGGCCCGGAACAAGGAACCGCTGACCAAGGATTTCAAGCTGCCCGAAGAGCCGGTGGAAGCCGAACCCTTCGAGCGGGTGGCGGTGCTGGAGACCGGTGAAGCGGAGAACGAGCTCACGGTGATCGTCGATGATCTCGACCCGGGCTTCAGCCTGGCCGGCGAAACCGGCGGCTCACTGCTGCGCTGGCGGCCCTCAAAGGGCGACGACGAAGAGGACGAAGAGCCCCCGCTGGAGGAATATGTCAGGGGGATACCGGACCAGTGGGTCAACTGGACCCGCGACGAGGCCTACGGCCTGTACAACCACACGATGAAACTGAAAGGCGGCGGCGAGGGCGAATACTCGGCTCGCTGGGCCGCCAAGCTGCCCCGCCGGGGCCGCTACGAGGTCTTCACCTACATCGGGGTAGTGGGCAAGGATCTCCGCGCCCGCGACGATGACGAGAAGCTGGGCAGCAACTACAGCTACACCATCGAGCACGAGGACGGCCCGGAAACGGCGACCCTCGACGCCACCGGCGCGGAGATCGGCTGGAACAGCCTCGGCACGTTCTATTTTTCGCCGGACAACGAGGCGGTGGTCACGCTCAGCGACCAGGCCGACGGGGCCGTGATCGCCGACGCGGTGAAATTCACTTTTGCGGACGAGGTCGAATAAACGTGGATTCAAAACCTCGGCCGTGATTCGAGAGCAAGACGGCGGCTGAGGAGAAAGCGCAGCATACTCTTCGGTATGTGAGCATTTCGACGAGGCCGGCAACGCAGTTATCGGGCCTCGGATGAGGTTTTGCATGGAAGGAGCAACCGACCAATGATCACCAGACGTCCAGGCGTCGCCGCCTGCGCGGCGCTCTGTCTCGCCGCGCTCATCCTCCTCTCAGCCGCCGGCTGCAGCGAACCGGAATCGCAGGCCGGCCTGGAGGTGAAAATCCCGGTGCGGGTGGAGGAAGCCGGCCGGGCCGGCATCGAGGAACACCTCTCAACCACCGGCACGGTGCGGGCGATCCAGGAGGTCAAGCTCGACGCCCCGATGACCGGCTACCTGAACCTCGGCCGGCTGGGCGGCGACGGCCGGCGGCTGATCGAGGGCGACCAGGTGAAACAGGGACAGGTGATCGCCCTCTTGGACAATGAAGAGACACGGGTGAACAAGAAGAGCGGCATCGATGCCCGCCGTGCCGAACTGCAGAAGGCGGAGAGCGACTACCAGCGCTACCAGCGGCTCTACGACGAGGGGTTCGTCTCCGAACAGGAGATGAGGAACTACGAGAGCGCGCTGGCCACCTCGCGTTACAACTACGAGAACAGCCTGATCGTCGAGGAGCAGACCCGGATCACCGCCCCGATCAGCGGCCGGCTGACCTGGCTGACCCGCGAGGTGGACGGGGCCAAGCTGACCGCCGGGACCGAGCTGGCCGAGGTGATGGATTTCTCCCGCGTGCTGGCCGACCTCGAACTGCCCGGCGGCGACATTGCCCGGGTGACGGAAGGGATGAAGGTCAAGGTCAGCAATTACGCCTACCCCGACCAGGTCTTCGAGGGCACGGTGCGCTACATCAGCCCCACGATCCAGGCCCAGTCACGCACCTTCCGTGTGGAAGTGCTGCTGGAAAACCGCGAGGGGCTGGTGCGGCCGGGCATGTTCGTCAAGGCCGACATCGTCACCCGCGCCCGGGAGGACGCCCTGGTCGTCCCGCGGCACGCGGTGGTGGTGCGCAACAACCGGCCGTCGGTCTTCGTCGTCTCGCGGCAGAAGGCCGAGATGCGCGCGGTGGTCACCGGTCTCGAGGATGAAGAGCGGGTGGAGATCCTCTCCGGCATCGAGGCCGGAGAACGCGTGGTGGTCCAGGGCTACGAGACCCTGAAAGACAAGACGCCGGTGAAGGTCAACTCCTGATGAAAGCCATAGCCAGCCTCGCGGTCCGTTTTCCGGTCACCGTGGTGATGATCTTCACCGGGGTGCTGCTCCTCGGCTACATTTCACTGGACAAACTGGGCATCGACCTGCTGCCCGACATCTCCAGCCCCAAGGTGGTGGTGGTGCTCGAGTCGGGAAACCGCCCGCCTCGGGAAATGGAAGACGTTTTCGGCGAGCAGCTGGAGTCCCAGTTGAGCACGATCAGCGGCGTCTCCCGCGTCTCCTCGGTCTCCCGGGTGGGCAGCATCATGGTCACCGTTGAGTTCTACTGGGACAGCGACATGGACTTCGCCCTGCTCGAGGTGCAGAAGAACATCGGCTACCTCCAGGCGGACCGCGAAGTGGACAATCTGAGTATCCGCCGTTTCGACCCCCAGGCCGCGCCGGTGCTGCGCGTGGGGATGTTCCCCGCCGCCGGGGATGACAGCGGCGCCGACCTCGACGAAATGCGGCGGCTGGCCGAGGACTATGTCCGGCCGGCCCTGGAACGGCTGCGCGGCGTGGCCGCGGTGCGCATCTCCGGCGGCCGCGAGCGGGAAGTGATCGTCGAGACCGACGAGTTCCTGCTGGACGCCTTCGGCATCACCGTGGACGACGTGGCCTCCCGGGTCAGGGAGGCCAATATCGACACCTCCGGCGGCACGCTGGAGGAAGAGGGCAAGATCTATGTCATCAAGGGGGTGGGCCGGTTCACCGACCTGGACCAGCTCCGGGCCCTCACCGTGGCCTACCTCGACCGCAGCAAGGCCCCCTCGGACCTCGCCTCCCAGGACACGGCCTTCGACCCGCTGAAGGTGCCGGTGCCGCTCTCCCGGGTGGCCCGGGTCTATTACGGGGACAAGGAGGTGCGCAACCTGGTGCGGATCAACGGCACCGAGGGTGTGGGCCTCTCGGTGCACAAGGAGGGCGGCAGCAACACGGTGACGGTGAGTGACGACGTGCGCCGCACCCTGGACCAGCTGTCCCGCTCGCTTCCCGGTGTGCGCTTCGAGGTGGTCCGGGACCAGGCCCGCTTCATCAGCGGTTCGATCCGCGAGGTGGAGGAGCAGGCACTGATCGGCGCGCTGCTGGCCGTCGTGATCCTCTTCCTCTTCCTGCGCAGTTTCGGCGCCACCCTGGTCATCGCGCTGGCCATCCCCCTCTCCATCGTCGCCACCTTCGTGCTGATGTACTTCGCCGGGTTGAGCCTCAACATCATGACCCTCGGCGGGCTGGCCCTGGGTGTGGGCCTCTTGGTGGACAACGCCATCGTGGTGATCGAGAACATCTACCGCCACCTTCAGGCGGGCAAAGGAAAAATAGAGGCTGCCATCGACGGCGCCTCGGAAGTGGGCGGCGCGATCTTCGCCTCCACCCTGACCACCTGCGTGGTCTTCCTGCCCGTGGTCTTCATCGGCGACATCACCGGCGAGCTGCTCAAGGAACAGGCCTTCACCGTGAGCATCTCGCTGCTCTGTTCGCTGGTGGTAGCCATGGTGCTGATCCCGATGCTCGCCTCGCGGATGCTGAAAGGCAAGCGGGCCGAGGCGGCCGGCGCCGCTTCCGAGCACCTGGTGCGCAGCAGGGTGTATAACGGCCTGCTGGACTGGGCGCTGAACCACAAACTGATCGTGGTGGTCATCACCCTGATCCTCGGCCTCTTTTCAGCCGAGGCGTTCCGGCGCTGCGGCACCGAATTCCTGCCCCGGGCCGACCAGGGCGAGTTCGGTATCCGGCTGGCGCTCCCCGAAGGGACACCGGTGCAGCGGACCGCCGCGGTCACCGGCTTTGTCGAGGACCTGCTGCTGGAAAATTTCGCCGCGGAGATCACCGCGGTCTACAGCGACATCGGCAAGCGGCGGCTGGAGGACGAGCTGCTCACCGAGGAAGTCTGGGACGAGAACACGGCGCTGGTCCTGGTCTCGCTCAAGCCGTTTTCCGAGCGCCGGCTGCACACCTCGGCGATCATCGGCGCCATCGACCCGGTGCTGCGCAACGTCCCGGGCCTGGAGGCGACCTACAACCTCGGCGAGACCGCCCTGCAGCAGACCATCGGTTCCGGCGACGCGCAGGTGAGCATCGAGGTGCGGGGCCCGGACGTGGACCGGCTGCGGGAGATCAGCGACGAGGTGGCGGCCCAGCTGGAGGAGATGAACGCCGGGGGCAAGGGGATCTACAACGTGCGCACCAGCTTCCAGGGCGGGCGCGAGGAACTGGCGATCCACATCGACCGCATGACCGCGGCCAGCCTGGGCCTCGACGTGACCACCATCACCCGGCTGGTCCGGCGCAAGCTCTACGGCGAGGAGATCTCCATCTTCCGCGCCGAAGACGAGGACCGCGACATCTCCATCCGCCACCCGATGATGAATCTCGAACAGCTGCTGGGCCTGGAGATCGAGAACCCCACCGGCACCCGGATCCTGCTCAAGGACATCGCCGACGTGCGCACCGAATCGGGCCCGCGGGAAATCCTGCGCCGCGGCCAGTCGCGGGTGGCCCTGGTCCAGGCCGACCTGGCCGAAGGCGTGCCGCTGAGCGAGGTCAGCGGCGAGATCGGCTCGCGGCTCGACGGGGTGAATATACCGCAGGGGTACCGCTTTTTGGTGGGCGGCGAAGAGCTGCGGCGCCAGGAGTCGTTCGAGAAGCTGCGCTTCGCCATGCTGCTGGCCCTGCTGCTGGTCTACATGGTGATGGCCTCGCAGTTCGAATCGCTGCTCCATCCCTTCACCATCATGCTCACCATCCCCATGGCCGGAGTGGGGGTGGCGGCGCTCTTCTTCATCACCGGCCTGCCGCTGTCGGTGATGGCCTTTATCGGCATCATCATTCTCGCCGGCATCGCGGTCAATGACGGGATCATCCTCATCGATTTCGTGGGCCTCCTCCGCCGCCGGGGGATGAAGCGCAAGGAGGCGCTGCTCGCCGCCGGCCAGGCCCGGCTGCGGCCGATCCTGATGACCAGCTCCACCACCATCCTCGCCCTGCTGCCGCTGTCCCTGGGCTTCGGCGAGGGGGCCGAGCTGCGGGCGCCACTGGCCTACGCCATCATCGGCGGGCTGTTCAGCTCCACCATCCTCACCCTGGTGGTGCTGCCGGTGGCCTATGACCTGATCGACCGCCTGCGGCCCGCCGGCAGGGGGAAGGACGCGTGAACCTCCCGACCCTCGCCATCAAGCGCCCGGTGACCACGGTGATGTTCTTCATCGCCCTGGGGGTGCTGGGCGTGATCAGCTACACCACCCTGCCGGTGCAACTGATGCCCAACTACATCTACCCCAAGATGTTCGTCTTCGCCGGCTACCCCGGCGCTTCGCCGGAGAAGGTCGAGGAGGACCTGATCGAACGGCTGGAGGCCGAGATCTCGACCCTCGAGGACATCGAGGAGATCGAGTCCCAGTCAAACCAGGACTACGGAGTGATCACCGTCTCCTACAAGCTGGGCACCGACCTCAACTACGCCTACCTCAAACTGGAACAGAAGGCCAACGGCCTGATCGGCCTGTTGCCCGAAACGGCGACGCTGCGTGTCCAGCGCTTCGACACCTCGGCCTTCGCCAACTTCGTCATGCAGCTTGACGTGGCCGGGCCGGGGGGACTGTCCTACATTCGCCGGCTGGCCGAGGAGAAGATCCAGCCCAAACTGGAGTCGGTGAACGGCGTGGTCAGCGTTCAGGTCTTCGGCGGGCAACAGCAGGCGGTGCAGGTAACCCTGGACGAAGACCGCCTGCGCTCCTACGGCATCATGCCCACCCAGGTACTGGCGACACTCAACGGCTTTCACCAGCGGCGGGAGTTCGTCGGCGAGGTTATGGTTGCCGGCCGCCGCCAGTTCGCCATGGTTGAAGGCCGCTTCACCTCACTGCAGGAGATCCGCGACCTGCCGCTGAAGACGGGTGACGGCGTGATCTTCCTCCGCGACGTGGCCCGGGTGGAAGAGGCCCCGAACCGCCAGACCCAGGTCTCGCGGGTGGACGGACACCCCACGGTGAGCATCCAGATCCAGAAGGACGAGCAGTCGAACCTGATCAAGGTGGCCCAGAGGCTGCGTCGGGAGATCGCGGCGATCAACAAGGAGAATGCCGCCACCGGGGTCCGCATCACCACCGCTTTCGACAGCGCGGAGTATATCGAGGAGGACATCAACCGGGTAAAGATGCTGGCACTGAGCGGCGGCCTGCTGGCCCTCTTGGTACTGCTGATCTTCCTCAAGCGGCCCGGCCCGGTGGTCGTGGTTTCCCTGGCCATACCGGTGTCGTTGCTGCTGACCTTCAATCTGATGGCCGCCGCCGGCCTGGCCATCGACGTGCTGACCCTCATCGGGCTGACCCTCTCCATTGGCCTCCTGGTGGATAACGCCATCGTGGTGCTGGAGAGCATCACCCGGCAGCGCGAACGGGGGTTGCCGCGGATGGAGGCGGCGGTCACCGGCAGCTCCGAGGTGTTCAAGGCGATCCTCGTCGGCACGGCCACCACGGTGGTGGTATTCGCTCCGCTGATCTGGGTCAAAACCGAGTTCACCGAGCTGTACAACGATTTCGCCCTGGCGATCATCTTTCCCCTGCTCATCTCGCTGCTGGTGGCGGTGACCCTGATCCCCATGCTGGCCAGCCGGCTGGGACGGCGGAAGGACGATGACCCCGGGAAGAGGGGCTTCCGGCCCGCCGAGGACCGCAAGCGGCCTCAGCGCATCCTCCAGCTCTACACCCTGCTGCTCAAACAGTGCTCCAGACACCAGATCCTGACCACAGTTCTGTTCTTCGCCGTGCTGATGCTCACCGTGCTGATCACCACGCCACTCATCCTCAACCTCTTTGGTACCGGACAGCCGCCGGACAGCCGGATCGAGATGAAGCTGGAAATGCCCGAGGGGGCCGACCTGGAGTCCACCGAAGCGGTCACCGCCCAGGTGGAGGCGATGACCCTCGACCTGCCCGACCGCAAGGTGACCCGTTCCACCATCCGCGAGGGTGAGGCCTTCATCACCGTGGAACTGCTGCCAAAAGACGAGCGGATGTCCGACGACTCGCTCGGCGCGATCCGCAACAAGCTCAAGGACCGTACCGAGGAGATCAGCGGGGCAACAGTACTTTTCGACCGTTCGCAGTTCCAGAGCGCCCGCGGCAGCGACGACGAAGGGGGCGCGGCAGCGCTGGGCCTCGCCAGCGCCGTGGAGACGGTGGTGCTCACCGGCGAGGAGATGCCCCGGTTGGTGGACCTGGCCAACGAAGTAAAATACCGGCTGGAGCAGATCGAAGGCGTGGATGACCGCACCATCCGCATGGACGTGGACGATGTCACCCCCGAGGTGCGGTTGGAGGCCCGCTACCAGGATCTGGCCAGTTGGGGTCTCTCGATGCAGCAGGTAATGGGCCTGCTCTGGATGGCCCGCCGGGAGGGGGACCAGCTGACCTACCCCTACCGCGACAGGCAGGACAACGAAATGAAAATCCAGGTCCGCCTGGGCGAGGAAGGTGATTGGAGCTTCCGCGACCTGCGGGACCTCTCGATCCCCACGCCCAACGGCGAGTTCGTCCGGGTCACCGAGCTGATGGATTTCAAGCAGGAAGCCGGGCTGCCCAGCCTGTTGCGGCACCAGGGCACCCACCGCATCCGTGTCTACTACGGCTACGAGCTCGCGGTGCTCACCACCCAGACACGACTGGACGAACTGCGGGAATCAGTGGACGAGCTGCTGCTCTCCATCCCCCTGCCCCGAGGCTACACCCTCACCGCCGAACGGGAGGACGAGGAGCAGAACGTCTGGAAGTTCATGCTCTACGTGGCACTGATCCTGGTCTACATGATCCTCGCCGCCTCCTTCGAGTCGTTCACCCACCCGCTGCTGATCCTCTTCACCATCCCCATGGCGATGATCGGGGTGCTGATCCTGCTGGCACTCACCGGTGTTGGACTGCCCCCCTTGGTCTACCTCGCCATGCTGGTGCTGCTGGGTATCGTTGTAAACAACGGTATCCTGCTCATCGACTACGCCAGACACCTGGTGCGCAACCGGGGCTTCCGCCCCGAACGGGCGATCATCGCTTCGGGCCGGGCCCGCTTCCGCCCGGTGATCATGACCGCCGCCACCACCATCGCCGGCATGCTGCCGCTGGCCATGCGCATGGGCGGCGAGAACGAGATCTGGCCTCCCTTCGCCATCGCGGTGATCGGCGGCATGGCCACCTCCACCGTCGGCACCCTGCTGCTCATCCCCATGGGCTTCCTCTCCTTCCGTTTCATCGGCCGCTGGATCCGCGAGACCCTGGGCCTGCCCTGGTCGCTGGCCGGCACGCTGCTCTCCGCCGTGGCGATCTGGGCGCTCTACTTCGAACTGGGCTGGATAGACTCGGAGGTCTGGCGGATCATCTTCCTCCTGCCGATCTGGTTCGCCGGGCTGGGCCTGGTCCGTTTCGGTCTCTGGCTGGCCCGGGGAAAAGAGCGGCGGGAGATCTTCGGCGCCGACCAGCCGCTGGACATCGCGGTGCGGGAGCTGAAGAAGGTCTACGGCGAGGACGGGCCCTTCCTCCGCGGCTGGAAACAATACGGCCGCTGGCTGGAACATGCCCGGCGGCGCGGCATGCCAATGGAAACGAGGCGCCGGCTGGCTGTCGACCTGTTCTGGAAGGTCCCCTTGCTAGCCCTGATCTTTTACCTGCTGACCTACTTCGAAAACCGCTTCTGGCTCTTCGTCTTCATCGGCGTCACCTGGTATTTCGTCCGGAACTTCCTTGTCACCATGACCGCGCTGTGGAGGCTGCGGCGGGGTGGGGAGCCGGCGCCCGGGGTACCGATTCCCTTCTCGGAAAGCCGCTGGCTGAACCTGGTCTTTGGCCTTTCCCTGGCCGTGCTGGCCCTGGTCCAGGCCCATTGGGCCTGCGAGCTGCACTACGGTTTCTCCCTCACTCTCACGGCCATCCTCGGCCTGGTGGCCATGGCCCTGCACAGCGGCCGCCGGCTGCGCAGCGGCGGGACGAGCACCGAGGGACGGGGCGGCAACATCTTCAAGCGGCTGGGGCGCACCTGGCGGCGGCTGGTGGCGACCATCCCGCGGGTGGGCCACGAAAAAGAGCGGGTGGCCGCGCTGCGCGGGCTGACCCTCGACATCGGCGCCGGGATGTTCGGGCTGCTGGGGCCCAATGGCGCGGGCAAGACCACCCTGATGCGGGTGATCTGCAACATCTACGAACAGAGCCGCGGCACCGTAGCGATCAACGGCCTCGACCCTCGCCAGCACCGGGACGCGGTGCAGAGCCTGGTGGGCTACCTGCCGCAGAACTTCGGGGTCTACGAAAACTTCACCGCCTGGGAGCTGCTGACCTACTACGCGCTGCTCAACGAGATCTACGACCCCGCAGTGAGGGAGAAGCTGGTGACCGGCGTGCTGGAGCGGGTCCACCTGCTGGACCGCAAGGACGAAAAGCTGAAGGGCTACTCGGGCGGGATGAAGCAGCGGGTGGGCATCGCCACGGCGCTGCTGCACCTGCCGCGGATCATCGTGGTGGACGAACCCACCGCCGGCCTCGACCCCAAGGAGCGGATCCGCTTCCGCAACCTGCTGGCCGAGCTGGCCAAAGACCGGATCGTCATCTTCTCCACCCACATCGTCGAGGACATCTCCGGCACCTGCAACCGGGTGGCGGTGATCGACAAGGGCCGGGTGGTCTTCGACGGCACGGTGGAGGAGATGATCGACCGCACCCGGGGCAAGGTTTTCGAGGCAGTGACCGAAGAGCTGCTGCTGCCCGAGCTGTCGAAGCGGCTGAAGGTGGTCAACCACATCGGCGAAGGATTCGACCGCATCCGACTGCGCTTCCTGGCCGACGGCCCCCCCGAAGGTCTGGAGGCCGAGGAGACAGAGCCCAACCTCGAGGACGCCTATCTCTACCTGCGCGGCGGGACCGCACCGGTGTAAGAAGAGGAAAGTGATGATGGGGACAGTAACACTGCGCGGAAGAATCGGTTCCTGGCTGCAGCTCTTCCGGCTCTGTCTCAAGGTGACTTTTTCCACCCGCTACTGGTTCCTGCTGGTGGGCGGGCTGGTCTATTTCGTCATCCTCTGGCTGATGAACGCCTTTGGCGACGGCGACCCCTACGGCCCGACGGATGTGCTGAACGGGATCCTGGCCGCCCCCGGGGTCTTCCTCGCCATCCTGCTGGGCATGCAGCTGGTGCTCCAGGAGCGGGAAACCGGGACCATCGAAGTGATGTTCGCCATCTCCCGCTCGCGCTACCGGGTCTGGCTGCTCAAGGCGCTGACCGTCTATATCGCCATCTTTGTGCTCCTGCTGATGCTGGCCGTGCTGACCTACATCACCATCACCGACTTCCCCTTCCTGCCGGTGCTGCTCAACAGCATGGTCCCGGCACTGGTCTTCGGCAACATGACCGTCCTCTTCTCCATCCTCACCCGCTCCTCCAACGGCGGGGCGTTGCTGGCCATCATCGTTCTCTTCCTCGTCGTCGTCTTCTTCCCGGGGGGCGCGAGTGAATCGATCATCAACCCCTTCCTCAACTTCCAAAAGCTGGCCCGCGACCTGCCTTACGAAGAATACATCCGCATCGCGGTGCTCAACCGCCTGCTGGTGCTTGGCGCAGCCTTTAGCCTCCTCGGCCTGGCCCTCAGGCGCACCCACGCCCGCGAGCGCCTGCTGTAGGAAAGTAGGGAAAGTAGGGACAGGTACTACTTTTTCTTTGAAAAAGTAGTACCTGTCCCTACTTTCCCTTGAGATCGCCACGTCGCGGGCTACACCCGCTCCTCGCGATGACAGGGGGAAATGCCGATACTTTACAAAGAGGCCCACGGGGCCTATATTGACAAGTGTGCTGACCATGCCCGCCGGGCCAGAGGAGAGAACGATGAGAAAAACCAGCCTGACCGCCGCCGGAACCCTGTTTCTGCTCCTCCTTGCCCCCCTCACGCTGGGCACCATACCGGTGCTGGCCTCCATGGACCCGGATATCGACCTGGCCTGGATGACCGAAAAGTCCATCGA
The DNA here is from genome assembly GCA_032127265.1 of Acidobacteriota bacterium. Taxonomy (GTDB): domain Bacteria; phylum Acidobacteriota; class JAQAZP01; order JAQAZP01; family JAQAZP01; genus JAQAZP01. The sequence goes on from JAQAZP010000279.1 coordinate 39,971, forward strand.
CATCCTGGCCGGTGAAATCGTCGAGCAGCGCTGTGAGCTGCGGGATGACATCCCCGGGTTCAAGGAAGTGGTGATCACCGTTTTCACCGTGCGGGTCACCCACCGCTACAAGGGCGAGCTGGCGGCGAACACGCTCACCGAGTTCGCCATTCTCGGCGGTGAATTCGCCGGCCAGACCTTCCAGGCCAGCGACATGCCTGTTGGGCTGGGCGTGGGCGTCACCGGAATCTTCTTCCTTCGCGACTGGGAGGGCCTTCGAGTGCCCGCAGCCTGGGAGCTCGGCTGTGCCCTGCACAGCGACAGCGGCGGCACGAAAGTCCGGACCCTGGGCCGGGAAATCGATGTGGCGACCCTGGAAGGTGAGATCAACGCTCTTTTGGAGTCTCCGAAATAGCCACCATCCACTCCCGTCCGGCCAATTGAGACAATCATTACTCAAAATAAATTCGGCTTAGCTTGTCATTAGCTCTTTACATAGTTGTCTAAAAACCCTATATTTTTTTTGTTGAAGCTTGATTGTTGCCGGATAGTTCGGCTGCGGGGGCCCGCGTTTTTCCAACCACGGCCCACTCCTCCAGCGGCCGCACTTTCCTGAGTTGGCTGGTTGCAGCTTGACCGACGGCGTCCGGGTTGCGCCCGGCAGGGAAGTCCGCTGTTCATCGTCGCCGCAATGGTGACTTTGGGTTTCCTGTCAGCCGTTGCGGCACCCACTTTCCCGTAGTGCAGTATGTCCACCGGCTGCGAGGGCTGCGATCAATCAATTGATGGTTGTGGGATAATTTGTTTCCAAAAGGAGGTTGTTGTGACTGGCAAAAAACTCATTTATTCCGTGTTCCTTCTCGGGACCTTCGTCCTGCTGGCGCTTGTGTCCACGCACCAGGCGGCGGCACTGACCGAGAAAGCGGACCTCTCCACCCTCACCGCCCAGGCAGACGAGATCGTGACCGGCGAGGTGGTGCGGACCGAATCCTTCGCCGTCGAGGACGGCAGGATCTACACCCGGGCAACGGTGGCCGTCACCGATAACCTCAAGGGCGTAAAGAACGCCGAGGTGGAAGTGGTCCTTCCCGGCGGCACCGTGGGTGAAACCACAATGCGGATGTCCGAGGCGCCCAGTTTCACCGAAGGTGAATCTGTGATCCTCTTCCTCAAGAACAGCGGAAACCGGTTGGCCGGCTGGTTCCAGGGCAAGTATGTGGTGGTGGACGGTGTTGCCTACCAGTCCGCCCCCAGCTGCGGCACGCTGATCATGGAGGGCGGGATTCCCGCCGACGAGCTGCTCCAGACCATCAGGACCGAAATTCTGGCCCAGCAGTAAACGGATCAGCACCAGATGACCATGCACGCACATACACCTATCCGCTCAGCGAAGGAGAGAAGGAGGATCAAGATAATGAGATTCACCCGGATTACCCTGTTTTTCACCCTGGTCGGCCTGCTGGCCCTGGCCGGCCCGGCCCGGAACGCCGCCGGTTACGGCCTCTGCGGCTATGACTGGGACTACCAGTCCAGCCCGATGGGCGAGGACTACCGCATCAATGCCAACTGCGCCGATGCCGGCGCCGGCGGTGCCGCTGACCAGATCGCCTACATCCAGAACGGCGCGGCCGCCTGGAACGGCGCCGGCGCCTGCTTCGAGTTCACCTATGGCGGCACCACGTCCGGCACCAGCGTGACCTACAACAACATCAACCTCGTCTACTTCGACACCACCCCGCCGGACGGCGGCGGCTACATCGCGGCCACCTATATCTGGACCACGGGCAGCAACATCACCGAGAACGACCTGGTGTTCAACGACCAGTATAACTGGAGCGCGGTGGGCAACCCGACGTCGAGCGAGTTCGACGTCTGGAACATCGCGGCCCACGAGTTCGGCCACTACCTCTGCCTCGAAGACCTCTACGGCGGCGGCGACTCGGCCAAGACGATGTATGGCTATGGCAGCCAGGGCCAGACCTACGCCCGGACCCTGCACTCCGACGACATCGCCGGCATCCAGGCGATCTACGGTGTTTGCGGCGGCTGCACCGATGACGGCTACGAGAACAACGACTCGTTCGCCGGGGCCAGCGCCATCAGCGCCGGCACGATCAACAACCTGCAGATCTGCTCCGGCGACGATGACTACTTTTCCTTCAGTGTTCCCGAGGGGAACGACGTCCAGGTGGACATCGCTTTCACCCACGCCAGCGGCAACCTGAGCCTCTACCTCTACAACACCGCGCAGTCGCAGATCGACAGCTCCACCAGCACCACCAACAACGAAAGCGTATCGGCCAGCGGCCTCTCCGCCGGCATTTACTACACCCGGGTTCTCGGGGTTTCCGGCGCGGAGAACAGCTACAACCTGACTCTGACCATCACCGCCACCGGCCCAACGATGCACACGGCCCTCGGCTGTGTTCCGGACACCGGGACGCTGCCCTACACCCTGCAGCTGTGGCCCCAGCTGTGCAACGACGACTGGTTCACCCGCCGGCTCCACGGCCGGCTGAACGTGACCACCGGCAACGGCACGACCTACAACAGCTGGCGGGCCGGCTTCACCAACGTGAGCCCCGGCTATTGCTACAACACGCCGTTCGGCGTCAACCTGCCGAACGTGCCCGCGGTGCATGGCGTGAATACCTTCACCCTCATCGGCACGGACATCACGGCGTCGCCTTACAACCAGCCGCCTTATTCGCCGTCCGGTGATACGGACGTCGCTGTCTGCACCAGCACCGGTAACTGATGAATCCCGGGCCTCTCCCCCCCCTTGCGGGGGGAGAGGCCCTTTCCCCATCCCTACCCCGGCCATCCTGTTGACAGTCCCCCCTTTCCCTCCTATAGTCGCTACGCTTGAAGAACGAACAACATCCGGTTGCCGGCCGTTGGCGATCACCTGATCGGACCGGCGGGTCCTGCACCGAGAAGAGTGGGAAACAGATTGAGCACACCAACGTTTGAAGAGATGGGCCTCAGCCCGGCGATCCTCGACGGACTGGCGAGGATGGGCTACACCAAGCCCACAGATGTCCAGGCCGAGGCGATCCCCATGGCCCTGGCGGGCCGCGACCTGATGATCCAGTCGCGCACCGGCACCGGCAAAACTGCCTGCTACGGAATTCCCGCTTCCATGCTGCTGGACGCCAGCCTGAAGAAGGTCCAATTCCTCGCCCTCACGCCGACCCGCGAGTTGGCCCTGCAGTTTGCCGGCGACCTGGCGCAGATCAATTCCTGCACCGGCGTGCTGGTGACCTGCATCTATGGCGGCGCCTCTTACACCAAGCAGATGCGCGACCTGGAAGCCGGAGCCCTGATGGTGGCCGGCACCCCCGGACGGGTCCTGGACCACCTGCGCCGCCGCACCCTGGACCTCAGCGCACTGAAGATGCTGGTGCTGGACGAGGCGGACCGGATGCTCGACATGGGCTTCTACGAGGAAATCTCCGCGATCCTCGAGCGCTGCCCGAAGGAGCGGCAGACCCTCCTCGGTTCGGCCACCTTCCCCGCCTCCATCGAGCGGCTGGGCCAGTCCTACCAGCGGGACCCGCACAAGATCGCCCTCTCCGACGACTCGATCTATGTCAAGGAAGTGGAGCACCGCTACTACATCACCCGGCAGATGGAAAAGGACCGGGACCTCTACCGCCTGATCGAAATCGAGCGCCCCTCCTCGTCGATCATCTTCTGCAACACCAAGGACGACGTGCGGATGGTCTTCAACACCCTGCGGCGCCGGGGGCTCAAGGTGTCGATGCTCACTGGAGACCTGGCCCAGGAGCGGCGGGAAAAGATCATGGCCAATTTCCGGCAGAAAAAGGTCAAACACCTGGTGACCACGGACGTGGCCTCCCGGGGCATCGACGTGGAGGACGTCTCCCACGTCTTTCTTTACTCCGCCCCCCAGACCCCGGAGGATTACATCCACCGGGCCGGCCGCACCGGCCGGATGGGCAAGTCGGGCGTGGCCATCTCCTTTGTCTCCGCCGTGGACCTGCTCAACTTCAACCGCCTGGTCAACGCCCACCACCTGGTGGTCAAGGAGGGGACCATCCCCACCGACGAGGACGTTGAAAAATCGGCGCGCCAGCGCCTGCTGAACCAGATCCGGGTGCTGGAGGACAAGGCTTCGGCCCATGACCTGGAAAACCTCGAGCCGCTGGCCCAGGACCTGCTGAAGCAGGACGATGCCCATTCGCTGGTCTCGCTGCTGCTCAACCTCTACCTCAACCCGCCCGAAGCGGACCCGGCGGAGATGGCCGGCATCCTTGCCGAGCAGCTCGCGCAACAGGTGCCGCCCGAGCCGAAGGCGGAAAAACCGCCCGGCCAGGGACGTGGCCGCGGACGGCCCCGCCGCCCACGCAGCAGCCGCCGGTGACTTTTCACGCCATTTCCTGTCTACCAGTTCAGACACCGGCAGTGCAGGACGAGGGAGCCGTTTTTCGCCTTTAAGCGATAACCTTTTCCTCGTTTTCTGCCGATAACAAATTCCGACAGAAAAAATACGGGGGGTGGGGTCTGTCAACCGGCGACGGACTTCCCAGGCACTCCCCTTGCTGGTCGGGTCTGGCAATCGATGAACGCTTCGGACAGTACGCTCAGCGACCTGGTTACCCGGGCAAAAGAAGACCACATCATCCCCAGGGGTGAACTGCGGCAGATGATGGACAACCTGCCGGTGGGTCTCTACTGGAACCTGCCCGGAGGCAAGGGCACCTTCCTCTACGTCAACCAGACCCTGGTGGACATGTTCGGCTATGCCTCCCGCGAAGAGTTCATGAACATCGCCGCCGTGGACCTCTACCACGACCCGGGCGACCGGGAGGAGTTCTCGCGGCGTTTGATGGATGACCGCAAGCTGCAGGGCATCGAACTGAAGCTGAAGAAAAAGGACGGGACGCTGATCTGGTGCCGGGAGAGTTGCCACGCCGTCCATGACGCCGAAGGAAACGTGTTCTGCTTCCACGGCGTAATCGAGGATATCAGCGACTACAAGCGTCGTGAGGACCAGCTCCGGGGGGTTAACCGGCTGGCCACCCAGATTTCGGGGACCATGGGCATCGACAACCTGCTGCGCACCCTGGTCGGCCAGGCCCGCCGGCTGGTGGACGCCGACCTGGGCATGGTGGCCCGGGTGGACGAGGAGGGACGGCGGATCAGCGCCATCTACACCTCCAACTTCCCCGCGGAGAATCTTCCCCTTGAGACCGAGGTTCCCCGTTCCGGCGCCATCCACCAGCTGGCCAGAGGAAACGAGCTGTTCACCGACAACCTGCAGCACAAATTCAAGGACGGGATCCTCGCCTCCTGGTGCCCGGCCCTGCGCGCCTGTATCGGCGTTCCGGTGAGCTTCCAGGGCCGGCTGCTGGCCCTGATCCTTGTGGGACGCACCAGCGCGGGGCACACCTTCACCGCCGAAGACCTGGAAATCATCCGCACCATGGCCAGCCTGGCCGCCATCTCCATCCACTCCGCCGACCAGTTCGCCAGCCTGGTGAGGGCCGACGCCTTCAACCGCAAGATCCTCGAGACGGCCACCACCGCCGTATTCACCGTGGATACGGAGCGGCAGATCACCAGCGTCAACGATGCGTTCTGTCAGATCACCGGCCTGCGCTCCGAAGAGGCTATCGGCAAGCATTGTTCAGTGCTGGCCACCAGCACCTGTGAATCCGGCTGCACCCTCTTTGACCGCGGGGGCGGAGCACCTCAACTGCACCTGGAATGCCAGATCTCCGGACGTGACGGCGGGCGGCTGAGCATCATCAGGAATGCCGCCCTGCTCAAGGACGAGAAGGGGAAACCCATGGGCGGCGTGGAGTCGTTCATCGACATCAGCGAACTGATTGCACAGCGCCGGTCGGCCGAAGCGGCCAGCACGGCCAAGAGCAGCTTCCTGGCCAACATGTCCCACGAGATCCGCACCCCGTTAAACGGCATCATGGGCATGATCGAACTGGCCCTGACCACCGAAATGACCGGCGAGCAGCAGGACTACCTGACCACGGTCAAGACCTGTGCCGATTCGCTGCTCTCCCTGATCAACGACGTGCTCGACCTGTCGAAGATCGAGGCCGGCAAACTGGATCTGGAACAGATCAACTTCGGGCTGCGCGAACTGGTGGACGGGGTTCTCGATGTGATGACCCACCCGGCGGCAAGCAAGTCGCTGGAACTGATCGGCCATGTGGACAGTTCGGTACCCCACCAGGTGGAAGGCGATCCCACGAGGCTGCGCCAGATCCTGATCAACCTGGTGGGCAACGCGATCAAGTTCACCGAAACGGGTGAAGTGCTGTTGAAGATCGACACCGAGTCCTCAGGGGATGGCGAAGCGGAGAAAATCCGGTTCCTCGTCTCGGACACCGGCATGGGGATCCCGGAAGATAAAGTGGCCGCCATCTTCGACTCTTTCACCCAGGCCGACGACTCCACCACCCGAAACTTCGGCGGCACAGGACTGGGGCTCACCATTTCGCGGGAGCTGGTGGAGGCGATGGACGGCACCCTGGGCCTGGAGACCGCTTCGGGCAAGGGGAGCTCCTTCTTCTTCACCCTGCCGATGAAGACGGTGCAGATGGCCCAGCCCGAGGCCGGCGCCCCGGTCATTTTGAACCTCGAGGGGACCAGGGTGCTGGTAGTGGACGACAACAGCAACAACCGCCTGATCCTGCGCCAGGAACTGGGGCAACTGGGCTGTATCGTGTCGGAGAGCGACAGCGGCCCGCAGGCCATCGAGATGATCGCACGGTCGGAGGGCGCCACACCCTACGACCTGGTGATCCTCGACCTCAAACTTCCCGGCCTGGACGGCTTTGCCACCGCTGAACAGATCAGGACCTCCAACCTGCATCAGCAGCCGCGGCTGCTGTTGATGACCGCTCTGGGCGTACGGGGCGACGCCACCCGCTGCCGGGATATCGGCATCGACGGCTACTTCGTAAAACCGATCAAGCGGTCTCTGCTGCTGGGAGCGATCAACCGCGTGATGGCCCCGCTGTCCGAGGACAGCAAGGCCGCTGGCCAGAGTCCACAGTTGGTGACCCGTTACAGCCTGAATGAAGCTGATGCTTCCTCCTCGAACACCATCCTCCTGGCCGAGGATCATCCGGTGAACACCATGCTGGCGGTGAAACTGCTCCAGGACGCCGGATTCGCGGTGCTGACCGCGGGCAACGGTCTGGAGGCGCTGCAGCATCTGGAGACCGAGCAGGTGGACCTGGTGCTGATGGACATTCAGATGCCGGAGATGGACGGGTTGGAAGCAACAAGAAGAATCCGGGAGCAGAAAAAGTTCACCGATCTGCCGATCATCGCCATGACCGCCCACGCCATGGCCGGCGACCGCTCGAGGTGCCTCGAGGCAGGGATGAACGACTACATCAGCAAACCGGTCCGCCAGGACCTGCTGATCAGTCTGATATCCCGCTGGCTGGGGCACGGCAGCGGCAGAAAGAACGACTATCACGCTGCCACAACCTCGGGATCCCACGACCGGAAGAACCAGCCCACCATACCGCCGGGCAGCGCCAGGGAGGTTCCCATCGACCTGAAAAAAGCCCTGGCCCTGGTTTCCGGCGATCGGGGGTTCCTGGTGGAACTGCTGCGCGAGTATCTTGACGACATCCCCAAGCGTCTGGAGAAGATGGGACAGGCCATCGAGACGTCCGACAGCGACACGGTCCAGCGCACGGCACACAGCATCAAGGGCGCCTCGACCAGCCTGGGCACGGAACAGATCGGCTCACTGGCCCTGCACCTCGAGGCCCGGGCCGCCTCCGGAAACCTGGACGAGGCGCCGGACCTGCACCGGCAGATCATGGACCGCTTCATCGGCCTGGAGGTTTTTCTCAAGGTCGAATTCCCCGAGCTGGCGGAGGCCTGACCGCCGCTTCCCGGCCCTTCCCGGCCCCCCCCCTTTCCCCGGTTGCCCTTTCGTTGACAACTTTCGACCCCTCACCCTATAGTGAGTGCTCCGTTTTCCCGCCCCGCGGGAGTGTTCGAATCGCCGCCGATGCAGTGGAAGGGGGCCGGTAATGAGCTCAAATCAAGACACAAACGACACCCCGGGGACGATCAGCCCTGACCAGGCCAACAGCCTCTGGCAGCGCCTGCTCGGCGGCCACCGCGAGGAGATAAAACCGGAGCACAACATCTGGGCGCACTTTCTGCCCGAAGGGTGCCGGCGCTGCCTGCTGGGTGGCCGGCTTTGCCTCACCATCGGCGAAAAGTGCCACAAGGACTGTTTCTACTGTTCGAACCCCATGGGTACCGACCTGACCCGGGCCGACGAGTTCACCATCAACAGCGACGAGGACCTGTTCCGGCTGATCCGCTTCAGTGATCCGGACGCGGTTTGCCTCACCGGCGGTGAGCCGACGCTGTACATGGACCGGGCCGAGCACTACGCCCGGCTGCTCCGCGAGGAATGCGGCCCGGATTTCCACATCCAGTTCTTCACCGCCAACGCCGACATGACCGAGGACCAGATGACCCGGATGCACGGGGCCGGGGTGGACGAGATCCGCTGCCACCTCGCCTCGTACAAGGAAGCTCGCCTGGTGGAGCGGGCCAGGGGGTATGACTGGACGGTGGCGGTGGAGATCCCCAGCCTGCCCATCGCCGACATCACCGACCGGATCGTGGACAAGGCCATCGAGCTGGGCGCCGAATTCGTCAATCTGCACGAGCTGCTCTATTTCGACCACGAGGATTTCCAGCGGGTGGCCAAACGGACCGACCTCCAGCCTGGGGAGCCGCTGAGCCGCAAGATCCCCTACCCGACGGCACCGGAAAAGGTGTTCGGGACCGACATCCCGGCCCGCTTCGGCACCACTCTGCGCCCCACCCTGGGCAGCAAGGAAAAAGCCCAGGCCATGATGCGCAAGACCCTGGAGACCCCGGGGAGTAAAACCGCGGTTCACTTCTGCAGCATGGCCAGCAAGTATCTGACCCAGATCCCCAACCGGCTGGCCCGCAAGGCGCGCCGCCTCAGGCGCCCTTACGAGGACGTCTCCCCTGACGGCACCCTGGTCTCGGCCATCATCCGCACCCCGGACGAGCAGACACTGGCCCTGGTCAAGGAACGACTGGCCACCCTGTTCCAGGTGGAGGGCGACAAGGTGCAGCAGGGGGACAACCTGCTGATGGTCCCTTGGACGGTGGCGCTGAAAAAAAGGCGCCTCGGCGATCTGGCCCAGCGGATGGAAATCAGCCTCTACGAACGATACCCGGTTCCCGGTGACGCGAAGATGAGTGACGACGGGATGTATATCATCTTCGCCCCCGGCCCCAACGCGGAGTGATCAATGAAGAGTGAGACGATTTCCCTGGCCGGCACTGAAATTACCGTGGAAACTGGCGCCATCGCCCGGCAGGCCGACGCCGCGGTGATCGTGCGCCAGGGGGAAACCATGATCCTGGCCACGGTGGTGGGGGCCCGCACCGCCCGCGAGGGGATCGATTTCTTCCCCCTCACCGTGGACTACCGCGAAGGCAAGTGGGCCGCGGGCAGGTTCCCCGGTGGTTTCCTCAAGCGGGAAGCCCGGTCCACCGACCACGAGGTCCTGACCTGCCGGCTGGCCGACCGCTCGATCCGCCCCCTCTTCCCCGACGGCTACCGCAATGAAACCCAGGTCATCGTCACCACCCTGAGCTGCGCCCCGGACATCGATCCCTCGGTGCTGACCCTGATCGGAGTGCCCCTGGCCCTGCACATCTCGGACATCCCCTGGAACGGCCCGGCCGCCGGAATCCGGGTGGCCCGGGTGGACGGCAACCTGGTGGTCAACCCGCTGCAGAGCCAGCGGGCGCGGGCCGACCTGGAACTGGTGGTCACTTCCGGACCCGAAGGGCTCTCCATGGTGGAAGGTGAGGCCCGTGAGGTCCCCGAGGCGGAAGTGGCCCAGGCGCTCTTCTTCGCCCAGGACGCGGTGGCCCCGGCCCTGGAGCTGATGAACCGCTGGCGCGAGGAGTTGGGGCGGGAGAAGCGGGTCTTTGAGCGGCCGGCCGTGAACCAGGAACTGGCCGACGAACTGGAGAAGCTGGCCGCGGCCCGGCTCAGGGAAGCGGTCTGCACACCGGTGAAGCAGGAGCGGGGTCGGGCCGTGGAGCAGGTGCGCGAGGAGACGCTGGCCGCCCTCTGCCCCGACAACGACCCGCAACGCACCGCCGAGGCGGCCTCACTGTTCAGCGAGTTGCACCACCGGGTGGTGCGCCGGATGATCGCCCGGGAGGGCGTGCGGATCGACGGCAGACAGCTGGACCAGGTGCGGCCGATCAGCTGCCGGGTGGGCTGGCTGCCGCGGACCCACGGCTCGGCCGTCTTCACCCGCGGCGAGACCCAGGCCCTGGTCATCGCCACCCTGGGCACCACCAGGGACCGGCAAGTGGTTGAGACGCTGTTCGGCGAGGAGCACCACAGTTTTCTGCTGCACTACAATTTTCCGCCGTACAGCGTGGGCGAGACCCGTCCGATCCGCGGGCCGGGACGGCGGGAGATCGGCCACGGCAACCTGGCCCGCCGGGCGCTCCAACCGGTGTTGCCCGACGAAGACAGCTTCCCCTATGCCATCCGCGTGGTCTCCGAGATCAGCGAATCCAACGGCTCATCCTCCATGGCCTCGGTCTGCGGCGGCTGCCTGGCCCTGATGGACGCCGGAGTGCCGATCTCCAGTCCGGTGGCCGGCATCGCTATGGGACTGATCCAGGAGGATGGCGAAATCCACGTGCTCACCGACATCCTCGGTGACGAGGACCACCTGGGCGACATGGACTTCAAGGTCACCGGCACCGAGGCCGGGGTCACCGCCCTGCAGATGGACAACAAGGTGGGCGGTCTGGACCGGACGATTCTGGACAAGGCGCTGACCCAGGCCCGCACCGCCCGGCTGCACATCCTGGCCGAGATGGCCAAGGCGCTGGCCGGCCCGCGGGAGCAGCTCTCGGACAACGCCCCGCGGGTGATGTCCCACCGGATCAACCCCGCGCGGATCAGGGACCTGATCGGCAAGGGGGGCAAGACGATTCAGGAGATCCAGGAGACCTACAAGGCCAAGATCGACATCTCCGACGACGGCCTGGTCCGGCTCTACGCCGCGGACGGCGTCCTGGGCAGCCAGGCCATGGCCAAGATCCGCCGGATCACCAACGACCCGGAGGTGGGCAAGGTCTACCGCGGCGAGGTGGTCTCGGTGAAGGATTTCGGCGCCTTTGTCAAAATCATGGACGGCACCGAGGGGCTGGTCCACATCTCCGAGCTGGACAAAGACCGGGTGGACCGTGCTTCCGATGTGGTTCACGAGGGGGAGAAAATCCTGGTGCGGGTGCTGGGCGTGGACGACCGGGGCAAGCTGAAGCTCTCCCGCCGCGATGCCCTGGGGGTCAGCGAGGCCGAGGTAGAGGATTAGCCATTGGACCTCAGACGGGGTTTTATCGGTTCCAGAATCGGACGATTTCGTTGTCCAGTTCCGCGATCTCCCTGGCCGCCGTGCCAGGCACCAGCCCCACCCTGCCGTCTTCCGTCTCGATGATCGCCAGTTCTCCGCGGGTGAGACGGCGGGCGACATCGTCATTGACCTCGAGAAAGGGTACCCGGTTGTTGCGGTTGACGTAACAGAAACGCCGCGGGCCGCCGGTTCCGCCCTGGAGCAGGGTTCCGGAGATCAGGGCCGGCAGCCGGTTTTCATTGTTCGCCGCCTCCCGGGCCTTTTGCCGCTCGGCATCAAGCTCCCGATCTTTCAAGCGTTTCGCCTCGGCCTGGGCCTGGAGCCGTCGCTCTTTCTCCAGCTTCTCTTTTTCCAGCCCTTCCTTGCCGACTTTGCTCTGGTGCAGACGCTGGTCGTGGGCAGCCTTCTTGCGCTGCTTCTTGTCCACCAGCCTGGCTTTCATCAGTTCTTCCTGCAGCGAGCCCATGGCCCCCGGTCCTCCTCGAGAAATCGTTATTGCTCCACCACGACAATATAACGCAGCCCGGTGTCGCGGACAATGGCAGGGACGGCGGGGACGTACATGAATTTATGACTTTTTCGCATTGAGTTCCAACCACCCGCAGCCGGGCCGAAAAAGTCATACATTCATGTACGTCCCCAAAACACTTCCCCCCGTTAGCGGGCAGGCATCAAGTATCTGTTGATCCCATACTGGGCCAGAAAATGATGCTAACGAAGTGGCTATCATCAGTTAACGTATTTTTTATCAGGCCATTAGAATCATTCACATGAAGCCGAATAAACTAGCTGTTGATTTTTCCCTTGACACGGACGTCCCGAAAACATATAGTAAATTCAGACCGAATGCTCGACCATGGTCCTCGTGTATCGAATACACACCAATTGCGAAAGAGTACATGAAACCAACCAGGCTCAATTTGATTTTATTGATCGTCGTCTGCACTGCGGCTGTTTTCGTCACCGCACCGTCCGTGGCCGACTCCATTGTCGATGATTCCGGGACGACCTGGACGGTGGTGCGGGACTTCAACAAGACCTCCGGCGGCTGGGATCTGCGACTGATCGTCAATGGCGACGACGAGCGCTCCCTCTGGGTCACCGAGGACACCATCCTCGATCAGGACCCGGTGGTCGGTCTCGACCCCCTCTCCGGTAAGCCGGTGGTCTACTGGTCACGACAGGTGGGAACCGAATTCCGGATCTTCCGCTCGGCATTGGAGCGGGGAGTGTTCAGTGAACCGGCGGCCGTCACTGCCGGAGGACTTGGCTTTTCCGACCGGCAGCCGTATGTGCAGTATGACCTTTTCGGTCAATGCCACCTGGTCTGGTACCGCCAGTGGACCGACGGCAGCGGGTTTGCGTTCTACGCCCGCTGCACCGGGGTTTCCTGGACCAGCGCGGAGCAGATCAGCATTTCTCTCGACAACGTGATCGGCACGGTGACCATCAGCGTCCCTGCGCATGAGCACGATTTTCTCAGTGCCACGTACCAGTATTTCAGGTCGTCCACCGGTTCCACGGAAACTCGAGAAGTCTGCCGGGGCGGAGATACCAGTCCCTGGAGTGTCTGTCACTGATCGTGGGAGCGAATCGAGGTTCGGAGAGTTACGACTAAAGTTGCATGGGACCCAGGGAACTACGGGGGATTATCCAAGGCAAGGCAACCCGGCAATTCCCCTCTGGAATGGCTATCCGGGGTCCTGGGTCCCATACTTTTTGAAATACACTGCTTCAGGTGCGGCGAAGCTGCTGCAACCCGGCTTCGCCGCACCCCATTCCCCTTGACGTCCAAGTCAAGTGATGGTTCTCTACCAATATAGTCCCTGATCAACTCGCCGTAAAGTATCCGGAGCGCATTCAGCGCGTTTTTTTGTACCAGTCCAGGTTTCGGGACGCCGGCATCCCCTTGACTCCACGCCGAACCGGCCCGTAAGATGGCCGCCTGTCACGGCCCGGGATCGAGGTCCCGAAGCCCCAATGGACGGTCAGTTATGGCGCATCCCGAACCATACATCACCCCGCAGACCCTGGAGGCCCGCGCCGATGCCTGGCACACCGAGCTGGCCCGGGAGGGGATCGGCCGGGACCCTGATGCGGCCCGGCCCGGCAAGAGCGCCCTGCTGGTGATCGACATGCAGCGGTTCTTCCTGCGGGAGGACTCCCACGCCTTCCTCCCGGCCGGCCGCTGCATACTGCCCAATGTGCTGCGGCTGATCAGTGCCTGGCGGAGTGCCGGAGCGCCGGTGATCCTCACCCGCCACGCCGTGGCCGAGGGCGAGGACCCGGGGGCCATGGCCCGCTGGTGGCACGACTCAGTGCGCGAGGGCACGGAGGACGCACTGCTGGACCCCGAAATAGCCAACGCCGCCGCCGGCGCCCCGGTGCTGCGCAAGACACGATACAGCGCTTTTCACGGCACCGGGCTGGAGGAGAGCCTCCGCGAACTGGGCGTGGAGCGGGTGGTGATCGCCGGGGTGATGACCCACCTCTGCGTGGAGAGTACGGCCCGCGAGGCCTTTATCCGCGATTTCGAGGTGCTGCTGGCCACCGACGCCAGCGCCTCGGCCAGCGAGGAGCTGCACCTGGGGTCTTTGCGGTCGCTGGGCCATGGCTTCGCCTTTCTTGCCCGGACCGACCAGTTGCTCGATCAACTGAACAGTGGGGGGCCCAATGATTGACCTGCTGGTGATCGGCGGAGGTCCGGCCGGGGTGGCCGGCGCGGTACATGCCCACCGTGCAGGACTGGAAACACTGCTGGTGGATCGTGAACGGGTCGGCGGGCTGATCTGGAACGCCAACCTGGTGGAGAACCACCCCGGGCTGCCGCGGCCCATGGACGGGCCGGCGGTGGCCGCGCTGCTCCAGGGGCACCTGGATCGCAATGAGGTGCCGCGGTGGTATACGGAGATAACGACGCTGCGCCGCGAGGGCGGCCTCTTTCATGCCCAAGCCGGTTCGGACTGCATTGCGGCGCGGGCCGTGCTGTTGGCCACCGGGTCACGGCCGAAGCCCCTGATGCTGGAGGGTGCCGATGAGGTTCAGCGGTCGGGGCTGCTGCACTACGAGGTGAGCCGCCTGCCGCGGCTCAGCGGATCGAGCACGGTTTTGATCGTGGGCGGCGGTGATGCCGCATTCGACTACGCGCTCAACTGTGCCCGGCAGGGGGCGCGGGCCACCATCCTGGTCCGGGGGGCGGCCCCGCGGAGTCTGCCGCTGCTCATCGAGCGCGCCGCGGCCATGCCATCCATCGAACTGCTCACCGGTGTCCAGCCGCTGCGCGTGTTCCAGGACCGCAGCGGCCGTGTCGGCCTGGACTGTCGGCAGGAGGGGGAGGCGGATGAGCGCCGGTTCACTGCCGACCTCCTGCTCGCCGCGGTGGGCCGCGACCCGGACGCTTCGCTGGCCGAAGGACTCGATCCGCTGTGCCCGGGTTGTTATGATGATGCCCCCGGCGGCAGCCCGGTGCTCTACCTGGCTGGTGACGCGGCCCACGGGCGTTTCAGGCAGATGTCCATCGCCGCCGGCGAGGGGGTGCTGGCCGTGATGCACGCGGCGGCCAGGTTGTGCGGCGACAGAGGTTGACCATGATCGTGGAGAGAGAATTCGGCGATGACTCCCTGGCCCGGGTCTACGTGGCCCGGATGCGGGAGGATGATCCGTCCTCGCTGGTGGAGTTCGTCGAGTCACTCCAGCCGCCGCTGCCCCGGGAGCATAAGTGGGTGCTCATCGTCTCCTCGCTCTTCGGCTGTCCGGCGGGCTGCGGGATGTGCGATGCCGGCGGCGGATATCGCGGCCGGCTCACCGCCGACGAGATCCTGGAGCAGATCACGTTCATGGTCCGCCGCCGCTACCCCAGCTTGCGGGTGCCGGTGCCGCGGTTCAAGATCCAGTTCGCCCGTATGGGCGAACCGCTCTACAACCCGGCACTGCCCGAGGTGCTGGAGCGGCTGCCCGGCATCCTCGACGCCCCGGGGCTTGAACCCTGCCTCTCCACCATCGCCCCCCGCAGCTGTGAACCGATGCTGGAGACCATCCGCGAAATCAAGGACCGGCTCTACCCCCGCGGGCGGTTCCAGATGCAGTTCTCGATCCACTCCACCGACGAAGCGGCCCGGGAGCGCCTGCTGCCGGTGCCCCGCTGGGACCTGGCCCGGATCGCTGAATACGGGCGCCGTTTCCACCAGCCAGGAGACAAGAAGATCACCCTCAACTTCACCGTGATCGAGGGGATGCCCATCGATGCCGCGGTTCTCCGCCGACACTTCGACCCCCGGCGCTTCCTGGTCAAGCTGACCCCGCTCAACCCCACCGAGCGGGCGCTGACCAACGGCCTTCGCTCCGGCTTCGACCCCCGGGACCCGGATGCCGCCGGACCGCTGGTCCGGACGCTGGGCCAGGAAGGGTTCAGGGTGATCCTCAGCATCGGCGAGTTGCGTGAAAACGCCATCGGCAGCAACTGCGGGCAGTTCGTCACCCGGCTGACCGCGGGCCGGGATCTGGTCAGCCGTCCGGCACTGTCCGGGGAAGCCTACACCGTACCGGCCGGGACCATGGGAGGGGGCGGGCAATGACCGACAAGGAGCGCACCCGCTGGCTGGAGTTTCTCGGTACCCTCAGCCTGGCCGACCTGCACCGACACATGGACGGCTCGATCCGTCCCTCCACCCTCTGGGACCTCTCCGAACGCTACTACGAAGCCATCCCGGGCATGGACTTCCACGGCTTCCAGCGAATGCTGCACTACGATCCGAAGAAGGACAGCACGCTGCTCGACTACCTGGACAAGTTCCACGTGCCGCTGCAGTACACCCAGTTCTACGGCAATATCCGCACCATCGCCTACGAGATCGCCGAGGACGCCTGGCACGAAGGGGTCCGGTTGCTGGAGTTGCGGGTCAACCCGCTGATCCACCGCCGGGCCGGCCTGACCACCCGCCAGATGATCAACGCCACTCTCGCCGGCCTGAAGGAGTTTGGCGAGCAGCAGCCGGAGATGAAACTGGGGCTGGTGATCATTGCCATGCGCAACCACGGCGGCAACATGGCCAAGATCCTGCTGCGGGAGATCGCCGGCGAGATGGAGCAGTATCACAGCGGCCCCGGAGTGGTGGGTTTCGACATCGCCGGGCCCGAGCGGCCCTTCCCGCCGATCCTCTTCACCGACGCCTACGCTCTGGCAAAAAAAATGGGCCTCCGGCGCACGGTGCACGTGGGGGAGGCCGACGGGCCGGACAAGATCTGGCAGGCGGTGGAGCTGCTGGCGCCGGACCGCATCGGCCACGGGACCAGCGCCGGCAGGGACGAGGCCCTGCTCCGCCGGCTGGCCGAGGACGGGACCGTGGTGGAGTGCTGCCTCACTTCGAACCTGCAGACCGGGGCGGTCTCCAGCCTCGACCAGCACCCTTTGCCGCTGTTCCTCGAATACGGCGTCCCCTGCACCCTCTGCACCGACAACACCACCGTGTCGGGCACCAGCATCACCAACGAGTACCTGCTGGCCATCGAGACCTTCAGCCTGGGTGAGGATGAAGTGCGGCATCTCGCCGCCACCGGCCTCTCCGGGACATTCTGTGGATAATCTGGCGTCTACTTCCAGTGGCCCACCGTGCGGAACGGCTCGTAGCTCATGAAGTCGGCGTGGTGGACGATGCAGGCCTCGGTGGTGCGCACCACCTTGTCGCCTTCGCCGGCGTGAGCGGCGATGATGTGGCAGACCGCCTCGGGAACCCCGCACTCCATGGCCAGGGCCACGCCGGTGAAGGGGTGGCGCAGATACTTGCCGGTCATGCCCACCACCGACTTGCCGTCCTTCAGCTCGTACTCCAGCAGTTTGCCCACGTCGGCCAGGATCGCGCCGGCGATCACGGTATCCATGTGGATCGGCAGGCTGTCGCCGAAGAAGGCGATCATCGCCTTTGCCGAGTCGCGGGAAATATGGACCACGCAGCGCTTGTGATCCATGAAGGAGGCCGGGCAGTCCTTGACCAGCAGAGTGAAGGGGATCTCTTTCAGGTCCTCGCCGGTGAGCGCGCTGCGCTCCAGGGCCAACTCCCAGGTGCGGGCGGTTTTCTCCCGCAGGTCTTCGTCCTCGATCCACTCAATCTCGGGCCACAGCTCCAGGAGTTCCTTGTTCATGGTGCTCATCCTTTGAATTCCTATTTCAGTCCATCCGAACAGCGAGCCGGCATTGTAATAAACCCGCTTCCGGGCCGCAATGCCAATTCGCTTGAATCCGGGCCCATTGACCAGTACAATTTTTCTTTCACCGCTCCACCGTCTTCAACGGATTCCGCCGCACGAGGTTACCATGGGTCTCGAACAGGTCCAGCCGGATTCGAACGGGGGCCGGCGCCTGGGCTTGTTGATCCTGGCGGCCTGGCTCGCCCCGGCCCTCTTTCCGGTGATTTCGGCCGCCGCGGAGCTGGCAACCACCAGCCGCCTGGGGCCCCAGCGGCTTCTCGCCCTGGCCGCCGGGCTGGTCTGGATCGGTCTCTTCATGCGGGCTTCCTGGCGCGCCCTGCTGCTGGAGCTGACCGGCCTGGTCCTGCGCCACACCGGATTCGTCCCTCCGGCCCTGGCCGCGCTGGCGGCGGCGGCCGTAGGATTCGGCGGGGGGAGAGGCCCCTTTGCCGCCGGTCTGGCCGTGGGGCTGATCCTGCTGGCCAGCGCTGCCGGGATATGGTCCCGCAACGTTGACCGTCGGCGCTTCCGGGGCCAGTCCGCGCTCATCGTCCTCTACCTGGTCCTCTTCCTGCTCCTCGACCTGTTCATCGGCGTCTTTGTCCTCCCCGGCCGCTCGCACAACAACCTCTTTGCGGTGCACGATCCGCAGCTGGGCTGGAAACTGCGGCCCGGCCTGGTGGTGCAGCGGGACAACCGGCTCTTCACCTCCCTCGAGGAAATCAACGGCGAGGGCTTCCGCGGCCCATGGCTGCCGGAAGCAAAGCCGGCGGGGACGAGGAGGATTGTCTGCCTCGGCGACTCGCACTCCGAGGCCTACACGGTGAACGACGACGAGACCTGGTCATCGCTGCTGGCCGGATTGCTCTCCCCCGGCGGGCCGGTGGAGATACTCAATCTTGGCGTGGGGGGATACTCCACCGACCAGGAACTGCTGGCCTACGTGCACCACGGCCGCCGTCGCAAACCCGACCTGGTGCTGCTGCAGTTCTGCAGCAACGACATCCCCTTCAACGTGCTTCACCGCTACTGGCGGGGGCACAAACCCTGTTTTACACGTCACGGGTCGACACTGCTGCTGACCAATGTGCCGGTGCCCGATCTCAGCGACGCGGGTCTGGCCACCGGACCGCTGCTCCGCCACTCCTCCACCCTGCTCTTCGTCGAGTCGCTGCTGCGCCAGGTGGCACTGGGCCACGCGGTGCAGCGGGAGGTGGACATGGAGGAGGCGTGGGAGGTGACCCGCCTTTTGATCCGTGACCTAAACGCCATGGTGCGGGAGGACGGGGCACTGTTTGCCGTGTTCAACGCCGACCAGGAAAACCGGGAGACCGATCTCCGCCTGCGCCGTGTGCTGGCCGAACTGGACATCCCCTACCTCGAGACGTCCACGGCGTATGCCGGCGACTTCGACGGCTACTGGGTGGCGGATCACTGGAACCGGGAGGGGCACCGGGCCATCGCCCGGACCCTGGCTCCGGAAGTGGCTCGGCTGCTCCCCGCCATCACCACCACCGCTCAGGTTCGATCCGGGGAGCACGGACCATGACCCGCCCGAAGACAGAGCGCGGACTGCTCCTGCGGAAAGCCGTAAAAATCATGGCCGCCACCTTCCTCGCCGGGTTCGTGGCTGCGGTGGCCTTCTGGATCATCTGGGAACCGCGCCCCGAGACCGAAACACGGTTCGACCGGGGGCTCAACGGCCTCTGGGCCGGCCACAAGTGGTTCACCGGGGTCTCGGTCCGCGGGGACGAGCCGGTAACCGAGGCCGACATGGACGCGTTCGCCGAAACCGTGGCCCGCCACGGCATCCGCTATGTCTACATCCATGTGGGTCCGGTGCAGCCGGACGGCACCATCGAGGACTCCCCCTCGCCCCTACTGGGCCGACTGATGGCGCGAAGCCCGGAAGTGATCCACCTGGCCTGGCTGGGCGCCCTCACCGGCAAACTGAACCTCG
This sequence comes from Acidobacteriota bacterium, assembly GCA_032127265.1. Classification (GTDB taxonomy): domain Bacteria; phylum Acidobacteriota; class JAQAZP01; order JAQAZP01; family JAQAZP01; genus JAQAZP01. The sequence continues at coordinate 59,549 of JAQAZP010000279.1, forward strand.
AGGACCCCCAGTGGCTGGAGCATTTCCTCGAGACGGCGGAGCGGATGATGGCCGCCGGCTTTGACGGCATCCACCTCGATTTCGAGCCGCTGCTGGACCACCACCCGGGTTACCTGGACCTGTTATCCGCCTTGAAAAAGCGCCTCGGCCCGGATGCGATCCTCAGCCACGCCACCCGGCGCAGCGGCCCCTTCGGCATTTCCCTCGGTTACATGGACCGCTACTTCTGGTCCGGCGATTTCTACCGCAAAACCATGGCCCGCACCGATCAGACGGTGCTGATGGGCTATGACACCAGCCTCGGCACCACCGAGCACTACCTGGCCTTTATCGGCCACCAGACCCGTTTGCTGACCCGCTGGGGCTCGGCCTTCCCCGGCCACCAGGTGCTGATCGGCATCCCCTCCTACGAGGAGGGGAGCACAGCCTCGGACCCCCTGGTGGAAAACCTGGCCCACGGAGCGCTGGGTGTGCGCCGGGGACTGGAAAAGGAAGGCACCGATGGCGGCGCCTTCACCGGTGTGGCGGTCTACGCCAACTGGGTCACCGACCAGCGGGAGTGGGAGGATTTCCGTCACTTCTGGATGGAGGGTGCTGAATGACGGCGAAGAACACCATCAGGCGGTGCAGCTGGGCGGCCAACGAACGGACGATCACCTACCATGACGAGGAGTGGGGCCTGCCGAATCACGACGACCGGCACCTCTTCGAGATGCTGATCCTCGAGGGGGCCCAGGCTGGCCTCAGCTGGGACACGATCCTCAAAAAGCGTGCCGAGTATCGCAAGGTCTATCACAACTTCGATCCGCAGAAGGTGGCCCGCTTCAGCGAAAAGAAGATTGCCGCCCTGCTGGCCAACCCCGGCATCATCCGCAACCGGCTGAAGGTGCGGGCCTCGGTGGCCAACGCCAAAGCCTATCTCAAAGTGCAAAAGGAGTTCGGCTCCTTCGACGCCTACCTCTGGGCCTTTGTGGGCGGCAAGCCGGTCCGCAATCGCTGGAAGACCCTGGCGGAAATCCCCGTAATAACCCCGGAAGCCGAAGCCCTGAGCAAGGACCTCGAGAAGCGGGGCTTCACCTTCGTGGGCCCCACCATCATCTATGCCTTGATGCAGGCCGTGGGGATGGTCAACGACCACACGGTGGACTGTTTTCGCCACCGCCAGGTGGGGTGAACGCGACAGCTGTGCGATAATGACGCCGGCCGCCCGGTCCGACCGGCGGCCGGACCAAGGTAAACCGCCCCCCAGGGCACGTGAACAACCCATATATTCCTTCATCTCGACAGGTCACAATCATGAGCACCAACCATCCACTGCTGAACATGCACCCCCAGGAATTCGTCCACTTCCTGCGCCGGGAGTTCATCCGCCGTTTCCACTTCGTCTATGACGCGGCCGCGAAGAAGATGACGGCCTCGCACCCGCATCTGCAGCCCATCGCCGACTTCATCCTCGCCGATCAAAGGGATTTCATGGGGCACGAGGGCGCGTTTTTCCAGGTCAGCCGCGATCACGACACCCTACAGGGAGCCTTTGTCCACCGCACCCGGCGCGGCCAGGCCGCCGGCGGTGTCCGCTACTGGCAATACGAGACCATGGAGGACTACCTGCGGGACGGCCTGCGGCTGGCCAAAGGCATGACCCGCAAGAACGCTTTGGCCGGTCTCTGGTGGGGCGGCGGCAAGGGGGTGATGGCCCACAATCCCGGGGTGGACAAATACGACCCGGAGATCCGCGAGGTGATCTACCGTGAGTTCGGCGAGCTGATGACCGCCATCCGCGGCTGCTACGTCACCGCCGAGGACGTGGGGACCCACGTGGTGGACATGGCCAATGTCTTTGCCACCACCCGCTTCACTACCTGCATTCCCCAGGGACTGGGCGGCAGCGGCAATCCCTCGGTGCCCACGGCCCGCGGGGTTGTGGCCGGCATGGAAGCGGCCCTGGAGTATCACGGCGAGGGAACCCTGGAGGGGAAGAAGGTGGCGGTGCAGGGGATGGGCAACGTGGCCGCCCCGCTGATCCGCTTTCTGCTGGAGAAGAAAGTGGCGCAGGTGGCGGCCTGCGACATCAACCCCGCCCTGACCGATGCCATCCGCCAGTCGTTCCCCGACGAGCTTGTGGAACCGCGGATCGTGGAACCGGGCGACATTTCGATCTTCGGCGAGGAGTGCGACATCCTCTCCCCCTGCGCCTGCGGAGCGGTGCTCAACCCGGAGACCATCCCGATGATCCGGGCGAAAATCGTCTGCGGCGCGGCCAACAACCAGCTGGAAGACGCGGCCCGGGACGACCGGCTGCTCCACGACCGGGGCATCCTCTATGTCCCCGACTTCCTGACCAACCGCATGGGCATCGTCAACTGCGCCAACGAGCAGGACGGTGAGGTGACCCACGACCCGATGATCGAACGCCACCTGGAGCGGGAGTGGGAGCACTCGATCCACCAGGCCGCCACCCGGGTGTTCCGGCGCTCGAAAGAGAGCGGTGAGCCGCCGGCCCTGGTGGCCATGGCCCTGGCCGATGAGCTCTCCATGGAGGAGCACCCGATCACCGGGCACCGCGGCCGGCAGATCATCGACTCGCTGGCCGCCAACAGCTGGTTCGAGGAGGACAACTGAAGCTTTGACCCCCGACGCACCAGCCGCACCAACCAAACCTGCCGAGCAACTGGAAGCCGTGCTGGACCACTTCGTTTACCGCAACGAGGACGACGGCTGGAGTGTGGTGCGGCTCTCGGTCCCCGGCCGGAAGGACACGGTGACCGCGGTGGGAAACTTCCTCGGCGTCCAGCCCGGAGAGAGCCTCAAGCTCACCGGCACCTGGGTCCGCGACCCCAAGTACGGCCGGCAGTTCAAGGCCGCGTCGTTCCAGTCGGTGCTCCCCGGCACCCTGGAAGGGATAGAGAAGTATCTCGGCTCGGGGCTGATCAAGGGCATCGGCAAGGTGATGGCCGAACGGCTGGTCAAGGCCTTTGGCCAGCGGACCCTGGAGGTGATCGAGCGCAAGAGCAAGCGGCTCACCGAAGTGGAGGGCATCGGCAAGGTGCGGGCCCGGCTGATCCGCGAGTCATGGGCCGAGCAGCGGGAGATCAAGGACGTGATGATCTTCCTGCAGTCCTACTCCGTCTCCACCGCCTTCGCCATCCGGATCTACAAGAAATACGGCAATGACGCGGTGCGCCTGGTGCGCGACAATCCCTACCGGCTGGCCACCGACTTCCACGGCATCGGTTTCAAGACCGCCGACCGGATTGCCACCAGCCTCGGGGTGGAGCCGGCGTCACCCCAGCGGGCCGAAGCCGGAACCCTGTTCACCCTGGGCCAGGCGTCGGAGGAAGGGCACGTCTTCGTGCCGGTGAAAGAGCTGGTCTCGCGCACGGCGGAGATGCTCGGCGTCCCGGAAGAGGTGGCGGCCGGCGCCGTGGAGGCCGCAGCCTGCGGGCGGGACTCGCGGCTGGTGGTGGAGAAAGGCGTGCTGCCCGACGACGACGCGGTCTTCCTCCGCCCGCTCCACGCCCGGGAGGACGGGGCGGCGAAACTGCTGCGCAACCTGCTGGAAACACCGGTAACCCCGGTGGCCATCGACGTGCCGAAAGCGCTGGCCTGGTTCGAGGAGCGGCAGAAGATCGAGCTGGCCCAAAAACAGCGGGAGGCGATCAGCCGTGCCCTCACCGGCAAGGTGCTGGTGATCACCGGCGGCCCGGGCACCGGCAAGACCACCCTGGTCAAGGCGGTGATCAGCATCCTGGAAAAGAAGGGGCGGCGGATCCTGCTCTGCGCCCCTACCGGCAGGGCGGCCCAGCGGATGCAGGAGGCCACCGGCCGCGAAGCCAGGACCGTCCACCGCATGCTGAAGTTCAACCCGCGGAACTTCGGCTTTGACCACAACAAGGACAACCCTTTGTCCGTCGACGTGCTGATCGTGGACGAGGTGTCGATGGTGGACATCTCGCTCTTCCACTCGATCCTCGCCGCCCTGCCCCCCTGGTGCCAGCTGATCCTGGTGGGCGACATGGACCAGCTGCCCTCGGTGGGTCCGGGCAGTGTGCTGCGCGACCTGATCCACTGCGGCGTCGTGGAGGTGGCCCGTTTGACGGAGATTTTCCGCCAAGCCCGGGAGAGTTCCATCGTGGTCAACGCTCACCTGATCAACAAGGGCCAGGTGCCGAACCTCGAACTGGCCGGTGAAGACCTCGACTTCTTCTTCATCGAGCGCGACGAACCGGAAGAAGCCCTGGCCACCATCCTCGAGCTGGTGGGCCGCCGCATCCCTCAGCGCTTCCAATTCGACCCGGTGGACGACATCCAGGTCCTCTCACCGATGCACCGCGGCACCATCGGCACGGCGAACCTCAACGTCGAGCTGCAGCAGCTGCTCAACCCCGAAGGGGCGGTGGTGGGCCCCGGGGCCAAAGGCTTCCGCATCGGTGACAAGGTGATGCAGGTACGCAACAACTACGACCTGAACGTCTACAACGGGGACATCGGCCGGATCGTGATGGTGGACGAAAAGGCCCGGGAGGTCACCGTGCGCTTCGACAGCCGGCTGGTGCGCTACGACGCCCTCGACCTGGACGAACTGGTGCTGGCCTACGCCTGCTCGGTGCACAAGTCCCAGGGCAGCGAATACCCGGCGGTGGTGATCCCGATCCACACCCAGCACTACCTGATGCTGCAGCGCAACCTGCTCTACACCGGGATCACCAGGGGCAAGAAGCTGGTGGTGCTGGTGGGCAGCCGCCGGGCGGTGAACATCGCCGTGAAAAACGACAAGATCCGCCAGCGCTACACCCGCCTCGCCGAACGGCTGCGGGGGTAAGAAACCCAACTATCCGGATTTGCCGGCGCCAGCGAACCGGATGGTTCTCGATATCAGTGAGCCTGCGTTTCCGGCGGCGTAAGGAAAAATTCCTGGTTCTCCAGGGTCAGGCCATCGATGGGCACCAGGGGATAACCAGAATCGTCTTCGATGACAGTGTCCGGCCAATCGAAATCCGGATCGATGGTGCGGAAATGCTCTAAGGGCTGTTCCAGCAGCCGGACCCGGATCTCGTTACCGGCACCCTCAAAAATCCGCGGGGTGATGGAAAAGTCAACTTCGCCCAAAGCAGTGCGCACCACGTAGCGAGGAATCTCCCTGCCGCTGCCCTGCCGCCTGACCATGGTGGCGATGTCGATTACCGTATTCAGCTCGATGGGCCGCCGGCGGTTCCACTCCCGCTGGACCGGCAGACCGGCCACGTACACGCTGTTGAACTCGATGCCCATGTCCCGGCAACTGGAGGAAATGCGCATCATCTCCTCGCCGTTGTCGTTGATCTCACCCAGCAGCGGAGTGTTGTTGTAGACCGTGATGCCGTGCCGGCGAAGCTGGCCTACGATCTGCGCATGCTCGGGCCGGAACTCGCTGGAGTGAATGAACTGCGTCTCCAGCTCCAGCCGCAGCGGACTCACCGGGTGCAGGCGGTTCAACGGAACCAGGCGGGACACCGCCGCCCTGGTGAGTGCCGAGGGGGTGTAGTTCAGCTTCAGCGTGCGCAGTCGGATCGAGTGCAGGTTGTGGTAGATACGCAGGCGAGAGACCAGGTCTACAATTCGGGAGAGCCCGCTGAGTACATCGTTGGCATGGGAGAGGACCAGGTCGGTGATTTGTGGCTGGTCTGCGAGGTAGGTCAGCGCTTCTGCCATTTCTTCATCCGGGGCGGCGCAGTCCAGTTCGGCCCGGCAGAGGTGATCCCGGGCCAGCGCCGGCGAAGGGCGCCGACCGATGCAAACATCGAGCCGGCGCTGATCCTCGAGAAACTGGCCCTGCAATTGGCCGAGAAAAGCCTCGGTGGTGGCCTCGGTCTTTCGCATCCTGTACTCGTGGGCTTCGGGGGAGGAGGCCAGCCCGCGCGGCCCGGTGAACAGTTTTTCGTCGCCGATTTCGGCCATGAATGCCGCCTCGAGCATCCCCTCGCTGTTCTCCCTGACTTTGCTGGAAACCTGCATGATCGGGGTGAACGATTCGTAATATTTCCAGGTGTAGGGTGTTCTGATCCAGATGAATCGCTCGTCGTCGGCTCGGCGCTCCACGGCCCAGCCGGAGGAGTTCCAGTCAATTTTACCGATCTCGGTGGCTGTGGTCAGGTGGGGCACAGCGCGGTCCGAAATGTGGGCACGCAGGTGGCGGCCCACGGCCAGGCCTTGGGAAATGGACGTCCAGTAGTTACGATTGCCGCGGATGGTGCTGGTGGGCATGAAGATGTAGTGCAGTTCGGCGCCGGCGGCGCGCAGTACGTTGAACAGCTCCACCAGTTCGGGACCGTTATCGTTGCAGTGAGCCATGAACGGTGTCTGGACGTAGACCGGTACGCCGTTTCGGGTCAGCTGAGTGATCACGTCCAGTGCATCGTAGGATATCTCGTCCGGGTGAAGGAAGTGAGTCGCCAGTTCCAGCCGCTTGCCCTTCAGCTGCAGCTCCATGTTCGTCCGCAAGAGGTAGTTCAGCCAGTAGGCGTTGTCCCGCAGGAACATCTCCGGGTAGTAAGAGACCGCACGGGAAGCCAGGCGTAGTGTCTGCACATGCGGCACCCTCCCCAGCTCTTTGACGGCATACTGCAGCGTGGCCCGGTTCATGAACGGGTCACCGCCGGTGAGTACGATTTCCTTGACCTGGTCCGCGGTCTGGATGTAAGCGATGGCCTGCTTTACGTGCTCTTTCGTGGGGGTGCGCAGGCTGCGGCACTCCTTGTGCTTGCGGAAGCAGAATCGGCAGTAAACCGGGCAGGTCATGTTCATCACGAAGATCACGCGGTTCTGATACATTTGTTCAACAATGCCGCGGTAGAACTGTCCGACCCAGGTGTGCACCTCGCCCTCGGGGTCGAGTTCTTCCACGAAGGGGAAGAACTGCCGGGCCACCATCCCCGAGATCCGCATCTGGCGGATGGTGTGCAGGGAGAGACGCACCGGGTAGAGTTCGAGGACGCGCTGCATCTTCTCGCGGTCCTCTTCGGGAATCCGGACGTTTGTCAGGTTTTCCAGCTGGCGCACCTTTTTCACTAGTCTGAATCCGCCGCCCGGGATGAGCACCTCGAGAACTGCGAGCAGCAGCGCCCGGGGAAGGACCAGCCCGTTCATAAATAGTGGTTCGGCGGTGGTGTGGTTCATCACACCGACCCGGGAGACCAGAGTGCGGATGAACCCGGCGTGATCTCCCGGGTGACCGGTGCGGGCCAGCAGGGAGGTCAGCCGCTCCTCGCCGGTGTCGCCCTCGATGGCGTTTGTGAATTCACGGTCGGTCAGCGGGTAATCGAAGCAGTGTTCAAGAAAGGACACCACCTGCTCCCGGACCTGCTCAACGCTGACCAGCTGCCCCCGTCGCGATTGCGGAAACTGGACAGTGATGTCGTCGGTCAGGGGCTCCCTGTTCCACTTGTTGCTCATAACGCGGCTGACCCTTCTGTCTGGCTGGTCTTCTGCTTGTACCAGACGTTCATGTTTTCGATCTGCCCGCTGATGTTGGTGTTGTTGACCAGCGTTCCGGCGTATTGATAGCCCATTCTCGAGAAGACGATGTTCATTCCGGGAGAGAGGGAACGGGAGATGGTGTAGAGCGTCGGTACGCCCATGGCGTCCATCTCCTCTTCCATTCGTTCGAGGAGGTGGATGCCGAAACCCATGCCCCGGTATTCGGGCCTGGTGGCGAAATCGGTCATCTCCGCGTTGCCCGCTTTGAGGTCCATTTCGGCGGACGAAATAGCCGCAATTTTACCCGCGTTCCAGACCAGGAAATATCTGATGTGACTTTTCATCGTCTCCAGCAGATAGTCCGGCTTGTGGATCGGAAAGGGATAGGAGCGAAAGACCTCCCGGTAGACCTGGCTCATTTCTTCCACGTCGTCCGACGCGGCCTGGATGATTTCCGGTGCTGGAGTGGAGCCGGGCGACCGGCCCTGGTTCCATTTTTGGGCGGCCAGATCGAGAATCTCGTTGGTCGTGCCGTCCTGTTCGTTTTGTTCGCGTTCCGCGGAGAGAAACCGGCCCATGAACACGGCATCGCGGGTGCCGTTATAGAACCCCGGGACCAGGGCCTCCGGGCGGAAACCGTGCTGTTCGAACGGGCCCCGGTGCTCGGTCGGGATCTTGGCGAAGATCTTGGAGTATCCCCGGTCTTTGGCCAGGGTCTCGAGTGAGCCCAGAATCTCCGGTATGTCGTCCGCATCCAGTTTCATCAGGTAGATGCGGTCGTTCAGCGGACCGTGCTGGATGACGGATTTCCCGATGGTCTCTATATGGTCATACATGTGTTGTGATGTCCTTCGGTTGCCCACCCACCTGAGGCCGGGTGAAGATCGATACGGTGACAAAGACGACGGCCGAAACCCCGATCCCGTAGACAGAGGGTTCGAGCCCCAGGCCGGCCAGCGGCGGCGGGAGGCCGGCCACTCCGAGCTGAAGCAGAAGGGTGGCTGTGCCACCGGCGATCATCCCCCAGAATGCCCCTGCCGCTGTCGCGCCCTTCCAGAAATAGGCTCCCAGGGTGGGAACGAAGAGACCGGAGACCATGAAGGAGTATGCAAAAAGGATGGCTTCCAACACCTTTTCGAAACTGCTGGCAATGATGATGGCCAGCAGGCCGATGACCAGGGTGGCTGTCTGGGACAGCTGCATCATCGTTTTATCGGCGAGGGGATGGCGCAGGCGGCGGACGATGATGTCGTTGACGACGTTCCCCGATGCGGCCATCAGGCAGCTGTCAGCCGTGGACATGATCGCCGAGAAATAGGAGGCGACGACGATCCCGGTGACTATTACCGGCAGGGTGTGAGTGATCAGCAGCGGTAAGCCCATCTCCGACTCCACCTCGGGAAACATCACCCGGGCGCACATGCCGAGGAAGACTCCCATGAAGGCCATCACCGGGTATTCGAAAATACCGGCGATGAACCAGGCCCTGCGGGCCTCCTGTTCGTTGCGGCAGGCGAACATCCGCTGGTAGAGGGTCATCCCGATCAGCCAGATGGGAACGATGGTGAACATCCAGTTGATGAAGGTCACCGGGGCGATGTTGCCCAGGCTGAAGAACTCCGGGGGGAGGTTCTCCCGCAAGGATGCGATCCCCCCCAATTCACCCCAGAGCACCACCGGGATGGTGACCAGGATCAACCCGGCGAGCAGGATGATCCACTGCACCGTGTCGGTGTAGATCACCGCCTTCAGGCCTCCGATCGCGGTGTAGAGGATGGTGACCAAGGCAATGACGTAGAGCGAGAACTGGAGCGGTGAAAGGCCGAACGGGGCGCGGGTGATGACGGTCACCGAGGCCAGCTTGGCCCCGGCCAGCACCTGGGCGCCGGTGAAGCCCATGTAGCCGATGGCGGAGATGATCGCGGCGAGCAGGGCCACCCGTTCGCCGTAGCGGAAACGCAGGAAGTCGGGGTAAGTGAACATGCCGTGCTTGCGGTCGAGGCGCTTGATCCGGGGGATGATGAACACCGCCGACAGCCAGGCGCCCACCAGGCCGCTGAACAGCAGCCAGCTGCCGGCCAGGCCCATGGTGAAGCCAAGGCCGCCGAGGCCGATGGAGAAGCCACCGCCCACGTCGGTGGCGACGATGGAGAGGCCCACGTGGTGGGCCTTTATCGACCGGCCGCCCACATAGTAGTCCTCGGCATTCCTGTTGCGGCGGTAGTGGTAGACACCGATCCCCATCACCCCACAGAGATAGAGGGCGAAGACGGCGTAGTCGACAGGGCTCACTGCAAATTCCTCCGGTCGAGCCGTTCGTTCTCCGACGGGGTCAGCGCGATGGCGTCGTCATAGTCGGCAAGCAGTTTCTCTATCCCCACCGCGGCCACTTCGCTGGCGTCATCGAGGCTGAGCAGCAGATCGCACTTGTCGCACTTGCGATCGCAGAAGGTTGGCTCGTAGGAATCGGGTTCCTTGTATGAGGTGATTACACCCTCGTAGTTCCGCAGGATCACCTTGTTGGTGGACCAGGAGATCAGATAGTTGGGATTGACCCGGATCTTGCCCCCGCCGCCGGGTGCGTCGATCACGTAGGTCGGGACCGAGAATCCGGTGGTGTGGCCGATCAGGCTTTCCAAGATCTCGATGCCCTTGCCCACCGGTGTGCGGAAGTGGGAGAGCCCTTCGGACATGTCGCACTGGTAGAGGTAGTAGGGCCGGACCCTGTTCATCACCAGCTTGTGCACCAGCACCTTCATGATCCGCGGGCAGTCGTTGACCCCGGCCAGCAGCACCGACTGGTTGCCCAGGGGGATGCCGGCATCGGCCAGCGAAGCTAGGGCGGTGCGGGCCGAGGTGGTAATCTCCCTCGGGTGGTTGAAGTGGGTATTGATCCACAGAGGGTGGTGCTTGCGTAAAACCTGCACCAGGTCGTCGGTGATGCGGTAGGGCAGCACCACCGGCAGCCGGGTGCCGATGCGGATGATCTCCACGTGGTCGATAGCCCGTAGTTCGCCGAGAAGCCAGTCCAGCCGTTTGTTCGAGAGCAGCAGCGGGTCACCGCCGGAAAGCAGCACGTCCCGGACCTGGGGTGTGTTGCGGATGTAATCGATGCCCTCCTGCAGCGCTTCGGTGTTCGGCACGGTGTCCTTGTCGCCGACCCTCCGCTTGCGGGTGCAGTGCCGGCAGTACATCGAACAGACCCCGTTGACCAGGAAAAGAACTCGGTCGGGGTAGCGGTGGGTCATGCAGGGAGTGACCCGGTCCTTCTCCTCGGACAGCGGGTCCGCCATGTCGAACGGTCCGATCTCCAACTCTTTCGGCGAGGGAAAGGACTGCATGAATATCGGGTCGTTCTGCCAGTTTTCCGCGTCGATCAGCGACAGGTAGTAGGGGGTGACGGAGAGTGGGAACTTCTCCAGGGTAGCCAGCAGGGAAGGGCGCATCTCGGGGTCGAATTCGATGCCGGTCAGTCGTTCGAACGAATTGATGTCGGTCACGGCATTCTTGAGCTGCCACTTCCAATCCCGCCAGCGGGATAGCGTGACATTGTCATCCAACTGCTCGGCCACCTCAACTTGACGCGTTGACATGGCATTACTTTTCTTCATCGTCCTTCCTTGTCCCATTCGATTTGGGTGTGCTTTTCACCGAAAAACGGGTCACCGTGAGTGCGCCCGGCGAATGTTCCTATTATGGAAACTGGCACCTCGCAGATCCGCCTCGACCAGTTTTGACAAGTCGAGGTTAGCATCTTCGATCCCTGCTCCTTTCAGGTCGGCCTGGCCAATATTCGCCTTCCCCAAATCCACTTCGTCGAGTTTGGCCCCTCTCAGCAGTGCCCCCTTCAGGTTAGCTGAATACAGATTTGCTTTTCTGAGATCAGCCTCCTCGAGATCTGCGCTGCTCAGGTTTACTCCACGAAGCCTTGGTTTTTCTTTCGGATTTTCCTCCCGCCACTGATTCCATGCAGAGAGCCCCTTAGTCAGAATTTCAAGGTGATTCGTTGTTATCATCGGCTCCGTCCTCTCCAGCGGCAAAATGAGAATGTATCAATCACTGTCAGGCCCATAGATCAGAGCCGAACGGGAAATCCAGGGGTTCTAAAACAAAAGAACTCTTCGCCTGCGGCAGCAGAGGAGTAATTCCTTGAGTAAGCCGGTAAGACCACACTTGCGAATCTTCACCTGCCAGCGGTGCTCTATGGCGCAGTGGATGCAATAAGTTTCGTGTAGATACTATCGACTCCGCCAGAAAAATACAAGTAGACAACAATATATTGTTGATTATATGGGCATTAATAGATTCACACCAAGCGGTCAACAGTGCTTGACGTGTGATATTTCATTGTATAGGATGATTTTGAAATGAGTAGCAAGAACACAAAATACATCGCTGAATTATCGCCGGAATGCCACGATGTGCTCTTGGCGCTTCGCCGCATCACCAGGGCGATTGACCTTCATTCACGTTCTCTAATCCAGAAACATGGTCTTACCGGCCCACAGCTTGTGATTCTGCATACGCTGT
>JAQAZP010000280.1:0-11655 GCA_032127265.1 Acidobacteriota bacterium
CTACCCCAGCAGCACATCCCACCCCGGTTCTTTGGGGAAGAGTGGTTTGGGCAGGGGGGACTCCGCCGCATCGAGAGGAGTGTCGAGGGTCTCGCGTATCTTCTTCAGCAGATCGAAGGGCTCGAAGGGTTTGAGGATCAACTGGAATCTGTTGGCGGCCAGGTAATCGGGCGGGATGATCTCGGCGCTGTATCCGCTGCAAAAGAGAATTTCCACTTCCGGATTCACCAGCTTCAACCGGCTGCAGACTTCCATGCCATTCAGTTTTGGCATCACCACGTCGAGCAGGGCCAGATCGATCTCGTCGGCGTGCTGCTCGAAGAGGGCCACCGCTTCATCGCCATCGGCCGCGGCCAGAACCGTGTACCCGGCATCGGCCAGGATCTGCTGGCTCCACTCCCGGACAAACTCGTCATCCTCGGCAACGAGAATCGTTTCCTTGCCGGCCACCGCCATCTCCGGTCCGGTCTTTTTCGGCGCGGACAGGACAACCGGGTGACTCACCTCGGGCAGATAGACATTGAAGGTGGTGCCTTCCCCCGGCCCGCTGGTCACATCGATGAACCCGCAGTGCTGCCTGACGATACCGTAGACCATGGCCAGTCCGAGGCCGGTTCCCTTCCCCGCCTCTTTGGTGGTGAAGAATGGCTCGAAGATCTGGCTCAGTGTCTTTCTGTCCATCCCGGTGCCCGTATCGGTGACACTGATCAGAACATAAAGGCCGGGCTGAGCCCAGGGATGCAGTGAGCAATAGGCCTGGTCGATAACCACGTTGTGCGTTTCAATGGAAATCCTGCCGCCGTCGGGCATGGCGTCACGAGCATTGATGCAAAGGTTCATCAGCACCTGCTCGACCTGGCTGGGATCAGCGTGGACAGTCCGCAGGCCGTCCTCGAGGGCCGTCTTCAACTCCACGTTCTCACCCAGCAGCCGGTTGAGCATGTGGAGCAGGTCGTCAATCACCTTGTTCAGGACCAGGTAGCGGGGCTGCAGCGTCTGGCGCCGGCCGAATGCCAGCAGCTGGCCGGTGAGCGTGGCGGCCCTGCGGGTCGCCTTGCCGGCCTGGTTGAGGTGCTCCTGGCCTTTGTCACCGTCAGGTATCCGCAGCCTGGCCAGGTCACAATACCCGGTGATGGCCTGCAGCAGGTTGTTGAAGTCGTGGGCCACCCCGCCGGCCAGCTGTCCCAGGGCGGTGAGTTTTTCGGCCTGCATCACCTGCATCTGGGTATCGTTGATGACTTTTTTCTGCTCCATCACCGTCTGCTTGAGCTGGATGGCCATCTCACGGGCCTGCTTGAGCAAACTGGCGTTTTCAATGGCGTAGCCGATCTGCCCCAGCAGGGCGGTGAGGAACTGCAGGTTGTTGCTGCTGAACGGCTCACCGGTAATTCTCTCCGAGAGGCACAGGGTGCCGATGGTCCCGGTTTTCGTGTTCAGCGGCATGATCAGAAAGGACGGCGAGGAGTAGACGCTGGCCTTGTTTGCACACTGCAGGTCCTGGGCCTCGTCGATGTTTTCCACCAGCAGAGGCCTCCCGGACGCCACCACCCTGCCGGCGATGGTGCTCTGCACCGGGACCAGCTGATTCGGCTGTTCCGATACCCACCCCTCCACCGCCACCACCTCCAGCTGTTCCCCGTCTTCCACAAGCAGCATGATCGTGCCGCGCCGGGCCTGGGTTGCGGTGGCTGCCTTGGTTAGAACCAGTTTAAGCAGCTCGTTGATGTCAGGCACCTTGGCCGAAATTTCAGATATTTCGGCGAGAGTGGCGAACTGGTGGATGAACTTGTCCAGCTGCGCGGCATTCTTCCGGAAATCCTCGGTCAGCTGGTTGAGGGCGTTGATGATCTCCACCATCTCCCGCAGCTGGGTCGGGGAATTATCCTGCTTGATCACCCTGGTTTCACCAGCAGCCACTGCCTTCAGACCGGCGTGAAAAGACCCGATGGCCCGCACCATGGACCAGAGCAGCCAGAATCCACAGGCGGAAAGGATAAAGAGGAAGGTCAGGGCCAGCATCTTCCCCTGGAGGTTGTCGCGGAAAAGGTAAATCACGGTGAGTGAAGGGAGAACCAGCAGCAGGCCCAGGGCCCTGAACAGGATCCGTTTCAAACCGAGTTCGGTCGCCATGGCCGCTCCTCCACCACCGGTCCGATACTCCGAATCTGAATACCGCCGGGCGGTATCCTCCCCCTACATTCTTTTTATCGGTAAATTTGGCGAATAGGATAAGTAATTACGGCGACACGAAGCTGGTACGGGGTACAAAGATAAAAAATCGACTTCTGAGATTGACCTTCACTCAGAAATAGCATATTCTTGTATACATCCTGAGAGATTCACCAACAATAAAATTGAATAGGCAATGCACGCGGGCCAGATTCCTTTTGGCGGTTTCTGAGGCCGTGGGATTGTCCTCATGGTGCGAATCCATGGCTGAGAGCCGCAAGCTCTGAAGCAGAAGATGCTGTTCAAACTCCATCTCCACCTGCTCCTGTTCTGTTAAAGCAACTTCAAAGGGCGGAACGCAAGAACGCTCACCCGTTCCGGACAAGCCTCCGCGTCGCACGCCAGAAATTTCCATTGCAAGACTCATCGATATGAGCAGGGGTGGTTTCTCTCTATTTTCACTTTTATCCCCTCCCCGGGAGCGGTCCATTCCGTTCATCCAGGGATTTCACTAGTTCGTGTGGCTGCATATAGGTGTTTCATCGGCTATTTCGCGCCGAGGACCGTGTGGCAGCGTAACCAAGGAGGGCTGAAAGGCAAAAATAATAGCAGCTTGTATTAGACAGCACCGGAACCAATACACTTCAATACACGTCATCTCTAGGTTGACAGGGGGATGAATTATGAGAAGGTATACCATTTGTTTTCTGGGTTGTATATTTCTGCTTGCCTGCTTCCTGCCGATGGACAATGCTCTGGCGAGCGGTTCCATCGGCCTGCAGGTGGCGGTGGTGGACGGCGGCGGACATCCGCTGATTGACTCGGCCGTCTCTGCGGTGGTCGCCGATGGCATCTCGGTTAAGATGGAACCCCAGGGTGACGGGAAATATACGGCATCCGGTCTCCCGCTAAAACTGGCGCTGGATGTCACATCCACGCAGTTTGGGGAGAGTTCATTCGACATCACCCTTCCGGCCGATCTCCCCAACGTCGCCGTCACCGTTCACATGACGACGGGCGGCAACTGGGTTATGATCCATGGCCCGCTCGCCGGGACCACTGATCTCTTCGCCAGCGGCGGCGAGTCCTTCCCGGCAAGACAGGGCGGCGAGGACTGTTCCACAGCCACTGTGATCCCCGCTCTACCCTACTCCGACACGGGGACCACTGCGGGTTACCTCAACGACTACGACGCAGCATGTCCCTACAGCGGCTCCACCGCCCCGGATGTGGTCTATTCCTTCAGCCCGCAGTTTGACGGTCTGGCAAACATCTCCCTCTGCGGCAACTCAGACTACGACACCAAACTCTATGTCTACCTGAACGATTGCGGCGGCGCCCCGGTGGCCTGCAACGATGATGCTTGCGCCACCCCGAGTTTTCCCTCGGCTTACGTCTCCGAACTGGTAGAGGTGCCGCTCTTTGCCTACAGCGGGACCAACGAGAACACCTACTTCATCGTGATCGACGGCTACGGCTCCAGCTCGGGGAACTACACCCTGGACATGGACTGGTTCCAGGAGTGCGACGTGGTCTGCACGCCGCCGTACACCGACGAGGGCGAGCCTGATTGCTCATCACTTAACGGCGGCTGCAACTCTGTTCCGCCGGTGTTCTCGCCCATCGCGTGCGGAGAAACGATCTGCGGCACCTCGGCCTATGACGGATCGACCCGCGACACCGACTGGTATGAAATCACCATCGACACGATGACCATCTTCACCTTCACCGTGGAGGCCGAGTTCGACGTCCTCTTTGGCAAACTCGGCCAGTATGTCGATGGCGTGCCCGGCTGTGACAACATCACCGGCTCGGTGGATCCCTACGCCCTGGTGGGTGAGTGTCAGCCGACCAGCCTGGTCACCGCCCCGCTGCCCGCCGGGACTTACTACTTCTTCATCGGCCCGCAGTTCACCAATCTCGTGACCTGCGGCGCGGAATACACCGCTACCCTGACCTGCGAAGAGATCCCCGACCTCGGCGCCTGCTGTCTCCCCGACGGCAGCTGTCTCGATGTCAGTTCGGGTGAGTGTCTCGCCCAGGGCGGAACTTTCCAGGGTCTTGGCACCGAGTGTTTCTCCACCGCTTGCCCCGTGCTCGTGGAACCGGGTGACGAGTGTGTGGACGCGCTGCCCATCGAACTGCCCTTCTCCGGCGTGTTCGACAACACCGGCGCCACCGATGATATCGTCGTGCCCTGCGGCGTGGCCAGCGGGCCGTGGAAGAACATGTGGTTTGCGGTGGAAGGCACTGGAACCACCATGACCGCCACTACCTGCAATGACGGCACCGCGGTCAGCGACACCAAGATCAGCGTCTTCTGCATGAGTTGCGAAGACCCGGTCTGCGTCGGCGGCAATGACGACAACTGCTCCACGGCAGGGTTGCTCTCCACGGTGGAGTGGTGCTCCCAGGCTGGTGCGATCTACTTCATCACCGTGGGCAACTTCACCTCCTCCACCACCCCGGGATTCATCCAACTTGACGTCTTCGATGACGGCCTGGCCTGCGAAGCCACAGTGCTCTGCATTCCGGAGGGCGCCTGCTGCTTTGCCGACATCTTCGGCACCTGTGATGTGATGACCGAAGCCGAGTGTATGGCCGCCGGCGGCACCTACCAGGGTGACGACACCGACTGCGGCGATGTCGCGGGCTACACCATGGAACTCTGCACCAATCCCTTTGAGGATATTTCCGGCAGCGGGCTGCCCGGTCCGTCCGGGGACGACTCCGGGATCGTGATTCCCATCGGCTTCAGCTTCACCTTCTTCGGTGACGACCACACCGACGTGGGTATGGGCACCAACGGCTACCTGACTTTCGGCGGCGACCGCACCGACTACAGCAACGATGCCATTCCGAGCACCATCGATCCGAATGACCTGATGGCCCCGTACTGGGACGACTACATCGTGGACGGCGACGGCAGCACTTCGTATCTCACCATGGGCACCGAGCCGAACCGTTACTTCATCGCCCAGTGGACCGGCATCAGGCAGTATGGCAATTCCGACTCGAACACCTTCCAGGTGGTGCTCTACGAGGGGACCAACTGCGTGGAGTATCGCTACGGCGCGATCACACTGGCGAGCCCCTCCAGCGATGTCACCGTGGGAATCGAGAACCAGGACGGCACCGACGGCATGAGCTACGATGCCGCGCACCTTTCGGCCGGTGACTGTCTCTGCTTCTGCCCCATCGTCCCGGTGAACCCGTGTCCGGCACTGCTGCCCCTTGACATCAAGCCGGGATCGTGTCCCAACTCGTTCAATGCTGGAAGCAACGGCAAACTGCCGGTGGCGCTGCTCGGTACCGCCGAGTTTGACATCTCGATGATCGACGTAAACAGCATCGTGATGTCGCGCGTGGACGGCATGGGTGGTTCGGTGGCTCCGATCCTCTACAGCGACCCCGGACCGGAGTACGAGGATGTGGCCACCCCCTTCGACGGTGAAATGTGTGACTGCCATGAGATGGGAGCCGACGGCATTACGGATCTCTCGCTGAAGTGGCACAGCCCGGAGGTGTCAGCGGCGCTGATGCTCAGCGGGCTACCGCACAACACCTACGTGGAAGTGATGGTCAGCGGCATGCTGATCGACGGCCAGCCGTTCGTCGCCTACGACTGCATTCGCAAGGTGGGCAAGAACACGATCCATGGTTTGCACAAATAAGGGCAGCCAACAACTGGCCCATCGGCTGAACCATGATCTTTAAACCACGCCGGGGTGCACGCACCCCGGCATTTTTTTCCGTCCAGAAATTACCTGGACGGCTGGACGGTGAAGGGCTGGCGCCGTTAATGCGTCGCCGCTGGTATTCCCTCACCCGGTCAGGAACCCGCGCTGACCGCCGCCGTCGAGCAAGCGGCCATACAGGCCACCATGGCCGCCTGCTGGGCCTCGATGATCGCCTGGACCGCGCGGAGGTTTGCCGCCGCGGCAGCGCCTTCGAGGCCCTGGGCCCGCTCCGCCTCCTCGGCGAGGACGATGCCGGCGGCGATGGAGAAGGCAATGTCCCCCTGGGGCCGCGGTTTTACTGCCCGGAGCTGGTCGCGGTAGCGCACCACCCGGGTGGAGCACTCTTCCACCGCCAGACCGCTCAGGACCAGCAGGGCCACCTCATCGTACTGGCCCTGCCAGATGCGCTGCCCCTTCTGTTTCAGGGCCGCCGCCATTTGCACAAACCGCTCGGCGGCCATGTGCGGGCCATGGCTGGAGAACATCATCAGGTGCGAGACCAGCTGCAGCTGGTTGCCCATGCTGAATTTCGCCTTGCGCAGCGCCTTGTAGATCTCTTCCACTTCCTGCCCTAGTTGTTCGGGTTCGGCGCCGCGGGCGGCATGCATCGCAGCCATCGGGTAATCGTCCACCCCGGTGAGAAAACTGTGGTCTTTGGCCCAGCGGTCGATGATCCGCTTCATCCGCTCGATCTTGTCGAATCGCACGCTGCCGCCGCCGGCATCGAGCACCAGCATCAGGGCGGCCAGCAAGGGGTGGGTGCCGCCCTTGCGCAGCTTGTGCTGTTTGAAGGCGCCCAGCGTCTCCTTGACCCGCTGGATGGTGACCACCGGATCGAGGCCGCGGCGGATCAGGATCGCCGCCACCGCGTGGCGAATGGATGAGGAGAGCGGCGAGAACCCCCCGGCCTCCCTGGATAAAACTTTTGCCGTGTCTTCCAGGCTGGTCCCGAGGTCGGTGACATCGGTGGCCGCCAGGGTCAGCGCGGCGAACCGCAGCACGGTGGTGTCGGTGCTCCAGCGCTTTCGGCTTCTCAGCCCTTCGAATACTTCCAGGTATCGCTCAACGGTGCTCATTCTTCTCTCCGTGTTTATGGGATGTTGATCCTCTCCAGCATTCTTAACGGGTATAATGACAGCTACGCATTATAGACGAAGAATATTCCGCGCGGGCAGCCGTTGTGGATCGCACCATCGCGGCATCCTCCGTGGCGACCGGAAGGAGCAGAAAGATGATCATGAGATACAAGCTGCTGGGCAGGAGCGGATTACGGGTGTCCGAACTGTGCCTCGGAACAATGACCTTCGGCACCGAGTGGGGCTGGGGCGCCACCAAGGCGGAGAGCCGGAAGATCTTCGACGCTTACGCCGGGGCGGGCGGCAACTTCATCGACACCGCCAACCGCTACACCGAGGGGACCAGCGAGAAGATCGTCGGCGAGCTGGTGAACGCCGACCGCGAGCACTTCGTTCTGGCCACCAAGTACACCCTGCACATGCGGCGGGACGACCCCAACTTCTGCGGCAACCACCGCAAGAACATGGTCCAGTCTCTGGAAGCCAGCCTCAAACGGCTGGGCACCGACTACCTCGACCTCTTCTGGGTCCACGCCTGGGACTTCATGACCCCGGTGGACGAAGTGATGCGCGGCCTCGACGACCTGGTGCGGGCGGGCAAGGTGCTCTACGTCGGCATCTCCGACACGCCGGCCTGGATCGTCTCCCAGGCCAACACGCTGGCCGCCCTGCGCGGCTGGACACCCTTCGTGGCGCTGCAGATCCAGTACAGCCTGCTCGAACGCACCGTGGAACGGGACCTGCTGCCGATGGCCAAAGCCTTCGACCTCGCCGTCACCCCCTGGGGGATCCTGGGCGGCGGCGTACTCACCGGCAAATACAACCAGGGGAAAGGCAAGGGCGGCCGGGTGGAGGCGATGAACGGGGTGACCAGGCAGCGGCTGGCCATGGCCGCCAGGGTGCTGAAAATAGCTGACAAGGCCGGCTGCACACCGACCCAGGTGGCCCTCAACTGGGTGCGGCAGCAGCCCGGGCTGATCATCCCGATCATCGGCGCCCGCACGGTGAAGCAGGTCAGGGACAACCTGGGCGCGCTGGACTGCAGCCTTTCCAGGGGCCAGCTGGCCGTCCTGGACAAGGCCAGCCGGATCGAACCCGGCTTCCCCCACGAGTTTCTCACCCGGGAGACCATCCGTGACGTGGTCTTTGGCGGGAGCCAGGGCATGGTGGACAATCACCGGGAATAATCTTGCTAACTATGTAACTTTTCAAGTGGATTTGCACTCTTTACCTGTGTAGAGTGAGAACGGCCCGCGGGCTGGATGGCGCCTGATCCCATATCACGAACCCCATTGGGTTTATGGCCTCCATCAACACTGAGTGGATTTCCCTTCGGGAGTTTTCCCCCACGTAAACACAAGTAGATTATGGGCATTTTGTCCTTTACAAATCGATCGTTTGAATTTATATTAAACAGGTCAGGTTTGCGCGGATAGAACCGGGAAGTTGTCTGCTGAAGTTTAGCAGGTCAAGAAGCGCTACGCATCAGCCAGCCATCCCTCCACTCCCCCTCTTTCAGCGCCATTTTGTGAATGCCGTGTGCCCGTTTTCGGGCAAACGGCCGTCATGGCGGCGCGGCACTTCATCTGGAATCAAAACGCTATCAATGCTTTCGTATTTCAAACAGTAGTCGCCCGGCAGCCGATATCCCGGCCGACGGGCCCCTTCGCCAGTCACCGCGGTCCGCTCGACCCTGCGGCAGACCGTGCATGATCAACACTTTACGGAGGAACAAATGGTTCACTTCAACGCAGTTCGGAAGTCGGCCGCATTTGCCATGGCTTTCATTCTTGCCCTCTCCCTCCCCTGCCTGGCGGTGGATCCGGGAGCCTGCTCCACGATTCATCTGAAATACCAGGCATTCAGTCCGGCCAACGGTGAACCGGACATGCCGGCAACACTGATGGCCAGCATGGACAATCCGGTGCGCCTGGTCCAGGTGACCGGCCCGCTGACGTCAGAGGAGATTCTCTCCCTCGAAGATGCCGGCGCCACGCTTCTCGGTTACATGCAGCAGAACACCTACATCGCCCAGGTGCCCGGTAGCGCGCTCAAAAGCCTCGAGGCGTTGCCGGTGGTGGTCTGGACCGGCCACTACCATCCGGCTTACAAGATCCAGGCCGGCCTGCTTCAGCGGACCGAGGATCAGATCGAAGTGAACATGGTGATCTTTCGCGCACTGGACGACGAGGCCCGGCGCAAGGAGATCCATGACGCGGTGAACAGCCTCGGCGGCGAGATCAGCTTCGAGGATCCCTACTCCATGGCCATCCGCGCCCTGGTGTCCCCGACTGCTATTCCCGGTCTGGCCGCCCTGCCCCAGGTCAGCTGGATCGACCGCTACGATCCGCCCGTGACCAACATGAACAACATCCGCAACACCACCGGCGCCAACATCGCCCTCAGCGGCGGGTTCAACGGCAGCGGCATCACCGGCGAGGTCAAGGACAACGGCATCGACCAGGGCCACCCCGACTTCGGCAACCTGGTCGGCACCTACGGCGGCCCGGTGGTCGATTCCCACGGCACCTGCACCTTCGGCATCGTCTTTGGTGACGGTTCCGGCTCCAGCAATGCCACGGGGATGATGCCCAACGGCAGCGGCGTTTTCTGCGACTGGTATGTCAGCCGCGGCGGCTCGCTGAACAACCTGACCAACACCTGGGGCGGCGTGTTCCAGTCCAACAGCTGGAGCCAGGGCTGGACCGACAGCAGCTACGACAGCTACTCCCAGGAGGACGACCAGGCCATCGTCGACTACGACGCGATGATGTTCTACTCGGCCAGCAACAGCAACTACGGCGTGGGTGCCGAAACCTGCTCGGTGGATGCGGCGGCCAAGAACACCGTGGCCGTTGGCGCCGTGTTCCACCAGAACACCGCCACACTCAGCGACGACCAGTGGGAGAACCACGGCTCGGGAAGCACGCCCGGCCAGGGCCCGGCGGCCGATGGCCGGATCAAGCCCGACCTCTGCGGGTTCTTCGACTGGATCTACTGCACTGACCGCACCGGATCGGCCGGCTACTCCTCGACCAACTACTACGACGACTTCGGCGGCACCAGCGGGGCCTGCCCCATCGTGGCCGGAGCTGCCGGTCTGACCTACGAGATGTACGAGTCCAACCACTTCGGCAACAACCCCGGCCATGGCACGCCGCACTCGGCCACGATCAAGGCCATGCTGATCGCCAACGCGTATCAGTACAGCTTCTCCGACGCCACCCGCTACCAGCAGGGCTGGGGCCTGGTTGACGTGGGCCGGATTCATGATGCCGGGACCAGCATGTTCATCCAGGACGGCGGCAACCCGCTGAGCACCGGCCAGAGCTGGTCCACCGCGGTGGCGCGTTACAGCGTCTCCGAGCCGATGAAGATCAGCCTGGTCTGGAATGACGAGCCCGGCGAATCCTCCAGCTCCAAGGCCCTGATCAACGACCTCGACCTCACCGTCACCTCGCCCGGCGGCACGGTCTACCGCGGCAATGTGGGCCTGGTCAGCAACCTCTATTCCACCTCTGGCGGGTCCTCGGACCGGCTGAACAACGTGGAAAACGTCTTCATCCAGAGTCCCCAATCCGGGACCTGGACCATCCAGGTCAGTGCCTACAACGTGGCCCAGGACAACGACCCCGCCGCCGGCGTCAACCAGGACTTCTCGGTGGTGGCCTCGATGGTCTACGGCAGCTGCCTCGATGACATTTACGAGCCGAACAATACCTTCGGCACGGCATCCACGCCTTTCGGCGGTACGATCCCCGGCCTGCAGATCTGTGATTCGGACGAGGACTACTTCCGCCTCTATGCCGAGGCAGGAAACAACATCCAGGTGGACATCGATTTCATCGACGCTGACGGTGACCTCAGCCTCTATCTCTACAGCCCGAGTCAGGCGCTGCTGGATAGCTCCACCAGCTCCACCGACGGGGAGACCGTCTCGGCCTCCGCCGTGAGCGCCACCGGCTACTTCTTTGCCCGGGTCATCGGGGTTGGCGCCGTGGAGAACACTTACGAGCTGACCACCACGGTGGCCGGCATGGGCCAGACGATGCACACCGAAATCGGCTGTATCCCCGCGTCTGGGGTGCTGCCCTACATGGTGCAGCTCTGGCCCCAGCTGTGCAACGACAACAACATCACCCGCAGGCTCGCCGGACACATCGACATCAACATCGGCAACGGCACCGACTACATAAACTGGCGGGCGGGGTTCACCAACGTGATCGCTGGCAACTGCTACACCAACGTTATCGGGGTCAACCTGCCGGCTCTGGGCGCCCTGGTGGGCGTCAACACCTTCACCATCGTTGGTGAGGATGTCACGGCCGCTCCGTACAACCAGCCGCCCTTCTCTCCCTCGGGAGACACCGACATCAGTTTCTGCACCAGCACCGCTTCCAACTAGCGGCAACGGGCAGCACTGACCGGCAATACCAGCCCCATTCCCTTAACCGGGGGTGGGGCTTTTTTCATGTGCTGAAGTAATGACGAACAGGAGGGCCTGGGGGTCAGATCGTGGCGCCGAAGTAGAAGGAAAAAATCACCAGGTCGTCGCCGTCGACGACGCCGTTGCGGTCGAAGTCGGCGGAGCCGTTGTACCGCGGGTCGCCCTCACCCGCCCCAAAGGCCCGGCCGATGATCGAGAGGTCGATGCCGTCCACCCGGCCCGA
>JAQAZP010000281.1:0-11518 GCA_032127265.1 Acidobacteriota bacterium
GCCCCGTTGAGCGTCAGGCCGATGGTGACCCGGCCCTTGTTGAGGTAGACGTCCAGCAGGTTGCGATACTGGTTCTCTTCCCCGGCATTGAACAACTCTTCGTTATACCGGTATTCGAACGCATTGCTGCCGGTGAAATTCCAGCCATCGTACCAACTGTCGTCCCCGCTCTCATCACCGAAGACCGTTCCGGTCCACACCAGCAGGGGCAGGAGAATAAGGGAGGCGATCAACATGAGACGGCCGCGCCGGATCGCCCGATTGAACAGATCAGCCACGATCATCTTCCCCCTCCACGCTGGCGGTGTCTGCTGCGGTCCCGTCGCTGCCGCCGGGAAGCAGCTCGAGGATCTTGTTCTTCAGTTCCATTTCGTCGCCGGAATTGTACCCGAGGTGGGTAAAGACCACCTTGCCCTCCAGGTCGACTAGCGCCGTGTACGGCAGAATGCAGCGGGGGTTGTAGAGCTTGACCACTTTTTGCTCCGAATCGAGCAGCACCGGATAGGTGTAACCCTTGCGGCGGACCAGCGGTTTGACCCCCGGCATGTCGCTGGGCCCGTCGGTGTTGATGGCCAGGATTTCAAGCCCCCGGTCCTTCAACTCGTCATACAACTCCTGCAGCTTGGGCATCTCCTTGCGGCACGGTTTGCAGGCGATGTTCCAGAAGGAGATCACAACCACTTTTTTGCCGATGAGATCGCCGAGACGGTGGGTCTGGCCATCGGTGGACTTCAGGCTGAAATCGGCTGTTTTACTCGGTTCTCCGGCCACGGCCGGGGTGCAAGCCGGCAGCAGCACGGCCAACGCCAGGGCCAGCGTCAGGACGAACACCGGTACCGAGCGGCCGGCCGGCCGGCTGGAATTGCGCTTCCTCGACAACTTCATCTCCTGTGTTCCTTTCTCGGACAGCCGAAACAGGCGTTACCTGACGCCGTTTCCTGCAGCAGATTTCAAAGCAGATCCTCGATTGCCGCCACGATTTCTTCTTCGTCGTAGCCGACGAAGATATTCCGTATGACAAAGCCGCGGTCGATGACCACGCTCACCGGCAAGGCCCCCATACCGTAGATCTGGTCCACGACTCCCAGGGTGTCGGCCATCACCGGGAATGTGATTCCGTATTCATCGGCCCATCCACGGGCGTCTTCCACGTTGGCCCGCTCGCCGCCGATGGTCTCGTTGTCCACCAGCACCTCGAGGATGATGAACCCCTGGCCCACAAAATTCTGGTAGAGCGCCTCGGCTTCCGATGCCTGCTCCCGGCAGGGAACACACCAGAGGGCGGAGAGGGTGAGCAGGATCACCTGACCCCGGTAATCGGACATGGTGGTGGTGCCGCCAAACTGGTTGGGCAGGCTGAAATCGATGGCCGGTTCGCCCACACCGGCGCTGCCGCCAGGCCCCACGATCTCATCCTTGCAGCCCACAGCGAACACCATGCTGAACAGAATCAGCAGCGCCGCCATTCGCCGGCCTCCGGCCGTGCTCAACAGATGTTTTGTTCGTGATCTTCGCATATCTTCTCTTCTCCGCCTTTCAGTCAATCCCCGGGGATCGAAAACCCGCGGGCGCGCTCATCAGAGGCACTGGGCAGGCACTTGAATGGAAACGACTTCGGGAGAACGACAATATCTCTCCACAAAAGCAATTCTTGGTACAGTTTAGCTTCTACCTTGAGATGATGTCAATCAACAATCAGTTTATTTTCAGTGTCGCAAATTGAAGATACTCAGTCTCCGGAGCGACAGGTAAAACCGGGTGATCCATGGCCTGACCGCCCCAGGCCAGCAGTCTTGCCCCGCGACCCGATTTCCCCGCCGCCGTCGCCAGGATCTTTCGAAAAGCCTCCCTGCCAATGAGATGAGAACAACTGGCGGTGAGCAGGAATCCACCGTCATTGACCAGATGCATGGCCGCGGCGTTGAGTTTTTCATATTTGCGCCCCGCATCGGTGATCCCCTTCCGCGATCGGGCCAGCGGCGGAGGATCGAGAACCACCAGATCGAACCGGCGGCCGCCGGCGCACATCTCGCGAGCTGTTTTCAGTGCATCTCCCCGGCACCACTCAACCCGGTCCGCAACACCGTTCAGCGCGGCATTTTCACCAGCCATCTGCAGCGCCGGCGAGGAACTGTCGATGCCCACCACCGCCCCAGCCCCCAGGCAGGCCGCCTTGATAGCCCAGGACCCGGTGTAGCAGCAGATGTCGGCCACGCTCATTCCCGGCTGGACCAGACGATCCAGTTGCTGCCGGTTTTCCCGCTGATCATAGAAAAACCCGGTTTTCTGACCCCGCAACAGGTCCACCGCGAACCGGCAGCCGTTCTGCCGGATCTCCACTACGATGGAATCGTCCTCCCCGGCCGCCACCGGGTCATTCCCGCGCCGAATCACTTCCATCCCCTGCTCCAGGCCCTCCAGCTGCCGATAGGGGCTGTCGCAGCGAAGCACGATTCCCTCGGGCTGCAACTCATCATCCAGGGCCTGCAACACCATCCCCTTCAAGCGCTCCATCCCGGCGGTGAGGATCTGAACCGCCAACCAACTCCCGTACCGGTCAATCACCAGGCCCGGGAGTTGATCCGACTCGGAAAACACCAGCCGCAGATGGGCGGAATCGGGGTAGATTCTCCGGCGAAGAGAGATGGCCTCGCTGATTCGACGTCTGAAAAAACATTGATCCAGCGGTTCCCTGCTTCTGGTCAGGACCCGGCAGGCAATGAGCGTGGCAGGGTTGTGGTAGACCGTGGCTACATATGAACCGCGGCTGGTGACCAGGCTGGCCAGCCCCCCCGGCTCAGCCTGCTCATCCTTCAGGGGCTCGAGTTCGTTGGAGAAGATCCACGGATGCCCGGAGAGAACACGTCGTTCCTGCCCCTTGCGCAGCCGCAACTGCGGAAGATCGTCAGGCATCACCGAATTCTGGGTGCTCGTGTTCATAGCCAGTTCCGAACAAAAAAAAAGCGCCCGGTGTTCGACCCGGTCGCCCCTTATGCAATTATCCGCAGGTTGCCAAATCTCAGTTTCTCGCCGCACGCGGCTTGCTGGTGATCGCCTTGTCCACCCGTTCGCTGGCGGCATTTTCACTCAGCTTCTCAGCTTCGGCCACCTCGGAGATGATCATCTCCCGCGCGCGCTCCATCATTCGTTTTTCTCGATATGATAGAGGTTTCTCCAGGTTGAGGCGGTGCAGGTTGCGGAAGACTTCAGCCACGTCCTCGATCTTTCCGGTCTGCATTTTTTCGCTGTTTTCCTTGAAGCGCCCCTTCCAGTTAGTATTGGATTTTGCAGTGTTTTTTCGCAGCATGGTCAACAATTTGGAGACCTTGTCCTTGCTGATAACCGACCGCAAGCCCAATATATCAGATTTTTCGATGGGCACCAGGACAGTAGTGTCACTTCCCAGAATACGTAAACGGTAGAAAACACATGATTCTTCGGCTTCGCTGAAGACGTCGGTGGTGCAGATTTCCTCCACAATACCCACGCCCTGGTTGGGATAGACGATTTTATCGCCGACTTTGAACTTGCTTCCCATAAAGTCACTCCATTTTTCCCAAATTTACCTTATAATACCAAATTATTGAAGCGATTACAAGTTATCGAGCCCTGTTTGACCTTTTAGCATAGCCTTTGCTACTATCAGCACTCGCCAGGTGGCGAACGGTGCCGGAGTGGCGGAATTGGCAGACGCACGGGACTCAAAATCCCGCGGGCCCTAGGCTCGTGTCGGTTCGACCCCGACCTCCGGTACCACTTTTTTCCCCTCCTCCGGTCACATGCCGTCTGGCGGCCGCGTTCACGTGTGCGGCAGCCGGAGGGATTCCTGTTCCAGCACGGAGCCAAACTGAGATGAATCAGACATGGACGCCACTTTCCTGCCGGGAAGCTTGGATCACCACCATACTTTTTATCGCCGTTCTGCTCCTTGCGCCAGGTTGCGGCGAACCGGAGCCCGGCGGCCCTGGTCGTGTCGCCGGCAGCCGGGCAGGTCTTGACAGCTCAGGTGAGCTGCCACCGCCCAGTATCGAATTTACTTCCCTGGAACACGATTTTGGTGAAATCGATGAGGGCCAGTCCGTCAGTCATGAATTCAGGTTCTGGAACAGCGGTCAGTCCCTGCTTTTCATCCGCAACATCAAACCGTCCTGAGGCTGCACGGCGGCCGTGGTCACGGCCAGCAGCTTGTCCCCCGGTGAAGGGGGTGTGCTTCAGATTAGCTTTGACGGCAAAAGCAGGAGCGGTGATCAGACAAAGACCGTCAGGGTGACCACCAACGACCCGGAGCAGGAAATTGTCATAGTCACCATACATGCCTACGTCATTACGGCGCTGAATATCGAGCCGAAGGTGGCCCGGATAAGTGACCTGGAACTCGACGAGGAACGGGTGGTCCGGTTAAAGGTGCGGATAAACGATCCGGAAAACGTTTCGGTTACCAGAATCAGCACATCCGATCCCTGGGTCAGCGGCCGTATCATGGACGCCCCGGAAACAGACGGCGGCAAAATCCTTGAGGTGAAGGTGGCGGCCGGGCGGCCCGCCGGAAAATTTCAGGAAACACTCACCCTGCACACCACCAGCCCGTCGATGCCCATGATCGATATCCCGGTAACCGGCCGGGTGCGGGGCGAACTCCGTCTGGAGCCCGAAGCCATCGGGTTCCAGTCCAGCCGCCGGCCAAACCCCGCCGCCTCGCCTCTGACGGTTCTGGTCAACTCGGTGGGTCAGCAGCGGTTCACAGTCACTGGCCTGGAAGACAGCACCGGGTATCTGGTCACCGGAATATCCGAAGAGCAGGCCGGCAAGACTTACAGCATCACCGTTCAGTTGAAAGAGGGCCCCGTGCCGGAAAGTTTCAACGGCGTGCTGCGGATCTTCACCGACCATCCGGACCAACCGGTGCTGGAGTTGCCCGTCTACCGTTCAGGCAGGAAACAGGCCCGCTGAGCTCCAGGTCAATCGAAATCTGTCTTGATGAAGAGCGGATAGAAGGGGTATCGTGCGGCCAATTTCTCTCCCCCGCCGGCCTGGCGATCGACGATGCAGATCACTCCCAGCACGTGAAGCCCGGCGCCTTCGATTTTCTCCAGGGCCCGGAAGATGGCGCCCCCGGTAGTGACCACGTCCTCCACGATCACCACCCCGGACCCCTTCTCGGGTGCATTCTCGATATCCAGGTTTGTGCCGTGTTTCTTTGGTTCCTTTCGAACGATGAAGGCCTGCACCGGGGTGCGCGGCAGTTGCTCGCTGCGCATGGCCGCCGTAGCGGCGATGGGATCGGCACCGAGAGTGGGGCCGCCGATGGCGGTCACCGGAGTGCCCGCGGATTCGATATCGTCGAGAATATCCATGATGGCGTCGGCGATAAGCAGGCTGCCTCGGGGGTGAAGGGTGATGTTGCGGCAGTCGAAGTAGTAATCCGAGACCTGTCCGGAACTGAGCACGAACCGGCCCTTGAGAAAGCATCGTTCCGTGATGATCTGCCGTAGTTCCCGCCACCCGTCTGTTTCGCGATACCGAGCTTCACTCATCGATGGACCTCCTTCGCCCCGCCGGCCCCCACGCAGGAGGCACCCGGGGTTCAACTGCACGACACATTGCTGAAAAAGTAAACGATGATAATTATGACCAGCAGGAGTTTGATGAACACTCCTCCAAGAAACCCCACCAGCGTTCCCACCCCGGCACGGGCCGCCTCACCGGCTTCCCGGCCGCCCAGCATCTCCCCGGCCAGGGCTCCACAGAGCGGCCCGAAGATGATCCCCAGCGGTCCGAAGAAGAACCCGACCAGCAAGCCGGCTACGGCACCACAGATGCCCCACCTGGTGGCGCCGAATTTTTTGGCTCCGTAGACCCCGGCCAGGTTGTCCAGCAGCGATCCGGCAACGGCCATACCCCCCAGCAATACGACTTCCCAGGGGGAGAAGTGCTGGAATCCGTCCGCCGCGGCATAAAGCAGAAGTCCGGCAAAGGCGATGATCAATCCCGGGATCACCGGAAGAAACACGCCGGCCAATCCCACGATGAACAGCAGGATGGTGGCCACCAATGCCGCTATTTCGACCCAGCCCATGCCACCGCTCCTTATGCCCAAGAATCCGGCATCATACCATGATCATTGCCCGGCGTCCCTCCCGACTGGTGGCTGCCGGCTCAGAAACTCTTGTATCGCCACGATATCCCGGTTCGGTTCCTCCCCCGACTCCCTCCAGCCGGCCAGGTAGGCGGTGAAGTCCTTCCGGGCGCCGTCCGGATCCCCCAGCAGCTCCAGCCGCAGCAAGGCGCGGTTGCGAAAAACCCCGTAATTCTCCCGGTCATGGCGCAGGGCCTGATTGAAGGCGCCAAAGGCTTCGTTGACCCGGCCCGCGGAAGCCAGAATCACACCCAGACGGTTCTGGGCATCGGAAAACTTGTGATTCGCCGCCAGCTGGTAGCGGTGCGGCGGTCGATGCCGGCGGCCCGGCATCCGGTCAAAGAAGGGATAGTCCGCCACATACGGTTTCTGGATGGCCGGCCGGCTGCCGGTGGCGATGCGGTACGACAGCCCCCGGTATTCCAGGGGGTAGGCGCCGGCCCAGGTTTCCTTCATCGTTGTGTCATCGCGCATGTGCAGATACACGGGCCGCCGGTGCAGGTTGGCCTCGATGATCAGACGCTTGACCTCCTTGAGTACCTCCTCCTTCTGCCGGCCGTGTTCCAGGCCATGTACAAGTCCGTCAGCTTTGCCCCAGTCCTTTCTGGCTGCTTCCAGGGCCTCCTGCGGCACCACCACACCCGGTGACACCCGGGGCAGTTGCTCAAGATACCAGGGGAAGGGGAACAGATAATCCAGCACACAGTCGTACCGCTGGAATTTTTCGTGAACCAGCGAACCGTAAAGATACGCCGAGTAGACATTGAAATCGCCCACGATGACCAGCGCGCCGGGTTCGGTGGACTGAATCACGGCGTCGGCATAGAGTTCCAACGAACGATCGTTCCGTCGATCAACGGCGGGAAATGCCGTCATGGCCTGCTGCAGCAGAAGCAGGAACAGGATCACGGAGACCGCCGCCGCCGGCAGCCTGCTGACCCACCCGGTGCCGGCCCGCTTCGAGATCAGCCGCTGCGAAAGTACGGTCAACAGTTGTCCGCCATAACCGATCCAGAGCGCCAGCACAACATACACCGGCAGAAAGTATGCTTCCTTGTCATCGATGCGGTAGTTCAATGCGTGTACGGTCACCAGAGCGGCATAAAGAGTACATGAAGCGGCATACACCCGCTGCCGCGCATCGACCCATTGCCGGACACATCCAGGCAGCGCCAGCAGCAGCAACCAGGGGGAGATCTGCAGGGGGAGCTGGGCCATGAAGGCCTTGAGCTCTCCTGCCGCGTATTCCGCTCCGGAAGAAAACATCAGGTAGCGGAATTGCGAGCCGGCGACCAGCCACCGCAGTCCTTCCCAGGTCTCGGGGTTGCCGTAGTCCGGCCAGGGGTCGGCCAGGGAGCGCAGCGGCAGGTAGAGATAGGGAAACAGCCCCAGCACCAGAAAACCGGCGGTCTGGGCCCAGATGACGGTGCGCCGCCGGTTGTGTCCGCCGGACAGGCCGCCGTTCCGGCGAATTCCGTCCAGTACCAGGAGGGCCAGGGGCACGAGAAGCAGCACCGAGGTCATATGGTTGCAGAGGGCCAGTCCCCAGAGCAGGGCCACGGCCCACAGACGCCGGGGGCTCGGTGTATCGTGGAATCGGACCGCGGCCAGAAGAACTACGGTGAGCATCAGCACGTGCAGTGAGTAGACTTCGGCAATGCTGCACTGCAGCCACATCTCGCCGGCGGTGGCCAGTACCAGGGTGCTCAACAGGGCCATGGGACGCCCGGTGCCCAGTGTTCGCTGCAGGGCGTACAACGCCAGGCAGGCCAAAGCCCCGAACAGCGCCGAAAGCAGATTGACGGCCAGAGCCGGCTCCCAGCCCGGCAGCGGCAGCCGGGCAAAAAGCGCAGCCGCCATGGACCACAGGGGGTAGCCGGTGGGGTGGGCAATACCGGCCGACCTGGCCACCAGCGCCAGTTCGGTGGAGTCACCCCAGTAGATGTGGCGGCAGAGGGTGGAGCAAAAGAGAACGAGCGGCAGAAGCAGGGAAACTGCGGCCCAGGCCGGCCGGCTCCATGACGGCGGTCCCTGCGGATCTTCGGCCTGTTTGACCACGACTCGTGTGTTCTTTCTGGCGCTCCTGGCAGGCATGGATCAAAATACCTGGTTTGTCTGATGAAATCAATGATGCCGTCAGGGGAGTGTCATTGAGCCCGGCGTCCGCCCCCGGTATACTCGGGACGTGAGAACTTCACCGAACAGACCGATGGGGCGGGGATGAACAGGACGACCACTTCAGCACACACTGACCGCGGATGTCGCTCCATATCCCTGGCGGCGGCCCTCTGTGCCGCGGCCCTGCTCTCCGTTCCCGGTTGCAGCGGCCCCGGCACGCCCACTGGCGATTCCCCGGCATTGACCGCAGTCGATCAGGGGATGGCATCGCACAGCGCCACCGCCGCTGCCCCTGTCCCGGCTGATGAACAGGACGATGGACAGACCGCTCCCCGGCAACGTGCACCGGCCATACAGGCAGCCACGGCACGTCTGACACTCCCCGAGGACTTCCCGGACTTCGTGCCCCTGCTTTCCAGCCGCCGGATCCACTCCTTCAGCCCCCGTGGCGGTCAAGCGGTCTCCCTGGCCTATTCCACACCGCTGGACCGGACCAAAACGGCAACGTTCTACCGTGAGCGACTGTCTGAAGAGCGATGGGAGGTGACCCTGGACAGTCTCAGCGGCGGCATGACCTCCATTGCGGCCCGGCGGGCGGACGGCAGCAGGCTGACGGTGAACATCATCGAAAACCCGGCTGACCAGGTGACCATGATCGGGATATACCACTCCCCCGCACGCGATGAGAACGGCAACTGAAAGAAAAAGGCTGCAAAACAGCGCTGAATGCCGCTTCGCAGCCTTTGTGCCGTCTGGCAGAGCCGAGGGCTAGTTCGCCGCCTGGAAGTCCTTCATGAAGGCCACCAGCCGTTCCACGCCTTCCCGGGGCATGGCATTGTAGATCGAGGCGCGGATACCACCCACTGAACGGTGGCCCTTGAGGCCGTGCAGGCCAATTGTGGCCGCCTCGGCGATGAACTTTTTCTCCAGATCCTCCGAGGGCAGGCGCATGGTGACGTTCATCCAGGAACGGTGTTCCTTGTCCACGACCGTTCCGCGGTAGAAGTCGCCGGCGTCGATGGCATCGTAGAGCACGGCGGCCTTGTCCCGGTTCATCTGCTCCACGGCCTTGAGGCCGCCCTGGGCTTTGACCCACTCCAGCACCTGCTCGACCATGTAGATCGGGCCGGAAGGCGGCGTGTTGAACAGGCTGTCCTTCTCTGCGTGGGTCTTGTAACTGAGCATGGTGGGCAGGTTGTCGGCGCACTTCTCGAGCATGTCATCACGAAGGATGAGCACGGTGACCCCGGCCGGGCCAAGGTTCTTCTGCGCCCCGGCATAGATCATGGCGAACTTCGATACATCGAATTCATGGGAGAGGATGTCCGAGGACATGTCGGCGATCAACGGCACGTTCCCCGGGTCGGGGAAGGTGTGGAACTGGGTGCCGAAGATGGTGTTGTTGGAAGTGAAATGCAGGTACTGCGCATTGCTGTCCAGCTTCAGGTCAGCCAGGGCCGGAAGATGGTTGAAGTTGTCGTCGGCCGTGCTGCCGGCCACATTGACCCCGCCGAACCGCTGGGCTTCGGCAATGGCTTTCTTTGACCAGACACCGGTGTTGATATAGTCGGCCGAGCCGTCCCGGGTAAGGAAGTTCATCGGAATCATGGCGAACTGGGTGCTGGCGCCGCCGCCCATGAACAACACCTTGTAGTTGTCAGGAATACCAAGCAGTTCCTTCATCAGGCTCTGGGTGTTCTGGTGGATCTGCTCGAACTGCGGCGAGCGGTGGCTGATCTCCAAAAACGACATGCCGCATCCCTGGTAATCCACCACATTGTCGCGGATCGTTTCCAGAACTGACAGAGGCAAGGTGGACGGGCCGGGGTTGAAGTTGACTTTCCGTTCAGCCATGATCTGGTTCCTCCGTTAGACTCGTAAAAAAAACGACGCCCGCCGGGTTGGGCCGCACTTCGCGACCGGGTTCCCGTGCCGGCGATGGGCACCTCAATTCGGCAGGGCATGGTTTACCACATTTACCCACGCGAATCCAGCAGGTTTATCGGGAACCAGCGTATTGAGTTTTCCTGGATAAGACCTGCTGCCAAGCTCAGAAGTTCGCTGGAAACAGAGAGCCGAAATATCCGGAAAGGAGCGCCAGGTCGACGCCGTCCACCACGCCGTCCCCGTTGAAATCCACACCGGGGTCCCAGCGCTCGGCTCCCGGCGATCCGCCGAAAGCGCGACCGAGCCGGGCCAGGTCGAGACCGTCCACCCGGCCGCTGCCGTCGGCATCGGCTCCGCGGGGATCGTGGATTGCCCGGACCAGGTCTGGAATCCCGTAGCCAAAGGCATTGTCGGGGTTGTTGTAGTGACTCCCGGAGAAACAGAGGGCCTCGCGGATCTTCAGCGGGGTCCAGTCCGGGTGGGCTTCGATCAGAACGGCGGCCAGGGCGCCGATCAGCGGTGTGGAGAGCGACGTGCCGTTGGCGAACCCGTACTGGGTGACCCCGGCACTGCTGGCCCAGCGGGTGGA
This sequence comes from Acidobacteriota bacterium, assembly GCA_032127265.1. GTDB lineage: Bacteria > Acidobacteriota > JAQAZP01 > JAQAZP01 > JAQAZP01 > JAQAZP01. The sequence goes on from JAQAZP010000281.1 coordinate 10,731, forward strand.
GACCCCCATGGCCGACAATTCCGGTTTCAGACGGTTGTCGCCGGTGGGCCCGCGGGAACTGAAACCGGCGATGGCCTCTTCGGCATCAACCGCTCCGCAGGAAAGTATTTTCAGCGCGTCGGCCGGTGCGTCCAGGGTGCCGCTGGACGGCCCCTCGTTGCCCATGGCGTTGGCCACCACGATACCTCGCTCGGTGGCCAGGTTGGCCGCAATGGTGGTCACCGCGGTGCGGCCGTTGAGCTGCGCGTGGGTATAGCCGCTGCCGTCGTCGAAGTTGCGGTAGGCCAGCGATGAACTGATCACGTCGGCGCCCAGAGAGTCGGCCCACTCCATTCCGGCCACCCAGTTGTCCTCCTCGATCTGTGTCTCGGAGCGTACGTCCTCGGTCTTGGCCAGGATGAAGGAAGCCCCGTAAGCCGGCCCGATCAACTGTCCCGGGACAAAGGCGCCGATCACCGAGACCACGCCGGTGCCGTGACGGTGTTGACCGGGGTCGTCGCCCTCCTCGTTCTGGGTGTTGCCGTCACCGAAGATGAAATCGTGCTGGGCCACGATGCTCATGCTCTGCAAAGCCTGGTGGTCGGTGCGGAAACCGGTGTCCATGCAGCAGACAATGACCCCGCTGCCGCTGTAGCCCATGTCGTGGGCCTCGGGCACCCGCAGCATCATCAGCTGGGTCAGGGAGGCACCGTAGTCGAAACCATAGGACTGACCGGCGGAGGCCGTTGCCGCGACGGATGGCGGCAAGGCCGGTTCAGCCGGCACGGCCTCTATGCTTTTCATGGGCC
>JAQAZP010000282.1:0-10645 GCA_032127265.1 Acidobacteriota bacterium
GCATCTGAATCTGGAGTATTGTTCGTATGGAAGAACTGTTCACCACCTTGACCCACGCGGTGGAGGGGGCCCCGGCCACGGCCATGCTCGCTTCTTTTGTCTGGGGCGTATTGAGCATCCTGCTCAGCCCCTGCCACCTGGCCAGCATCCCCCTCATCGTCGGTTTCATCGATAAACAGGGTCGCATTTCGACGCGACGCGCATTCACCATCTCGTCGCTGTTCTCCGTAGGAATCCTGATTACCATCGCGGCCATCGGCGTGATTACAGCCGCCGCCGGCCGCATGATGGGTGATATCGGTGCCATCGGCAACTACCTGGTGGCTGGAATTTTCTTCCTCATCGGTTTGCACTTGCTTGGCGTCATCCCCATGCCCTGGTCAGGCCCAGCCACGGTGGGGATGAAACGGAAAGGTCTCTTGGCCTCTTTCATCCTCGGCCTGATATTCGGCATTGCCCTGGGGCCATGCACATTCGCTTACATGGCTCCGATGCTCGGCGTGACCTTCAAACTGGCGGCAACGAATGCCACCTACGGGGCATTTCTGCTGGCCCTGTACGGCCTTGGCCACTGTTCGGTAATCGTTCTGGCCGGCACGTCGACGGAACTCGTTCAGCGATACCTGGACTGGAATGAACGGTCCAGGGGAGCGGCAATCGTCAGGAAAATCTGCGGCATACTCGTGCTGCTCGGCGGCGTGTATCTCATTTACACGGCCCCGTAGTTCTCATTTTTTCTGCTTCATCTAGACGTAGTCGATTGCGCGGTGTATTATATGTGTTCATCCGCAGATAGGAAGATAAGCACAGAGGAGTGTGATGAACAACGAAGCCGCTTTTTTCAAGATCCTGTCCGATCAGACGCGTCTCAGACTGGCCGTTTTACTCTCCCTGGAAGGAGAAGCCTGTGTCTGCAGGCTTGCAGAGGCACTGAATGCGCCGGAATCAAGGATTTCCCGCCACCTGGGAATCATGCGTATGAACGGGATGGTCGAGGCCCGGCGTGAGGGCACCTGGGTCTATTACAAACTTTCAAAAGCCAGAAACAAGCTGGAGGAATGCTTACAGGAGTGCTTTCGGGATTGCCTGGCCGATCACCCATCAGTCGAGGCTGATCTGGCACGCTTGACCGTGGCGACCTGCGAGGGCTAGTCAATCCACTCATGGAGGGAAGTCAGTTTTAAGTCACCGAAAGATAAGAGTTCTTTAAACGCTGACCGGGGGAAGCGGCGGAAAGGAGAACTGACCATGGCGACAGAGGCCTGTATCACCAAGGAACCGAAAGGTCTGGGGTTCTTCGAGAAGTATCTCACCGTCTGGGTGGTGCTCTGCATCCTGGCCGGCATCCTCCTGGGAAAGACCGCCCCCGAGGCGGCGGTATTCCTCGACGGACTGTCCATCTCGGTCCACGGCGCACCGGTGGTCTCCATCCCCATCGCCATCTGCCTCTTCTTCATGATGTACCCCATCATGGTCAAGATCGACTTCGCCGAGGTGCTCCGCGCGGGAAAGAACATCAAGCCGGTGGGACTGACCCTGGTGGTCAACTGGCTGATCAAACCGTTCACCATGTACGCCATCTCGATCTTCTTCCTCGGCACGCTCTTCCTAGGTTTCATCGGCCCCGAAGCCACCGACCTGGTGAAAATGCCGCTGGGGCTGGACCTGGCGGTGGGCCAGACCCACGGGGTGGGAACGGTGGTGCTTCACGACGGCGTGAAGATGCTTGAGGTGCCGCTCTGGCGCAGTTACCTCGCCGGCTGTATCCTTCTCGGCATTGCCCCTTGCACGGCGATGGTGCTGGTCTGGGGCTTCCTTGCCAAAGGCAATGATGGCCACACCCTGATTATGGTCTCGGTCAATTCGTTGGCCATGCTCCTCCTCTTCGGCCCGCTGGGCGGCTTCCTGCTCGGTGTAGGACGTTTGCCGGTGCCTTGGGAGGCGCTGCTCCTCTCCATCGGCATTTATGTCGCCCTGCCGCTGGTGGCCGGGTATCTCTCACGAAAGTGGCTGATCGCCACAAAAGGCGAGGCCTGGTTCAACGAGAAGTTCCTGCACGTTCTTACCCCGGTAACCATCATCGCCCTGCTGATCACCCTGGTGCTGCTCTTTTCCTTCAAGGGCGAAGTGATCCTGGCCAACCCGCTGACCATCCTCTGGATCGCCATCCCGCTCTTCATCCAGACGGTCTTCATCTTCGGGCTGACCTACCTGGCCGCCCGGCTGATGCGGCTGGAATACCGCGATGCCGCCCCCTCGGCGATGATCGGCGCCTCGAACCACTTCGAGGTGGCCATCGCCACCTCCGTCATGCTCTTCGGCCTCTCCTCCGGAGCTGCCCTGGCCACGGTAGTGGGGGTATTGATCGAAGTGCCGGTGATGCTGATGCTTGTCAAATTTTGTTTGCGGACGACAAATTGGTTCGAGGAGAGCCATTAGAAACAACGGAGTGTACTCCCGGATTATTTTACTGATCTCAGTGGAAGGCTTCGATCCAATGAGCAAGATCTACAAGGTACTGTTTCTGCTGTTTTTTCCGGTGTCATTTTTATGGCAAAACCCAAAAGGGGAGAGGTGAGATGTCAAAGAAATTTGTTGTTGTGACGATCACATCGGCCATCGTGATCATTGTCGCCCTTGCCGTTGTCCTGGTCAGCGATGGCACGTCTACCGCCATGGCGGAATCCGGTGAGCGGACGGCTGGAGATAAGACCGGGCTCCCCGAGGGGACATCAGCTCTGCCGATTGCCGGTTCCGCCTTGGCGGCCATGGAACGGGCTGCCGGAGAGGACAGATATCTTTTTGTGTTTTTCTACAAGGCCGAGGACGAGCAGACGCGGAGCATGAGGGCGGTGTTCGATGGGGTGGCGCAAAAGATCGCGGACCGGGCGGACGCTGTCGTGGTTGATGTGACCGATCCTTCGGAAAAAGCGATCGTCGGCAAGTTCAATATCAGCAGGGCTCCGATGCCCCTGGTCCTGGCGATAGCCCCTACCGGTGCCGTGACCGGAGGGTTCCCGGGGGCATTCGATGAGGCGAAGCTGCTCAGCGCGTTTGTCAGCCCCGGTTCCGCGAAATGCATCGCTGCGCTTCAGGCCGGCAAACTGGTCTTCATCTGTCTGCAGAACGAGAGCACCGCGATGAACGGGGAAGCGATGAAGGGTGTGGAAGACTTCAAGAAAGATGAGAAATACGCCAAGGCCACGGAAGTCATCGTCCTCGACCCGCGTGATCCCGGAGAAGCGGATTTCCTGAAGAAACTCAAAGTGGTTCCGCAGGGCGGTTCGGCGGCCACGGTTTTCATGGCACCCCCGGGGACCGTTCTTGCTCAGTACAAGGGAGCCACCGAGAAAGACGGACTGGTGAAAACGCTCGATGACGCCATGTCCAAGTCCGGCTGTGGCCCGGGCAGCGCCCCTGGTTGTTGTCCGCCGAAGAAATAGGAGGCCTGACGTGAAGCTGAGAACCTTCGTCTGGCGTGAAATATTCGAGCGCAAAAATCAACTGGTTACCAGTTTTCTTGCCATAGTGCTTGGAATTACCGCCGTTGTGGGCGTGAAAAATATCACTACTTTCTCCGAAAAGGCCGTGGCCCGGGAACTGGACATGCTGGGGGCCAACATCCTCGTGCTGCCCAAGTCGGCCTCGGTGCAGGACTATTACCGGGCGGACATGCAGGAGGAGCAGTTCCCCGAGGAATACGTCGACCGCCTGACCATGTCAGACATCCAGGGTCTGGACAACCTGTCACCCAAGCTGTCCGTTTCGGTCACCGCGGGTGATCGGGAGTGGACGCTGACCGGGATATTGCCGAAAAGCGAGTTTCAGGCCAAGGCGATGTGGCAGGGGGCCGGAATATTCTCGCGGCCGGCGGAAGGTTGCGGCACGGTGGCCCAGATGCCCCTGCTGGCAGCAGGGGAAGCCGAGATCAGGGAGACGCTGGTTCGCAAACGGGTCATCGAGACGCTGGGAGAATTCGAGGCCCTGGTGGGAGCGGATGTGGCATCGGCGCTGGGCACGCGGGAAGATGACGAACTGAATCTGCTGGGTCAAACGTTTTCAGTCATCGCTGTTTTACCCCAGACGGGGACCGTGGATGATTCCCGGATTTTTGCCCACCTGCACACTGTCCAGTCGCTCGCCGGCAAGGGCGAAGTGATCAACGCCATCGAGGTGGTCGGCTGCTGCAATGAGATCTCGGCGGGCCTGGTACAGAAAATCAACAAGCTGCTCCCGGAAGCCAAGGTCGTTACCGTCACGCAAATTGTGGAGACCCAGATCAGGACCAACCGGTTGATGTCGAATCTGTCGATGATCTTTCTGGTGATCATTGTTCTGGTGGGCGGCGCCAGTATTGCCAATTACATGTATGCGAATGTGTTCGAACGGAGACGTGAGATCGGTACGCTGATGGCTCTGGGAGCGGGATCATCGCTGATCCTGAGAATGTTCATGCTCAAGGCGCTGCTGCTCGGGCTGGTTGGCGGGATCAGTGGCTTCCTTCTCGGCACCGTTCTGGCCGTTGTCCTCGGACCGAAGATAGCCCAGATTCCTGTTCTTCCGATGCCGATACTTCTGGTCTGGGCTATTGGACTCTCCGCGGCGATTGCCCTCGCGGCCAGTTACCTTCCGGCCAGAAGGGCCTCACGTCTCGATCCATGCGCCACACTCCAGGAGGTTTGAGCATTGCTGCGATTAGAATCTGTTAGCAAGAACTACAACCATCGCGCTCGCACAGTGAAGGCGCTCGATGATGTAAGCCTCGATATCCCCAAAGGTGACTGGGTCTCCGTGGTCGGCCCCAGCGGCAGCGGAAAGAGCACTTTTCTCCTGACCCTCGGCGGCATGCTGTCGCCGTCTTCCGGTCGAGTGTTGCTCGACGAATCCTCACTCTATGACCTTTCCCCGGACGAACGTGCTCATCTGAGGAGAGAGAAGATCGGGTTCCTCTTTCAAACATTCAACCTGGTGCCCTACCTGACGGCGGCTGAAAATGTCCAAATCCCGCTCTTCCTGGCCGGCATGGGCGAAGCCGACCAACTGGCGAAGTCAGCAATGCTGCTCGAACGCGTAGGGCTCGGTGACCGGCTCGACCACAAGCCTGCCGAGTTGAGCGTGGGGCAGCAGCAGCGTGTCGCCATGGCGCGAGTGCTGGCCAACGATCCCTCAGTCATACTGGCTGACGAGCCCACCGGCAACCTCGATCCGGAAACCACCGGTCAGATCATGGGAATCATAAGTGATATAAATTCCGAGGGCCGGACCATCGTCATGGTGACTCATGAGCCGCAGTCCGCGCGGATGGCAAAAAGAACGCTCAGGTTGAACGCAGGCAGGATATCACCGGAAAAGCAATAGTGAAGACTGGGGTTATTCAGCGAACCACTAATGCTCACTTCCGGCATGACACTCGAATAATTGCCAGAATAGCCGCCTGCACTGTAGCTGTCAGATCATTCCATCGCTCTACCACCAGCCTCGAGTCGGGCGGGATCTGGTGCATACTTTTCGTGTGAATTCGTGCCTACTTTCTGTTCTGCTGGAGTTCGCTTTAGTTCATTTGCATTCAGGCCGCCTTCGGGCAAAGCCTTGTTCCGTCAGGTTTTGTTCTGATTTTTTGTAAATGATGTGTCGCAAGTGCAATTATTGCAAGTGCTTAGGCTCGCGGTTCGATCCCCCTCAGCTCCACCAGCATTATCAAGGGGTTACGGTGATATGCCGTAACCCCTTTTTCTTGGCGGTAAGCGAACTGTAAACATTAGATCTCAACACTGGTTCGCAGCGGCCCGGTACCTGCCGGGCTGGAATGCTGCCGGCAAGTACTGCTTCTCAGGGTGTCAAGGAAGGGCGGTGGAACAATGTACTGTGAGTACCGTTGAAATGGTGAGGTTGCGTCTCTTCATTTGATGCTTCATCGATAACCGCCGGGATGTGAAATCCATATGGAAAGAGCTTGATCTGCTATACAATAAACCCACCTGTTTAACATAGGGAGTGCCATTTCCCCTGTCAAGAGAATAGTTAGCCGAGCACCGGGAGGGTTTTCCATGATGCCAGCACGGGTGAAGACGGTGGTACTGTTTTGTTTGATCCTGCTCGCGGCCAGTTCAGTCACCGAGGCCGGGTGGCGGAGCGAGGGGCCGTATTGCGGGATGATCAATGGCCTGGCCCTGGCGCCGGACCATCCGGAGACACTATACCTTGCTACCTCGTATGCCGGTGTGTGGCGCAGTGATGATCGGGGGCTCACCTGGACACTGCCCGGCGATGACCTGACCAGTCGCAAGGTGCTCTGGGTTGAAGTGGATCCGTCAAACTCTTCCACCGTCTGGGTGGGGTTGCAGAAATCGGGCGGGCCTGGTCTGTGGCAGTCAACAGACCGGGGCACGAGCTGGAAGGTTATGCCCATCAAGTCGCTGCACCGGCATATGGTGTTTGCGCCGTCCCAGCCGGAAATCATATTCGTGCCAACGACCAATCTACAGTACCGCAGCATTGACGGGGGCAGCACCTGGACCGAATTCCGTGTGCCGGGGCAGGATGCGTACTGCTTTGCCGTCAACCCGAAGAACCCGCAGATCGTCTTTGCCGGCGGGCGGGGGTCGGAAAAGCACTTCAGCCGCAGCGAGGATGGCGGGACGACCTGGACCCAGACCGGGGAAGGGCTGCCGGCGCAGAGCATCAAGTCGCTGCTCGTCGACCACTCAACACCGGCCACCATCTATGCCGTCATCGGTTTCGGCGAGCTGTACAAGAGTACGGACTCCGGTGACAACTGGGCCAGGCTTGGCCTGGAGTTGAAGGGGACCAGTGAACTGTTCCGGCTGGTCATGGACCCGGTTGAGAGCAAGGTACTCTTCGCCGCCACGGAAGACGGGTTGATGAAGAGCATGGACGGCGGTGTCAGCTGGAAGCGGGTGGTCAGTGGGATGGGTGGATACGACTGCCAGGACCTGGTCTTTGATCCACAGCGCCCCGGCACGATGTATGCTGGCTGCGCCGGAAGCGGTTTTTTTCGCAGCACGGACGGGGGGGCGAACTGGATGCCATCCAATGCCGGATTTGCCGGTGGCTGGCCCTGGCAACTCTATGCTTCCCCTCACTCTTCCGGGCCAGTCTTCGCACGGATGAGCGCAGGGCTGTTTCGCCGTGAAGGTGTCGGGGATTGGCTGGAGATCAAAGCTCCGTTCTCCGGCCACTGGCCCAAGGGAGTGAACAGTGTCTTTCCGGACCACGCCGCTCCCGGCACGGTATACGCTGTCGACGGCTCCACATTCTGGCGCTCGAAGGACGGCGGATCCAGCTGGACGGAATACGAGGTCAAGCAGCCCGGCATGAAAGCGATGATCCGGGGCAAGATGGCCGCGGCCCAGTTCAACAGCGTGGTTCAGGACCCGGCCGATCCCGAGACCTTCTATGCCGGCTCCCGGTCCAACCGGGACCCGGGAACCGCGGTGTTCAAAACAACCAACGACGGCAAGAAGTGGGAGCCGTCGGGCAGCGGCCTGCCCATCGAAGAAGTGAACATGCTCTGGTCCGCAAAATCGGGCACCGTCTTTGCGCTGCTGGACAGGAGCGGCCTCCACCGCACCACCAATGGCGGGGAGAGCTGGGACAGGGCTGGCTCCGGGCTCCCCGATGCCGAGATCAGGCAGTTGGCCATCGATCCCACCATGCCCTCTCGCCTTTTTGCCGCCACGGAGCAAGGCCTGTTGATCAGCGACAATTAGAATTCCCGAGCCCGGCCGGGAGATATGATTGTCGCCAATCACTCGATTGCCGAGCGACGAATGGATTTGACAATATGGTCATGTAGCCATAACATTCCGTTTAGATTGGAGGGATCATGACGGACCGACAGAAATTCAAACGGCAGGCCAAGGTGCTCAAGGCCCTGGCCAGCGAATCGAGGCTGATGATCGTCGATCGGTTGAGCCAGGGTGAATGTACTGTCGGCGAACTGACCGATCTCGTCGGCTCCGACCAGTCGACGGTATCCAAGCACTTGGCCGTTTTGCGTTCTCACGGAATCGTGGAGGACCGGAGGGAGGGGAACAACGTGTTTTACTCCTTGTTGACGCCGTGCGTAATGAACTTCTTCTCCTGCGCGTCGCAGGTGCTCGATGAGCGGCGGTAAAAAAATTTATTAAGACATGGCGTAAATGGCCATATATGCATATACAGCGTGGGGGCGGCCGGCGAGATTGGCAGTGGAAATATTTAATCGTTTCCTTTTAGTACCACTATGAGCGATCCAGTGGCGTGGAGGGTTTCATGAAAGAGTGGAAAAAATTCGCCTGGCTGACCGGTATCTTCCTGGTGGCCTACTTCATCCCCCTGGGCAACACCAAGGTGACCAACGCCATCCTTGAGGCCTTCAGGCTACTTCAGTGGTACGCCATCCACCACACCCTGGCCTGCGTGGTGCCGGCAATGTTCATCGCCGGGGCCATCTCCACCTTTCTTTCCCAGGCGTCGGTGATGCGCTACCTCGGCCCGAAATCGAACCGGGTGACGGCCTACGGAGTGGCTTCGGTCTCCGGAATCATTCTTGCCGTCTGCTCCTGCTCCGTGCTGCCGATGTTTGCCGGCATCTACACCATGGGCGCCGGGCTGGGGCCAGCCAGCGCCTTCCTCTACTCGGGACCGGCGATCAACGTGATGGCGATCTTCCTCTCCGCCCGCGTTCTGGGCCTCGACCTGGGGATCGGCCGGCTGATCGGCGCAGTGGTCTTCGCAGTGGTCATCGGGCTGTTGATGTCCATGTTCTTCCGCCGGGGAGAGGAACAGCGGGTGGCCGCCGCCGTCCTGCCCGAGACCCCGGCTGACGGGCGCCCGCTGTGGAAAACGACCCTCTACTTCCTCTGCATGGTGCTGTTTCTTGTCTTCAGCGACTGGTACAACACCAACGACGTAACGATTACGATGAACGACGGCCAGGTGATCAGCGCCAACATCCGCTACTCCACCCCCGACGCCCTGGACATCCAGGAATACGAGGCCGACGGCCACTTGTCCACCGATGTCCGGCGCCTGCAGCAGGGGGATATAGCCACGGTTGAGGAAGTGCCCAGCTTTACCATGACGGTTCACGGGATCAAGTGGTACCTGGCCGGGGCCATAGGTCTGCTGGTGCTGCTGATGGCCTGGCGCTGGTTCACCGTCGACGAGGTGAAGGAGTGGATGGGGGCCACGTGGGACTTCGGCCTGATGATCGTACCCCTTCTTTTCGGGGGTGTATTCGTCACCGGCTTCATCGGCGGCCTGATTCCTGAGCAGGTTGTCGGCGGGCTGGTGGGAGGCGAGAGCCTGCTGTCCAACTTCATCGCCTCGTTCGTGGGGATGATCTGGTATTTTGCCACGCTGACCGAGATCCCGATTGTCGAGATGCTGACCCGGATGGGGATGGGCAAGGGGCCGGCCCTGGCCCTGCTGCTGGCCGGCCCGGCCCTGTCGCTGCCCAGCATCCTCGTGATCTACAAGGTGGTCGGGGCCAAAAAGACCTTTGTCTTCTGCCTGCTGACCGTGGTGATGTCCACCGTGGTCGGGTATGTCTTCGGCAGAATCGTTTAGCATCACTCGTTCGACTATTGAGGAGAAGAGAATTGAAAATCAAGATTCTCGGTACGGGGTGCCCAAAGTGCAAGAAACTCTACCAGGAGACGGAAACAGCTCTCACCGAGGCCGGGGTGCAGGCCGAGCTGGAAAAGGTGGAACAGATCACCGAGATCATGAAATACGGCGTGGCGCTGACTCCTGCGCTGGTCATCGACGGCGAGGTCAAGTGCGCCGGGAAACTGCCATCGGCAAAAGAATTGGCTGACTGGATCACTTCGGCAGCAGAGTAGGAGATACACCAGAGGGAGATCAAGGATGGGAGACGAAGCACAACCGAAGAAGACTGTCGCCGGCTCGGGTTTGCTGGGGAAATCTGCGATCGTCATCGCTCTGGTCGTTGTGGTGATTTTCGTGGTGATCCTCAAGGGTCAGAAGTCTGCCACTGGCGAGGTGAGCAAAACGGGGGGCGGGACGGCATCTGGTTTGGAGAGCGGTCAGTCCACCGCACAGGACCAGTTGCCACGGCTGGTGGACCTGGGGGCAGGCAAATGCATCCCCTGTAAAATGATGGCGCCGATACTCGAAGAGCTGGAAACAGAATTCGAAGGGCAGCTGGCGGTCGTCTTCATCGACGTCTGGGAGAACAAGGATGCCGGCAAACCCTACGGTATACGGGTGATCCCCACGCAGATCTTCTTTGACGCCTCGGGAGTGGAATTCTTCCGTCACGAAGGCTTCTTCTCCAAGGAAGATATCCTCAACAAGTTCAAGGAGCGGGGGATCGATCTCGAACTCTGATATCTCAGCATCTGAATCTGGAGTATTGTTCGCATGGAAGAACTGTTCACCACCTTGACCCACGCGGTGGAGGGGGCCCCGGCCACCGCCATGCTCGCTTCTTTTGTCTGGGGCGTATTGAGCATCCTGCTCAGTCCGTGCCACCTGGCCAGCATTCCCCTTATCGTCGGATTCATCGATAAACAGGGTCGCATTTCGACGCGACGCGCATTCACCATTTCGTCGCTGTTCTCCGTAGGAATCCTGATTACTATCGCGGCCATCGGTGTGATAACAGCCGCCGCCGGCC
>JAQAZP010000283.1:0-7003 GCA_032127265.1 Acidobacteriota bacterium
GAAGGCCCTCGAGGATCGCAAGCTCCACTTCCCCGACTGGTCCGATGTGGAGTTCATCGGTGAAGATGCCGAGGAGCGGGACTCCGACGACATGAGCCTCGCCCGGCGGATGAACCGCCTGATGCCCCAGTATTTTCACGACGCCTTCGACATCGCCTGGGACGGCCAGGTGAAAACCTCCTTTGACGAGGGGGATATCCAGGTCACCGGCCGGGTCACCGACTGCAGCACCGGCAGCGTGGGGGCGAAGATGTTCGTCGGCTTCGGGGCCGGCGCCGGTTTTACCACCATTGACCTGAAAATGGTCGATACCGAGTCAGGCGATCTTCTGATGGCACTGCACCACCGGGTGGTCAGCGGCACCGAGATGTCCACCACGGAGTCCAAGTTCAGCAAGTGGGTCGGCAAATTTTCCGAGGACATCATGGAGGACGGCCTGGTGGCGATGTACGAGGGCGGGGAACGAATGAAGAAGTAACCGGAGATCCTGTCCTTGTCCCAGATCACACCGTCATTCCCCACCTCCGGGCTTGTGGACACCCATGCCCACCTGGGCCTGGACAAGCTCTACGGTGACGTCGCCGGTGCCGTGCAGCGGGCCGAGGCCGCCGGGGTAGGGTCGATCATCACCATCGGCACCGACCTCGAGCAGTCCGTCCGCGCCCTGGAAATCGCCGACCAATTTCCCCGGGTCTGGGCCGCGGTGGGATTTCATCCCCACAATGCCAGGGCTGCGGATGACCGGACCCTTGCCGAGATGGAGCGGCTGGCCGGCCACCCGCGGGTGGTGGCCTATGGCGAGATCGGCCTCGATTTCCACTGGGACCTCTCGCCCCGTGACGTGCAGCGCGCCGTCTACCGCGAGCAGATCGGGCTGGCCAGGAAGCTCGGCAAGCCGGTGATCATCCACCTGCGCGATGCCTACGACGAGGGGCTGGGGATGCTTGAGGCGGCGGCTCCCTTTCCCCGCGTCGGTGTGATCCACTGCTTTTCGGGCACCGGGGACGACGCCCGCCGGGCCCTCGACCTCGGGTTCTGCCTCTCCTTCCCCGGGACGGTGACCTTCAAGAACAACGACTGGCTGCGCGCCATTGTCGCTTCCCTCCCCGAGGACCGGATTCTGCTTGAGACCGACTGCCCCTTCCTCGCTCCGGTCCCCCTGCGCGGAAAGACCAACGAACCGTCATTCATGGTTCACACCGCGGAGATGGTGGCCCAGGTTCGCTGGGCCGGCGACCGCGGTAAAACCGCCGCCGTCACCACCGCCAACGCCTCCCGCCTCTTTGGCATTTTAAAAGGGTTTTGAAAGGGGACTGGTAACTAATTATTCGCACATAGCCGCCATTTGATGACAAAAATGTGCGATTAAATAGGGGACAGGTCCCTATTTAATTGTATTTGAAATGACATCCTGCGGTAAATAAACAGGTTACAGCCAAGAAATAAGTAACCTGTCCCCAATTTAAAAGGAGGTCAGCAGTTGTCCATGTCTTCGCGGATAGTTGCCAGGCCTTCACGGATCTCCTGGCGGAGATTGGCCCGGTCATCGTCGCTCAGCGCCTGGTCAGGCAGGTGGCCGTAGACATCCACGGTCTTTTTGAGGGTCTTGAGGAAGGTGTCGACACAGAAGGGGCACTTCTCCCGCAGTTCTTCCAGCTCCCGGGCGAGGTCCCCGGGCAGGTCCCCGTCGAGGATGTCGTGGATCATGCTGAAGATCCGGGCGCAGTCCTGCTCGGCGCCCTGGCGGTCGCGAACACCCTCGCCTTTGCACTGCCTGAGATAGTCGTCGTTCATCTGCCCTTGCTGTTCTCCTTGAAATAGCGCTCGAGGATCGTCCTCAGCTGGAGCCTGGCCCGGTGCAGCTGCACCTTGACCGTGTTTTCCTGAATGCCCAGGATAGTGGCGGTCTCGGCCGCCGTCAGCCCCTCCATGTCCCTGAAGATGAACACCGCCCGGTATTTCGGCGGGATCTCCAGCAGCGCCTGCTGGATCTGCGCATGGGCCTCCTCGCTGAGCAGGGCCTTCTCCGGTGCCGAGGACCAGTCGACGATGTTGGGCCAGCCGGCGGTGTCGCAGGTGGGCAGGTAGGCGTCCAGCTCGAGGTCCACGGTGACCTCACGGCTCCGTTTCTTCTTCTGCATCAGGCAGATGTTGGTGGCGATGCGGTAGAGCCAGGAGGAGAGCGCCGATTCATCGCGCAGGGTGCCCAGGGACTGGAAGGCGGTGAGGAAGGTCTCCTGGGTCAGGTCCAGGGCGTCCTCGTGCCGGCCGCACATACGGAAACCGAAGGCGTAGATCCGCCCCTCGTAGCGGCCCATCAGCTCGGTGAAGGCCTCCTCGCTGCCGGCGAGGATCTCGGCGATCAGCTGGCTGTCCTGCCGCGCGCGGATCTCGTCATTACGGACAGGCATCCCTGGATTTTCGTGTGCCATTATTGCTGTTCTGCTTGTCCGGAGAGTTGTGGCCCACCGGTGACGCACGGTGGTGACTAAGTCCCTGAATCCATAATGGTAATCTACCTGAGCCCCGCCGTCAACTAGGTGAATCAATGGTTTACGGTGGCCTTTATTCTGCTGCAACGGATTCCCCTACAAGACAATTAAGATAATTCAGATTTCCTGTAACTTTTGCTGTTTGAAATGATCTAATCTACCAGTTGGGCATGATCCTCAGACCCGGCTGAAGTTCCAAACGACATTTAAAAGCAGTTCGGTTCAACCTAGAACAAGCAGTACCACAACAGAACGGATAGAGCAGTTCCGGAGAACCCCCAAGGAGAATGAAGTGAAAAAGTATTTGACGACTTTGCTTACCGTGGCTCTGGCCCTGATCGTGACCACAGCCTATGCCGACCTCGATCCGCGGGCCAACTTTGGCACCTGCGGTTTCACCAGCACTGAAGAGTCCTGGGAGCCCGATGCCAGCGGCACCCTGGTCAGGCGTGTGACCTACGTGTCCGAGTGCGACACCCCGGGAGCCGGTGACGAGACCATCACCATCACCACCGAGGAGTGGAACGGTGCGACCCTAGAGACCACCGAAGTGCGCGAAGCGGTTCGCACCATGGCCGGCGGCGTCTTCTTCACCACCACCGAGATCTACGACGGCAGCATGGCCCTCACCGGCATGGAACAGCACACCTACGACTACCGGGTGTCCGACGCCGACATCTGGTTCCAGGAGTGGGACTATTCCAACTGGAACGGTTCGGGCTACGACCTCGTCGGCGCCACCACCAAGACCGTGGAATGGCTGGCCGGCGAAGACATGGAAGTCACCTACGTCTACTACGACACCACCTTCCGCGCCGACCCGGTGATCCCCGACGACGTGCCGGTGCTCGGCAGCTCCTCTTCCAGCTCGATCCTGCCCCCGTCCGGCAAGGCCGTGGACAGCCTGGCCATGGAGAACCTGGGGCGGATGTACGACCGGGTGCGCAACACGATAATCGTCAACCCCAACACCCAGCGTGAAGGGGTCAAGATCCTGCAGACCGCCGGTCTGCCCGAGTTCCACGGCCTCACCCCTCCGGGCCTCTACGTGGCCGGCGTGCTCAAGGGCGACCGCGTGGACGACCCCGCCGGTGTGTCCGGCTTTAACGGCTTCTTCACCCGCTGGGTGCGCTTCGCCAACGACGTGGACGGCAACCTTTCCGTGCTCTTCGGCTGGACCTCTGACCGTGACCTCAACGAGCCCACCAGCGACTGGTGGCAGGCCCGGGTGCGGCAGAGCGCCAGCGGCGCCATCGAGTTCATCGAGAACGCCCACCGGTCCGGCCTGACCGAGGAAGACCACTACGACACCTACACGCTGCTCAACAGCATGTTCATGATCGAATCCCAGACGGTCAAGGATTTCGACTGGCACGAGTGGAATCCCGGCGACTTCTTCGAAGCCACTGCGGTGACCAACGCGATGGCGGCACCGGTTTCTTACGCAGAGTGGACTGTCATCTTCAACTGATCAGCTCTTCAGTAGATGACTTCCAGACCGGGGGGTGCAGTAAGCAGTCTTCCCCCCGGTTTTTTTATGTACGGTGGTTTTGGCGCAGGCAGCGGATCGACGGGGTCCACCGTGACGGACTGGTGGAATTCCTACTGAGCTGTCTGGATCAGGTCTTCGTCGATCAGGAGGTCCCTGATCGCTTCGGCCACGGTGAGGTGTCCGGGCGGGCCCCAGTGGCCGACGGTCTTGAACTCGATTCCCTGTTCCATTTTTTTGAGGAAATGGCTGCGTGCCGAGGCGCAGGTGACTCGTCTGTTTGATTGGCCGTAGGCCAGGAGAAATGTTTCGGCTGCTGGCGTCTGGCGGGCAGTGGCGAGTTCCCTGTCCCCCGGGAGATAGATGAACACCGGGCGCGCGCCGATCCCCACGATTGTGTCAACGAGCTTGTCGAGGATGGGCCTGGTCCGTTCTTCCTCGTCCTTTTGATACCGGCCGGTCAGCACCCGGAACCGAAGATGTATGATGGACCAGCAGTCAAGGATCCTGGGCCTGGCCCAGTCGAAGCGCAGGATGTCATCCGGAGGGTCCACCGGAGAGTTGGTCAGCCTCAACCCATCCCCGTCGATCTCGAACATCGGTTTCGAGTAATCCCTGAAACGACGCAGGTTTCTTCGCATGTCAAAGGAATTGAAGCCCAGGATCACCAGGTCCGGCTGGTACTTCACGCCCTCTTCACCGAACAGGATCAGCATCTGGTCGTGGCCGTAGCCGTGGACGCCCATGTTGATGATCTCGGCCGCCGGCAGCATCTGCTGCAGATAGTGGGAGTAGGTCTCGTCGTCGCTGACCTCGTCGCCAAAGGTGAAGGAGTCGCCGAGGATCACGATCCGCGGAATACCCGGATTCCGTGCATACGAGAATTCTCTTGTTCCCCGCAGGCCGCGTGAGTTGGTGTTCAGGATCTTGTTTTCGAATACGATTTCATCCCGCAGATTCGGCTTTGTGTACCAGCCCTTTGTTTCATCATATTTGTCAAAGCTCAGGTAGAAATCCGTGCCGGGCCGATGTCTGCTGACCCATTCCCGGCGCCAGGAGAGGTCGTCATCGGTGAAGAGCTTTTTGGCCGTCCAGGGGATGGCCAGTGTGATCCTGCAGAGGATTTCAAAAACAATCAGGATGAAGCCCAGGTAGGCCAGGCCCAGAATAAACCGTTTTTTCATCTGCATGAACCGCTCGTGGAATATCGAAACAGACAGGCGCCCCGGGTGAAGACGGTGCGAGTGTAGTACCAGTTCTTTTTCGCGTCAAGACGACGATACATTTTTTGGCCGCCTGGCGCACTGTGCCGATACCCGCGGCTTGAACGGATTCGGCCGCCGATTGTTATACTGGGAGATACGCCATCATGCTGATCATGTCGGCGGCTTGGGCCGCCGCCTGCGGAGGGACTCAAAAGATGTTCAAACCGACTGTTCTGGCTCTTCTCCTGACCGCGCTGGCCGTGTCGCCGGCCGTTCGGGCTTTGCCCGTGGTTGAGGAGCCCGCACCGGGAATCGACTACCGGGAGATGACGGTGATCGGCAACACGCAGTTCGCCCTCGACCTCTACGGCCAGCTGAGCAAGGAGAAGGGCAACCTCTTCTTCTCACCCTACAGCATCTCCACCGCCCTGGCCATGAGCTGGAGCGGCGCGCGGAACAACACCGAGAAAGAAATGGCCGACACGCTCCACTTTCCCATGGGGCAGGCCAAAATGCACCAGACCTTTGCCGGCCTCGAACAGGGCCTGGCCGGGATCCTTGCCAAAGGTGACGTCTCGCTGTCCACCGCCAACTCCCTCTGGCCCAAGGCCGGACTCCCCCTGCTCGATACGTATGTGCGGCAGCTCGAGCAGAGCTACGGTGTCTCGCTGACCCCTCTCGACTATGTCAGGGAAACCGAGGCGGCCCGCCGGACGATCAACAGCTGGGTGGAGCAGAAGACCCGGGAGAAGATCAGGGAGCTGATCCGGCCCGGCGACCTCGACCCGTCCACGGTCATGGTGCTGGTCAATGCCATCCACTTCAAGGGGGACTGGGCCAGCAAGTTCAAGGAGAAGAGCACCAGGCCGGCTGACTTCACCCTCCCAGACGGCACGGTGAAGCAGGTGCCCACCATGTACCAGGAAGGGCGCTTCGACATCGGGGGAGACAGGGATGTGGAACTGCTGGAACTGCCCTACCAGGGCGGCGACCTGTCGATGCTGATCCTTCTGCCCCGGGACATGCAAGGGCTGGCCGCGCTGGAAAGCAGCCTGACCCCCGAACGCCTGATCACCCTGCTGGGAAGCCTCAGCGAGCAAAAAGTGAATGTGTGGCTGCCGAAGTTTAAATTCACCTGGGGCACCACCGACCTGGTGGCGCCGCTTCAGGCACTGGGGATGAAGGAGGCGTTCGGCAGACAGGCGGACTTCTCGGGGATGGACGGCCAGAAGGGATACTTCATCAGCCTCGTGCTGCACAAGGCATTCATCGAGGTCAACGAGCAGGGCAGCGAAGCGGCCGCGGCCACGGCGGTGATCCACGCCAAGAGCATGCCGCCAATGTTGCGGGTCAATCACCCCTTCATCTTCCTGATCCGCGACAACGTCTCCGGCAGCATCCTCTTTCTCGGCCGGGTGGCCGATCCGGATCCTGCCGGTTGATCAAACCGGTTCGTCCCTGCCCGTTGTTTTGAGCCGTTCACAGGTGGAAGAGCGTTTTTCCGCATGCTACACTCCGGTAAGGAAGAAAAGCGTTCTCACGTCCCATCCCCCGGTATGAAAACATGGGCGGCAGTACCGCAGGGCAGGCGGACCACCGGAAGCTGACCATCGAACAGCTCTGGGAAGGGGTGTCGGCCGAGCTGCGCGAGAAGAAGCGGAGCAAGCCGTACTTCGAAGAGATCTGCTATCGGGCTTTCATCCGCTGGCAGAAGCCGGCCTTCGGGCTGGTCTATTCCCTCCTCCACCAGCCCGGCGGCCGCTCGCTGCTGGCCCGGATGCTCTGCCGCAAGGACCCGCTGCTCTCCCGCGACCCGG
>JAQAZP010000284.1:0-5503 GCA_032127265.1 Acidobacteriota bacterium
CCAGCAGCTGCTCAAGACCTCCGACGGCAAGGGCCGCTGTGCCGCGGTGGAGATCCTGCTCAGCAAGCCCGGGGTCGGCAACCTGATCCGGGAGAACAAGCTTTCCCAGCTCGTCTCGATCATCCAGACCGGCATCACCGAAGGGATGCAGTCCATGGACCAGGCACTGCAGGCGCTGGTGGACCAGGGCCGGATCACCGCCGATGATGCTTACTTCAAGGCTATCGACAAGTCGGTCTTCGCCAAACAGTGCAAGGATGAAGTGCTCAGCTGATCCACTTCTTCACACTTGACACGAAAATCGTGTAGCACTATATTCGTGTTATGAGAAACCTGACGATTACAGTCCCTGAACATGTTGCCAGGTGGGCCAAGGTCTGGGCGGCCCGCCACGATACCAGTCTGTCCAGGCTCCTCGGCGACCTGCTGGTCCAATTGATGGAGCAGGAGGAAGGGTACGATCCCGCCAGGAGGCAGTATCTCTCTCGCAAGCCCACGGCTCTGAAGAAGAGTGGCCACTATCCCCGCAGGGAGGACCTCCATGACCGGTCCGGTCTTCGTTGACACGAATGTACTGGTTTATGCAAGGGATACTTCAGAACCTGCAAAGCAGGCGAGGGCGGCGGATTGGATTGCTAATTTGTGGGCTAGCCGGCAAGGCCGACTGAGTACCCAGGTGCTGCAAGAGTTCTATGTCACTGTGACCCGGAAACTGGATCCGGGTATGGATCTCCTGGAGGCCAGGGAGGATGTCAACAACCTGCTCGCCTGGCGGCCAATTGCGATGGATCCGGTCCTTCTTCAGCGTGCCTGGGACGTCCAGGACCGATTTGAGCTTTCTTTTTGGGACGCACTTATCGTGGCCGCAGCTCACTTCACCGGTTGTCGCTATCTGCTCAGCGAGGATCTGAATGCCGGGCAAGAGTTGGACGACCTGAGGGTCGTCAATCCCTTCTCTACCGCGTTCGAGAATCTCGATTGAACCCTGAGACGCAAGACCTTGCCAAGAGCCGACGTGAAAACGAGTTAAAACCGTCCGGCTGTGACCGATGTGCCGTGGGTCAACTCCGGGAATGCCTCCAGGTCCAACCATTCTGAGATGGAGACACCATCAAATCCGTAAATGCGAACAGGTGAGCCGGTAGCGGGATCCGGGCCGGCACCAACCAGCAGGTCGTCTCGACCATCACTGTCGATATCTATTCGGGCGCTGACAAGAGCGCCATATCGGACTTCAGCCTGGGGCCAGGCCAGGAAGTTCAGGCCGGCGATCGGAACGACCGCGGCTCCGTCGAAATTCCACCCGCGGATGTGCGCCCCGAATTCAGCAGCTGGCCCCGGGGCAGTGACGATCTCGTCGATTCCGTCTCCATCCACGTCGCCGCTGGCGACCCTGACGCCAAAACGCTGCGTGCTGTAGGCGAAAAAGCTTATGGCGGGGATGGCCGTCACATCGCCACCGTCCACGTTCCATCCGCGCACGTGGGGGCCGAATACGGCCCCCGGACCGGCACCGGTGATGATCTCCGCCATTCCGTCACCATCGATATCCCCACTGGCCACATTGACGCCCCACCTGAGCGTTCCATAGGCAAAGAAGCTGACTCCGGGGATGGCTGCTACGGAGTGCGTGGAAGGGTCATAGCCGAACGCACGAACGTGGGGCCCGAACACAGCACCCGGCCCGGCACCGGTGATGATCTCATCCGAGCCGTCACCGTCCAGATCGCCGGTTGACACGTTGACGCCGTATTTCGCGGTCCCATAGGCGAGAAAGCTGAGCCCCGGGACCGGTGTGCTGTCCCATCGGAACCCACGAACATGCGGACCGTAAACCTCTCCCGGGCCGGCGCCGGTGATGATGATGTCCCGCTCGCCATCGATGACGGTCCCTGCTGAAACGTTGACACCGTGTCCCTGCGCACCGTAGGCGGGAAATTCACGGCAGATCGCGTAGTTGCCCTGCGGGAAGTAAACTCGCAGCAATGGAGGATTTTCAGGCGCCGGTCCCGGGCCGCAGATCAGGTAGGGCAGGCCGTCGGGCACGATCAAACCGAATACGGTCTGTGACCCGGCCCCGATGGCCGAAAAATCGCCGTTCGGCTCAGGAATATCAGTCACTTGGCTCTGTTCCAGCCCTCCCCAGACCACGATTGTGCCATCGTTTTTCAAGCCGCATGCAGACCAACTGCCTGCCGCCGTGGCCACGAAATTTTCATTCGGTTGAGGAACGTCGCATTGACCAAAACTGTTCTCACCCCAGGCGGCGATCGATCCATCATCTTTCAGTCCAAGGGAGAAATAGCCGGAAGCCGCGATAGTGGAGAATCCGGAGTTCGGCTCAGGCACATTGCACTGATTATAAAAATTTTGCCCCCAGGCGATAATTGAACCATCTTGCTTCAGACCCAGACTGTGGTATTGGCCAGCGGCTACGGCAACGAAATCTTCGTTCGACTCAGGCACACCGCACTGGTGATAGTAATTGTCGCCCCAGGCGACGATCGATCCATCTTCCTTCAGACCAAGGCTGTGCTTTTCACCTCCATCGATGTCCACGAAACCGGTATTGGGCTCCGGCACATCGCACTGGCCGTAGAGGTTGTATCCCCAGGCCTGGATGGACCCGTACTCTTTCAGTCCCAGGCTGTGCGAATAGCCTGCCCGGGCCTTGATGAAACCCTCATTCGGTTCCGGGACATCGGTCTGACCGAAGAAACCATCCCCCCAGGCGGTGATGGACCCATCCCGGTTCAATGCCAGGGAATGGGATGTGCCCCCGTCCACAGCGACGAAACCCTCGTTTGCTGCCGGCAGGCCGCACTGGCTGGACGAATTGCCCCCCCAGGTAACAAGTGTGCCGTCGGATTTCAGGGCCACGCCATGTTCGTAACCGGCCTGAAAGGAGGTGAAGTTCTCATTGGGTTCCGGGATATCACATTGTCCATCCTCGTTGAAGCCCCAGGCCACCAGTGTCCCGTCTTCCTTCAGGGCCAAGCTGTGCCTTAGACCGGTAGCGATGGCGACGAAATCCTCGTTCGGTTCCGGGACATCGCACTGGCCGTCGTCGTTGTCTCCCCAGGCGACGATCGATCCGTCCTGCTTCAAGCCGAGCGCATGAGAACCACGTGCCGAGACGGCGACGAAATCCTCGTTTGGCTCCGGGACATCGCATTCACCCTCAAAATTTCGTCCCCAGGCGATGATCGAACCGCTGCTTTTCAGACCCAAACTGAAGGAAAATCCAGCCGCGACGTCAACGAAATCTTCGTTCGGTGGAGGCACATCACATTGCCCGTAGTTGTTCTGGCCCCAGGCCGCGATCGAACCATCGGTTTTCAATCCCACCCCGTGGAAATATCCAGCATCCACGGCAACGAAGCCACTCGTCACATCCGGGAGCTCACACTGGCTTTGAGAGTTATTGCCCCAGGCATAGATCGTACCGTCATCCCGCAATCCCAGGGTGTAATCCGATCCAGCTGAGACGGCAACCCAGCCGGTGTTTGGCGGCGGGATATTGCATTCCCCGGAACCGGCCCGTCCCCAACCCACAAGGGAGCCGTCATCTCGGAGGCCGAGGCTGTGATAACTGCCGGCGGCGGCGTCCACGATACCGGACAACTCCCAGGGCGGGACAACATCATAGGAGCCCCATCCCACAATGGTGCCGGCCACATGGTCTTCGGCTGACCATGCGTTGCTGACGGCCAGTGCCAGCGTGATCGAAAGGACGATCCATCCAGGTCCGGATAGCCAACGCATGACGGTCCCTCCTCGCAATCGCCCCGGACTCTGGCCCTTCCCAATGCGGACTATTTGTCGGTGGGAATCGGCTTGTGCATGGGCCAGGGCCTGGCCGCGATCATCGACCACATTAATCGCACCCAGATCCGCGAGAACAAGCTATCACAGCTGGTCTCGATCATCCAGACCGGCACCAACGAGGGGATGCAGACCATGGACCAGGGGCGGATCACCGCCGAGGCGACCTGCTTCAGTCTCGCGGCGACATTCTCCTACGCCAACGGGATGCTGCTCTGGTTCCTGATCTGCCCGGCCCTGCCGCTGTTCTCTGCCATTGATGGAAAGGCGGGGCCCAGGGCCAGGCTCGGCATCCCCGGCCTGACTTACCTTGCTGCCGGGCTGGTCAGCCTCGCCGATTATTTTTCGATCATCGTTGCATTCCCGCACAAAACCGTCCAGACGGAGTTGGTGTTTGATGCCCCCGCGACCACGATCATTTTTCTGCTGCACTGGCTGGGCGCCCCGTTCGCCTTTCGCGGCGCCGGATGGAGCGCTCCCTTCGCCGGCACGGCCTTTTTGCTGCTCTTCCTCGTGCCGCTGGCATCATTCATCCGCCGCCCGGGGGCCCGGCCGGCCGTTTCAGCCGCTCTATCTTTCCCTGGTCGGCCTGATGGCGCTGTTCTGTGCCATCACCACCATCGGCGCCTGGCCAGGGGCGGAGGCGACGGCACAGGCCACGGCACGCCAACGGGATCGCGGCGCCGTGGCCCTGAGTTTCATCAGGGTCATGCCCCGGAATCCCGAACTCGCCTACCTCAGTCTGCATTCCACCGCTCTCAATGCCCAGGCCAGAATCCTGATGAGCCACGGGCTGCTGGACGTCCCTTTCCACTCGCCGCTTCCCACCGGCAGCCGCCGGCCGCCGGAAATACGGATTGGCGGACTTCAGCTCAAACTGCGGGGAACGGAGGGTGCGATCATGGTCAGCGGGCGCAGCCCGATTCGTCATGGCGGCGGCCGGATTTCACACCTCCTGCTGACCTCGATCCATGGCCGGCGGTCGGAGAGAGCGTTTGCTGTCATCACACCGGAACTGTCAAGGCATCCGCCGCAGGCGGAGTACAGTGCTGACGGGTCGATTCGGTTTCTGGCCCGGGCCGCTACGCCATACCTGGAGCCGGGGTTTCACGTGCTCAAGGTCTGGATCCATGACGCTTCCTCCGGGGAATACACTCCGCTGGTCAACGAGTGGGAAATGCACATGGACGCGGAAGGCCTGGCCGTGGTGGATCGCGAGCGGGGCGGCGGCTGAGGGGAAACCGGAAAATCGGGGCGGTTAGCAGTTCAAACGTCTCGGTGGACCAGGTAACCGTCCCGCTGTATTACTTGTGGGTGGGGAACGGCTCGTGCTCTGGCCGGGGCCGCGGGTCCTCCTCGATCTTCTTCATCAGGTAGTCGATGGTGATGAAATCTCTGCACGGCTCCGGGATGTCGCATTCAAGCACGACTTCAGCACCGGCTCAGAAGCGGTAATTGAGCGTAGTGTAGATCTGGTCGTATTCCTCCTCGTCACCCACGTTTCGCTCGGCGGACAGAAGGAAGAGCCAGGACCGACCGATCCGGAGGTTGAGGTCGAGGCCGAACCAGGTCAGCCGGCTGCTGGCTGCCGGATCGCTCAGCACGATGATCGACTCATCCTCGCGCAGACCGCCATAGATCCCGAACTGAGTTCGCCGCCCCACCGGCAGGTAGGCGG
>JAQAZP010000285.1:0-7836 GCA_032127265.1 Acidobacteriota bacterium
GGTCAGGGATCAGCCCGATGACCCCGCATGGGTCAACACCGACTGGCGACCCCTGGCCCAGGCCCGGACCCTTCGTCTGTGGAGCCGGTTTTCCAGCGACTCGCTGGACCAGGTGTTTCGCCTGCTCTTCCGGCCACTGCCGATCTGGCTGGCCATTGCCGCGCTGTCCCTGCCGCTGCTCTGGTCCTTGATCCCGCTGCTGCACCGCCTCCGCCCTGCCGCACCCCGCAGGAGCTCGGGCACGGTTATTGCCGCCGTGATCACGGCCGGGTTCGTGGGGCTGGCCCTGGAGTTGACCTGCATTCAGGTCTACCAAGGCGCCTTTGGCGACATCTACCGCATGATCGGAAGCGTGATTGCGCTGTTCATGCTCGGGCTGGCCCTGGGCGGCAGCACCGCGGTTCCCCTGGCCCGCCGTTTGGTCAGCGGTCCTGAGACGGGTCACCGGCGTGTCCTTGTTCTGGCTCTCACCGGCCAGGCGCTGATCGCCCTGGGGGCTCCGGCAGCGCTGCACCTGGCCGCCAGTGGTCACCCGCTGTTCTCCCACCGGGGCGTTCCCGAGACGCTGGTCCTGCTGCTGGTGGGCGGCGCCGGCTGGTTCACCGGGCTGGCGCTGCCGGCGGCCGCCGGGATGCTGATCGGGAACCGGCGGCCGCCGACGGCCCAGGGATGGAACGGTCCTCAGCGGGTCACCGCCAGGGCCTCGGCCATGGTCAACGGTGTTGATCACCTGGGCGCCGCGGCGGCCGCCGCCGCTGTGGGGCTGGCCGCCATCCCGCGGCTGGGGGTGACGGCCACCGCGGCCGTGCTGGCCCTGCTGAGCTTCTGCTGTGCGTTGAGGATCTTTCTCGAGCCCGCGGCGGCCGGGGATTCAAGGCCGGGACAGCGATGAGGTTCAGGACCAGATCCCGGGCAGCGGCCGGCCGCACCCGCCGCACGCGCCGCCGTCCATCCGTTTCTCCAGAATCCTGAATCCCACCCGGTGGATGACCCGCTTGCTGCAGCCAGGGCAGAAGGTGGACTCGGTCGGGTGTCCCGGGACATTGCCCACGTAAGGGAAATGGAGGCCGCACTCCCGGGCAACGGCATGGGCCATCTCCAGGGTGCTCACCGGGGTGGAGGGCAGGTTACGCACCTTGTACATCGGCTGGAACCTGGTGAAGTGCACCGGCACGTCAGGCCCCAGGTTGGCGGCGATCCAGCGGCACATCCGCAGCAGTTCATCCCGGCTGTCGTTCTCGGTGGGCAGCACCAGGACCACGATCTCGAACCAGATCCCGCTGCGGCCAAGGGTTTTCAGGGTCTCCAGCACCGGCTCCAGTTTGCCGCTGCACATCTCGCGGTAGAAGCGATCACTGAAGGCCTTGAGGTCGATCTTCACCGCCGACAGGGTTTTAACCAGCTCCAGCAGCGGCTCCTGGTTGATGTAGCCGTTGGAAATCATCACGCTGCCCACGCCGTCCTTGCGTGCGCGGACCGCGGTGTCGAGCATGTATTCAAAAAAGACCACCGGTTCGGAGTAGGTGAAGGCGATGGAGCTGCTGTTTTCCCTGCCGGCCAGCCGGACCAGCTCCCCAGGCCCCACCGCCTGGCTCTGCACCTGCTCCGGCCTGAACTGGGCCATCCGCCAGTTCTGACAGAACCGGCACTCCATGTTGCACCCCGCCGTGCCCAGGGAGAGTGCAGTGCTGCCGGGCAGGTAGTGAAAGAGCGGTTTCTTCTCGATGGGATCGTTGTGCATCGCACAGGGCCGGGAGTGGACAAGGGTCACGTAGTGGCCGCCGCGGTTCTCCCGAACCCCGCAGTAGCCCCGCTCCAGGTCGGCCACCCGGCAACCCCGAGGACAGAGCGTGCACTCCACCCGCAGCTCGTCCAGGGTACGGAAGTATTTCGCCGGCGCCACCCCGAGACGAGGGTCCTCGGCGGCCTGCGGCTCCCGCCCCCTGTCTGCCGCGGCAAGGGTCGAACGGGCGCCGAGAAGACAGGCCCCGCCCAGCAGCGACCTCAGCAGCAGCCGGCGGTCTTCCCGCAGGGTCGACGAAACAACGGGGCACTTCCTTTCGGCCATTGGTCAGCCCACCTCCCGGATGCGGATCTTTTCCTGTCTCGATTCACCAAGTCCCAGCCGCCCGGCGGTTGTGATCCAGGCCGGCTCCCGCTCCGACTGGCCCAGCGTGGGCAAGCCGACCTCGGCTCGCCGTTCCTCGATCAGCACCGCCCCCGCCCGGTCCAGGGCCACGGGGTCCAGGCCGGCCAGCAGGCCGCCGAAATTCCAGCAGTATCCGGCCTGAAAGGCCGGCCCACCCTGGCACTGGGCGGTGGTGCCGTCACAGATGGTCAGCCGCAGACGTTGCCGGATCAGGGGGTGGGCTGCCAGGTCGGCGACATAGGGGTCGCAGGCGTTGTCATGATACTTGTTCGGGTTGTGGATCACGCCGTAGAGATTTTTCAGACCCACCGAAACACCGGCCAGGTCATGGTCCTTGAGCACGCCCACGTTGATCAGCAGATCACACTGTTCGGTGAGAATGCGGCTGAAGCAGGAACCGACACGGCCGCTGGTGCGGATGCGCTCCTCGTATCCCGCCGCCGGATTGTCGGTGCCGTAAACCCTTGGGCCGCTTCCCCCGGTGGAGATGGTAAACCCGCAGCGCTGCAGTTCACGGTCGCTGCGCTCCCAGACGATGATCCGCTCCGCAGGCACCCCGGCGGCGCCCAGACCACGGACAATGGCCTGCACCAGTTCCCGACGCGGAGCCAGCCGTGGGCCGGCCAGACAGTTGAGTTTGATTCCCACCCGCTTTTGACGGGGGAAGAGAGCCGACCACGCATCCCCGGCGGCGGCAGCCCCGGTGAGCGCCATCAGCATTTCACCCAGCCATCGCTGAAGCAACTGCCGGTCCACCGGGCCGCCGGGTTCTTTCCCCACCCCGGATCCCCGGGTCAGAGCCACCTCACCCCGGCCCTGGACAGGATACCCGGCAGCACCGCCGTCAGCGGCCGGGGCTGTCCCGCCCCCGCCCTGGACCAGCATCCCGCCGGCGGCCAGTGCGGCGGCCTCGATGAACCGACGCCGCGATATGGCGGTCCGCGGCTCCTGCCGGTCAGGGGTGCCCATGGTCCCCGGCCTCCGTCACTTCGCCGAACACCTGGGCGGTGAAGGCATACAGCTCGGCCCCGTGCAGGTAGGCGTCACGATCCAGGCCGGCCTTGTAGCAAAGGTTCTCGAGGAAGGTCTGCCGGTCCCACCCCTGCTCCACCGGCACCTGGGGCAGGAGGAGCCCGGAGGAAAATCCCTTGACGATATAGAGGCCGTGCCGTCCCACCTCCACCTGCTCCGGACCGTCCAGCTTTTCCAGCGGCGAGAGCACCGATATCTCGATGTGCAGTTGCGACAACTCCTCGGCGTTCACCGGCGTGAACCGCGGGTCCCCGGAGGCGGCATTGATGGTGTTGTCCACCACCGTCTCCCAGAGCGGTTTCCGGGCCTGGATGTATCCGATGCAACCGCGCAGGCGGCCCCGCTTGTGCAGGGTGACGAATGCACCGCGGTGCTCCGAGAGCACGGCGGGCAGGGAGGCGCCCCTGGCGGCCGGCGGCCGCCGGCCCTCCAGCGTATACATCCGCAGGGTTTCACGGGCCAGTCCCAGCAACAGGGACTCATCTGTCCGGTCCAGGCCGGCGCAACCCGTCGTCCGGGCTCCGGGTTCCTCGCCGCCGGCCGTCAGCTCACTTTCCCCCTGCACTGTATCTCCCGCCGCATTCTTCTTGTGCTCGGCGGGGATTTCCGAGGGCGGCTCGTTTCGCACGGCCAGCGCCTGGTAACTCACCACGTGGGACCAGTCACCGGTGCTGTGCCCCGAGGTTGTATAGTGCAGGTTGTCCACCGATATCACTCCCCTGTCCCAGCCCTTGCCGAAGATGCTGATCAGGATGCCGAGGGGACGGAACCCGCAGATGGTGGCCCCGGTCTCTCGCTGATAGGCGAGGAAACCTGGGAGATCAAGATCGAGTATCCGATCCACGGCGCCGCCGTCGAGCTTCTCCAGGTTGGCCTTCACATCCCCGGTGAAGGGCAGAAACCCGAAGGAGGATCCGTAGTGGGTGAAATCAGTGCTGACCACCACCAGGGTCTTATCGTCACACAGGGGACGAAGCGCTTCCGCGGCCTCGCTGTACTCGCCGGAAGCCAGCTCCCCCACCACCAGGGGCAGGATCTTGAATCCAGGCTTGAGCGTCCGCTGGAGGAAGGGAAGCTGGATTTCCAGGGAGTGCTCCTTCTCGTGAGGTTCCTCGGACCTGCTGAACAGGGGGTGCCCTTCGAGAAAGCGGCAGGCCGCCTGGTCAACCTCCACCCGGCCCAGGGGAGTTTCAAAGGATGTGGATTCGGGCATCAGCAGCCCGCGGCACCGGGTGGTGTGGCTGGGCCCCAGCAGAATCACCCGCCGGACGGACCGGCCGGCCACGGTCTGGTACGCATGGGCCGCACAGCGACCGGAGTAAACATACCCGGCGTGCGGAGCCACCAGGCCCACCACCTGCCCCGCCGACCCGGCGGGGGTTCCAGCTTCTTCGAGAAAGCGGTCCAGCGCGGCGCCCAGCCGGTCCGGGTCGGAATCGTACCACGATCCGGACAGCACGCTGGACCGCACACCGTTCCCCTTCTGTCCATCGATTTCGGATCCGCCCGCGCCAGATGCTTTCATGTTCATCATCAGTGACACCATAAGAAGAAGGAGAAAAACCCGCCTGTATCCCACCGCAGATACCATCACCAAACATTCCCCCGTTGACTGTTGCGATTGCAGCTGCTAACCGATTGAAAAAACATCATTTTCCATAGAAATGCGTGCATAGCAGAATCTACGTCCTCAGCCCTGCCCTGTCAACCGGCGCCCAACCGCTGCCCCGGAAAAACCGCCGCAGGACCAGCGGCAGGAGGAGCAACAGCAAAAGTGACGCGGCCGCGATGAGCAGGCCGGCGAACAGAAGGGGCGGCCGGTAGTTCAGCTCAACCAGGTGCCGTCCGGGGCCGGGCAGCAGCACGAGATTGAAGCCGCCCAGGCCTTCCCGCACCGCTGCCGGGCGGCCGTTCACCTTGGCGATCCATCCCGGGTCATAACCCTCGGTAAAGGCAAGCAGCAGATTCTCCTCGCGGACCAGCACTTCGGCCGACAGTTTTCCAGGCTTCCAGGCGGAAAGAACGGCCTCCTGGCCACGGAACCGCCCCTGCTCCGCATCGTCCCGCACCGTCTCAACCAGTTCGCCGATCCCCGCTCCGCTTTCCAGCAGCCGGACCTCCGCCCGAGGATACCTGCGGGCGACCTCGTCCCGCACGAGGAACAACCGCGGCAAGCTCCGGCGCAGACGGTAGAGCCGCTGCCCTGGATATTCCAGTTGGTCGGTGACTAGCTGAAGCTCCCGCGGAACGGACAGTTCGCGATCCATCAGCAGGTAGTCCACACCCCAGAGGGCGAGCAGCGCCAGTTGGTCGGGCAGGCCGGCCGCGGCCAGAAGTCGGGCCCGGTGTGCCGGGTGCCTGAGTTCCATCCCGGTGCTGCCCCGGACCTGTGAGATTCCGTGGATACCAGCGCTGTTCGGTGAAAGATAGGCCCGCCAGACCAGATGTGTCTGAAGCGGTGTGGCCTGAAGACGCTCGGTGGCCGGGGGCCCGCCGGGACGTCCGGGCAGTGTGGAGCGGCAGCGTGGCGGAATCACAAGGCCGTCACCAACAGCATGGTGATCATCGAGGATCACCCGGGCCGCTTCGGGCATGGTGTCATAAAAGTCGGCAGGGACCGTGCTATTGAGCGGACGGTGAGCCGTGGAGAGGTCCAGGGCCGCCAGGGCCGCCAGCAGCAGTGCGGCCACGGCTGACCCGAGCACTTTTCGCCGGGCCGCCACACGCACCGCGGCAGCCAGCAGCAGCAGGAACAGCGGCAGCACCACGGCATACGGACCGCGAAAGAGACCATTGCGGCAGACCAGGAGGAGAATGGCCAGTGGAACCAGAAATGCCGCGGCCTCCATCGCCGGACTTGGCGGTGAGCTTTCTTCAGTCTCGCCGGCGGTGAGATTCCTGCAGCCCATGGCCGCCAGAAGGGGCACGGTCAGGGCGGTGAGAAAGAGGAACTTTTCCGGGTAGCGGAACCACCCGGCACCGGGGAGCCAGTGGAACAGGGCACCGGTGAAAGCTGTACTGTCTCCCAGGGCAAAGATGATCCCGGCCATGGAGAAGGTCAGGAGAACAATGGGCAGGGCTCGCCGTTTCCGGCCGGACAACAGTCCGGCCAGTACGAGATAGAGCACCACCACGCCCTGGTAAATGCTGATCAACCAGGGAACCTGGCCTTGGGAGAATGCGCTGAAATATCCGCGGGTCCCGGGTTCGGCAAGACGCCGAGGTACGGCGATGTTCTGCAGGGTACCCGGCTGAAGGGAATAGCTCGCTGATTCACCGGCCGCCATACCGCCCCCGGCACGGGTTGAACGGCCGGCCATTTCCGCTGTGGGCAGAATTTGCCAGGAGATGAGCGCAAGCCCCAGAGCAATGGCCGCCAGCGCCGCCAGGGGCCCACGCCAGGCCGTTCCCCACCGCCGCCCCGTCCCCGTGTGCACCCGGCCGCCACCAGCCATGCGCCCCTGGGGCAACAGGGACAGGACAATGGCCGCCAGAAGAGTGAGCGCCGTCACCTCCACACCGCCTCCCAGCAACTGCAGGGCCACAGCCGCCGAGGCGAGAACCAGACCGCTGGCCAGCGGTCCACGGACAAGACGCAGAACCGCCAGCAGGACCAGGGGCGCCCAGGCGGCTGACTGAAGGTTGTTGAGCAGCGACACCGAGGAGACGAGATAACCGCCGAAGGCATAGGCCGTTCCGGCAAGACAGCAGCCTCCCGGGCCGGACCGAAGCAAGAACCGGGCAAGAAGCGCGGCTGAGACAAAAGCGAGCAGAAAATGGAACCCCACAAAGAGTTTGATCCCCAGGTGAAACGAGCCAACCAGAAGCAGCAATGACGGCGGGTAGGCCACGCCGGGCTGCAGTGAGGCAAAGAACGGCACGCCGCACCCCACGTGGGGCAGCCACAACGGAAGTTCACCGCTGCTCAGCGACTGGGCCAGGAAGAGCTTCTGGGGATAGAAGAAGGGATGGAAATCACGGAGGTAGAACTGCCCGCTGCCAAGGAAAGCCGAGGGGAAGGTGAGGAAGAGAACGGCAACACAGTAAAACAGCCAGACCGCCCAGATCTGGATACTTCGCTCTCCTGAGGATCGCTGCCACTGGTCACCGCTGCGTGTCATGTTGAAATCCCCTCCCCGGCCTGGTCGTGCAATGGTTGGTATTCAGATGGTTTCACAACCGGCTGCACGGTTCAAGGCTGGATTCCCCGGATCAAAAAAAGGCCCGGAAGTGTTCGGTGAACATCTTCCGGGCCTCTGTCAGTCAATCAACCGGAGGCCGCCGCGAGGCGGCCTCCGTCGGTCCCTAAACCGGGTTAGGGAGCATTGGCCAGTACCACGTTGACCTTCTGGCACGTCATGCCGGAAGGCGGGTAGGGCGGCTGGTTGTACGGAGTGGGTGTCACATCCATGGCATCCAGAATGAAGGTGTTGTTTCCAAGCACCGAGGGCGCTGCAGGGAATGTCACCGGGAACTGGATGAAGTAGAAAGAACCCGGTTGGACGTTGGTGAAACCGGTGCGCCACGGGTTAAAGCTCGAGCCGCCGCCGAGGAACACGCCGATCCGACCAGCAATGCGGCGGGCGTAATGCGGTGTGCCGGAGAGGAGGTTGGTCAGGGTGACCCGGTGGTTCACGCTGAAGGGCACGGTGCCA
>JAQAZP010000286.1:0-7442 GCA_032127265.1 Acidobacteriota bacterium
GGGCTGGCCGCCCACTGTTCAGCGTATTCTTCAAGCTGCTCCATCTGCTCCGGTCCGGTGTCCCGGCCCAGGCGCACCTCGAGAGAGGCAGGCAGCGGGTTGCCCTCGATATTGGCGGCCACGCCGCGGAGTCCGGGGAAGTAGTCGCGGAACCGCTGGGCGGCTTCCTCCTTGCTGATGTAGACCACCCCCTCGACCAGCGGGCAGCCGCCGATCTGCTGTTTCAGCGCGGCCACCTGGTCGTCCGCGGCTTCCTCGGCGAGGAAGATGGTCACCTCGAGGCTCTCGCCCCAGCCGGCCACCGCTTTTTGGATGTTGGCGGCGGCGAGGAGGAAGGCCCCGAGGACGAAGAGGGCCGAGGCGATGATCGCCACCGCCAGCAGGTTCACTCCCTTGCTGCGCCAGAGGCCGTAGGCGGCTTCCTCGATGAAGTATTTCAGTGCGGCCCAGTATCGTGACATCAGCTGTCCCCGGTTTCCGTCTGTCCGTCCCCGTTCCCCTCTTCGGACAGGTCCGGCCGGCTGCCCTCCTGCCAGTCCGCCATCTGCCCCCGCACCAGGTGGACCCTTCGGGCGTCGGGAAAGTGGTCCATCAGCCCCCGGTCGTGGGTCGCCACCACCACCGTGGTGCCCCGCAGGTTGATCTCACGGAAGATTTCCATGATCTCCAGTGAGAGTTCGGGGTCGAGGTTGCCGGTGGGCTCGTCGGCCAGCAACAGTTTCGGTTCGTTGATCAGCGCCCGGGCGATGGCGATGCGCTGCTGCTCCCCGCCGGAGAGTTCCCTGGGGAAGGCAACCATCCGGTGGCCCAGGCCCAGCGCCTTGAGCACGGTGTAGGCCCGGCGCTTCTGCTCCCGCCTCGGCACCCCCTGGATCCGCAGCACCAGGCTGACATTCTCGAAGACCGTCTTTCGCGGCAGCAGGCGGACGTCCTGGAAGACCACCCCGATGGAGCGGCGGAAGAAGGGCAGGTAGCGCTGGGGGATCTGGGCCGTGTTCCGGCCGCTGACGATAATGTTCCCCTCGGTGGGCAGCAGCTCGCGGAAGACCAGCTTGAGAAAAGTGGTCTTGCCCGCGCCACTGGGCCCGGTGAGGAAGGTGAACTGCCCCCGGGGGATTTGCAGGTCGAGATGACGCAGGGCCATCCGCGGGCCGCCAAAGCTCTTGCTGACTTTGTAGAGCTTGATCACCAGCCGCGGCCCTCCTCCTCATCCTCCCACTGCTCGAGCAGTTCCCTGTTCCGCTTCCACTTGCGATAGTAACCGAGGATGAAGAGCAGGGTCACCCCCAGCCAGAGGGTCCCCCCGCTGGTCACCATCGGGATGTAGCGGTAGCGCCAGGTGAGGCCCCGCCGCCATTCGGCCTCCACCCGGTGCAGGGCGCGGCCGGTCACCTCGTGGAAGGCCTGGTTGAAGGCCATCCCCGTGCCCACCCGTCTGAGTATCTTCCCCGGTGCGTCCCGGCCGTGGTTCTTCCGCAGGTGGGTCAAAAAGAGGTAGCTCTGGGCGTAGGCCACGCCGGCCGACGACCGACTTTGCGGGAAGCCGCGTGTCAGCTCACCCAGGGGTATCGGCTTGCTGGTGATCAGGTGTTTCGAGAGGTTCACCACGTCGCCGAGACCCCAGGCCCGGGTATGGATCATGGCCAGGCCCTCGTTGAACCAGTGGGGCACCAGCGCGGCATAGGGGCCGGTGGCGTCGCGCACCAGGATGTGCACCAGCTCGTGGCGGAAGGTGCTCAGCACGTCCTGGTGCACCGTGCCACGCAGAAAGGCGGTCTTCAGCACGATGATCTTGCGGCCGGCCACGGCATACCCCACCGACCATTCCGGGGTGGGCGGCAGGGAGAAGGTCAGCTGGTCAACATCCTTGTCGGTGGTCAGGATCATCACCCGCACCGGGCCCCGGGGGGTGATGCTCATGTCACCGGAAATCTTGGCCAGGACCGGCTCGGCCTGGCTGGCCAGCGCCTCAAGCGCCGCCTTGTAGCGTGTGGGGGCGTAGAGGTGAAAGTGCGGAGTGGTGCGGGCGATGAAGTAGCCCGGGGTGCGGCCCAGCTGCTCGGGGGTGGCCGGGCGGGTCTGGGCCGCCGCCGGCTGGATCAGCCCGAAGAGCAGGGCGATGCAGAGGATGATCTGGTAGCCCTTGGGCAGGCCGGGGTATAAGTAGTGCTTGCGCGCGAAGCGTGACGAGGAATTCACCCGGCAGCCGCAGGCCAGGGCCATGGAGGCCGCCATTTCATGGGCCCGTCCGTTGATCACCGGCAGGGTGCCGGGGTGGCCGGTGCAGATCGGGCAGGTGTTGCTGTTCGGCCGGTCACCAAAAGCCGTGGAGCAGGAGCAGAAGAGTTTGCTGCGGGTCAGCAGCTGGGCGTGCACTTCCACGCCGATGACCGCTTCCATGGTCTTTGCCTTCATCAGGGTGTGCTCCAGCCCGGGGTTGACGGAATGAAGCGATTATAGCACAGGGGTGCGGGTGGAACCCGGGCCGGTCAGTCGGGAAATCGCATCCTGAGCTCGCTGTAGGCATCGTCCTGACCGGAAAGGTGTCGATGGAGGACATCACAGATCAGTTGCAAGCCGTCCGGTGATTTGCGGGGACCGGCTGAGGATTTCCTGGTTCGACGGGTCCAATTTCGGCTCGCCGCAGACGGTGACCTCGGGCGGCACGCTGTTCGGGGACGTCCAGCCCCACATGGTGATCGAGTCAGATGGCGACATCCATCTCGTCTTCTTCCGTGATCATTCATCCAGCGACGGCGAAGCTGTGTATATGAAGTACACCGGCTCGTGGTCCACACCGGCAGCTTACTCGGTCAGCGGCGACGATGTCACCGGCAGTTGCGTCATCAAGCTGATCGACGAGAGCGTGGGCCAACTGGAAGCGACCTATGATCATGATGATTCAAGCAAGCAGGAAAGGTGCAAGCCGAGTACCGGCACGCCATGGACCTCATGTGAGTAGAACTCACCCTGATCTATCAACCTGACAACCTTGGGTGGCCCTGATGGGCCGCCCATTTTTGATTTATTACATCTCATATCATTCCTCGCCCGAGGGCCCATCGCTTGATATACTGACATGTTTATGGATAAATGAGTTCCAGATGTACTTTTCGGTTGTCTTACATCGATTATCTCCACCGTATTTCTGTTTCTGGATCGTGCACATGAACTGTGACACTGCTGTAAAAAAAGCATATGAAAAGTATTTTAGCGGTGACGTGGAGAGTGCAATAACCACATTGAGACGCTTCCTGAATCGGCAAGCCGAACCCACTTGGGTCTCCGAGAATGCAAGGGCCTACCTGAACATCGGAGTGTTTCTTCGAATTCAAGGACATCACGAGGAGCCGTTGAGAATTTACTCAACCCTGGTGAAGGCATCTGAATCAGACGTACACGTGCGGGCTAACGCCCTTGTTGAAATGGCTGTCATCCATACCCGGGCCGGGCAACCCGACCAAGCTGAAGCCTGCTTCGCTTCGGTATGTGCCCTAATTGACTGCAATCAGGAGCCCGGCATCGATCCGGTTCACGACAAAGTTATGGTTCATTTTCTGAACAATAAGGGATTGCTTAGACTAACGCAGGAAAGAGCAAATGAAGCTTTGATGAACTTGAGGAAATCTCTCGATCACATCATCGCTGTTCACGCCACTGAGGATTTTTCGAAACCCTTCGTTACGGCTTATCTCAACCTTTACTACTGTCACATGATACTGGGCAATCATGATCAGGCCATTGAGTATCTGCTGCTTGCACGTGCGAAGCTGATGAATCTCGATACCCCGTTCGCCTATGAACTCGTCAATATTTTTGAAACTCTAGCAGTTCACAATCTATTCGTTGCCGGTTCCCAACAAAATGCCATCGATGCACTGAGTTACATCTCCGAAAAAGTCGTCTCCAACTTCGCCGACTTCCGAAAGGTTTTCGACTTCTTCTGCTCGATCATCGTCCAGTTGCATGACGGGAAAATCGATCTGGAAAAAATCCGTGAGAGCATCAGGGAATACGGCAACGACCCGCTGATCAAGGCCTACCTGCCCGTCCTGCTGGCCGGTGCACCGCCCCCGGGGAGTGATGACGGGGACGATGACATCCCCACGGCTACGCTGACGGATTGAACCTGCCTGCTCAGTCCTTCTTGAAGTAGAAGTCCACCTTGGTCCGGCCCAGCTCGATGGAGTCGAAGTCCTTGAGCATCACCCGGTCGCGGACCTTGCGGCCGTTGACCCGCGGGCGGGCCAGGCCCTTGATCCGGCGCAGCTGGAAGCCCCGGTCCTGGCGGTTGATGGTGGCGGCGAAGCGGCCGACAAAGAGCCCCTTGACCCGGATGTCGTTGGCCTTGTCGCTGCCCAGGCGGGTGATCCACTTGGTCAGCTCCAGCTCGCCGTTGCCGCCGGTGACAAAGGCCCGCATCGGCTTCTTCTCTTCGGGCAGGTTGCTGGCCAGCATCTCGCGAAAACTGCTGGTGTCCAGGACCATGGTCTGGTCCATCGCCCCGCTGGCGGGCAGCGGCGCGTCCTCTTCGTCGAGGCCGAAGACCAGCTGGTGCTTGCCCACGGTGATCACGTCGCCGTCGGTGAGCCAGTGGCTGGAGACCAGTTTGCCCCCCACCATGGTGCCGTTCTTGCTGTTCAGGTCGGTGAGCAGATAGCCCTTCTCCACCTTGTCGATCCGGGCGTGGACCGACGAGACGGCGATGTTGTCCACAACGAAATCGTTGCTGTCGCGGCGGCCGATGGTCCAGGACTGCGATCCGAAAAGCGGATGCTCTTCCTGCTTCACATTCTTGAAACTGACGGTGAGCGTCGGCATCTTCCTGTTCTCCTTCTCCATCGGCGCTCGGGGAGACCGATACACTCCTCCTCCGGCAGCCGCCGGCGGCCAATACTATCCTGTCGGCAGAAATGACCATCGTCTTGAGACGTGAGGAAACCGTTCATTATTTCGGGTAATTTGTCCGATAAGTGGGGTGTTGGACAATTATCCGAAGGCGTTTGAGGGGCCGCCGGCCGCGGATAGTGCAGTACGATGGCTGAAATAGAAGAACGGTATGAGATTCTCGGCGAGCTCGGTCGTGGAGCCCGCGGCGTTGTCTACAAGGCGCGGGACAAGCGGATCGGGCGCCTGGTGGCGCTGAAAGCGATCCGCCCCGAACCCGGTCTGTCCGTCGAGGAAGAAGGGGAGTTCTTCCAGCGCTTCCACCGCGAGGCGCTCACCGCCGGAAATCTGACCCACCCCAATATCGTCACCATTTACGACATATACGAGGACCCGGTAAAGCGGACCTCGTATATCTCCATGGAATACATCCGCGGTCAATCGCTGCAGCAACTGATCGACGACGGCCGGGTCTTCAGCCTCGAAGAAGCGATCAAGATGGCGATCCAGGTGGCGGCAGGTCTTGACTTCGCCCACCGGCGGGGCGTGATCCATCGCGACATCAAGCCGGCCAACCTGATCCTCGACACGGAGGAGCGGCTGATCATCACCGACTTCAGCGTGGCCCGTATCGCCAGCTCCGACTTGACCCACGACGGCCAGTTCATGGGCACACCCAGTTTCATCGCCCCCGAGCAGATCACCGGCGGCGCCGTGGGGCCCCGCTCGGACATCTTCTCCCTGGCCGTGGTGCTCTACCAGCTGCTCACCGCCGAACGGCCCTTCATCGGCGACAACATCTCCACCGTGCTCTACAAGATCGTCCACCGTGACCCGCCGCCGCCCTCGCTGCTGAACAAGGCGGTGACGCCGGACACCGATGCGGTGCTGGCCATGGGTCTGCAGAAGAACCCGGACAAGCGCTACCAGGAAGCCTCATGGATGAAGGAGGACCTGGTGTCGCTGATTCGCCAGCAGATACCGCTGCACGCCGTGGGCGAAAACGGCGGGAAGGACCGGGAGCCTGCCGCCGCCATGGCGCTGCTGCCCCTGGTGCGGGACGAACGGCTGACCAGGATGGCCCAGAGCCTGGCCATCATGATCACCGCACTCCAGCGGGCGTTCCACATCCTCTTCCGTGTGGACCTGCTGGCCCGATTGCCGCGGTGGGTCCGAAAGCTCGAGCACCGGGCTCGCTGGGCAACGGCCACGGCCTGCTGCCTGGTGCTGGCCACGGTGATCTTCTCCTGGACCTGGTTCGGCAAGGCCGATTCCGCTACGCGGGTCTCCCTGCTGCCTGAAAACCCGCTGATCGAAACGGTGCGCCGGCCGTCGGACGTCTGGTTCGACGAGTCGCGTTACCGGGACGGCGGGCCAGGGGGGATTTCCTTCGCTTCCATGGAGGAACCGTGGCGGGAGTTCGTGACCGAACGGGAGGAGGCCGAGGGACGGGCGGAAGAGGCGGCGAAGCAGGCCGAGGCCCGTAAAAAAGCCCGGGCGAAAAAACCCGACCCGCCGGCCCGGAATACGGACGTGGTGACGGATGCTGATAACCAGCCGGTGATCCCGCCGGCTCCGCCGTTGACCAGAACTACCAACATCCCCATGGACCCGCCGGGCACCCTGGAGCTGGTGCTGCACCACTCCTTCAATCAGGGCACACTCACCGTGAAAGCCGGGGGCAAGGTGCTCTTCTCCTCGGCCATCGGTGAAGCGGCGGAAGATGATCCCGCCAAGGGGAAGAATACGATCCAGAACCTCAAGCGCCGGTTCAAGCAGGAGGTCTCCACCTTCAGCGGCATCCCGGTGCCCGCGGGCCACAACCAGCTCGAAGTCTACCTGGAAGTGCCGGGCAAGGATGTGATGCCGGTGGAACTGGGCGTGGCCTTCGACCCGGACGAGAAGCGCCGGCTGCACGTGACCTACGGCCGCCTCAAGGGCAAGAAGGTCACCACGCGGTGGGACTCGGTGTTCTGACGGTTCCTACTTCCTGACCGATGCCTTCACCGCCGTCGTCACCTGTTCCAGTTCGCGGTCCAGCCGCTCACCGATGGAATTGCAGACACTCTCGCAGATGGTGA
Organism: Acidobacteriota bacterium; assembly: GCA_032127265.1. Lineage (GTDB taxonomy): Bacteria > Acidobacteriota > JAQAZP01 > JAQAZP01 > JAQAZP01 > JAQAZP01. Next base: position 6,969 of record JAQAZP010000286.1, read on the forward strand.
AGACCCGCGGGTCGGCGATGCGGTAAAAGGCGTTGAGCCCTTCGCGGCGGCAGTCCACCAGGCCCGCATGGCGCAGAACGGCAAGGTTCCGCGAGACATTGGCCTGGCTGCCGCCCACCGCCTCGATGATCCCGGTGACGCTCAGCTCGCCCCCGTGCAGGCTGTGCAGGATACGGAGGCGCATGGGGGTCGGCCATGGCCTTGAGCACCTCGCTCACGTGCACGATGGCGTCCTCTGTCATCTTGCTTTTCATTTTAACTGCTTTCGTATGGCCGGCCTCCGGTCAGAAAACCTTGTCCGCGTGCCAGACGATCATGTGCATGTGCTGGGCGCAGGCGGCGCAGAACTCCTTGATGCTTGCCGCCAGCGTGTCCGCCACGTCATCGTCGAGCACGGTGAACAGGACGCTGGAGGTTTTAGGGAAAGCCCGCGAACCCATGCGGGTGCCGGTGGCGCCGCTGCCGAAGACCTGC
>JAQAZP010000287.1:0-12860 GCA_032127265.1 Acidobacteriota bacterium
CTCTTTTTCCGGCCGGGTGGAATTCATGGTTCCTCCCTGATCCTTGAGTATGTCCCACGGTGTGGGGATGCGGTTCTCCTTACCTGTTCTTACTATCCATTACAGTTATCGGTACTGGCGTGATTGCCTTTAGGGGGAAACAGGAGAAATTTATGGAAATTATCGACAGGGGGGCAAGGCGGGATCGGTGCCGGCCGGTGGTGGGGTTGCCGCTGGGAGGTGCAGGGTGTTATTCGCTCTCTTCCGGATCCGGGTCTTTCGATGGATTGATATTGATTTTCACCCCGCCCTTGCTGCTGCCCTGGCGGAGCCGGGAGTGCATCTCCCCGTGCTGGTCGAGCTTCAACTCGGCGATGGTTTCACGGTGCTGCCAGTAGAGCGCACTGTTTTCCGGGGCGATACCGTCAAGCACCGGGGCGGATGGCTGATTTACCTCCTCCAGGCGGGCGGTCAGCCGTTCACGCACGGCGGTCAGAGACGCCGAGGAGCCGTGCCGGCTGCGCAACTGGTCAACGAAGGCCAGGTCTTCGCTGGTCATCTCACGCAGTTCGCTGGCGTTGACCAGGGTGCTGCTGCTCAGTTCGGCCAGTTCCATCTTGACCAGCCAGCCATCGTAGACTTCCAGCTCATACCAGCGGAACTCAGCCGGGGACATGCCCAATTCGCGGAGAGTGCTGATTTGCGCATCAAAGACATCCGTGACGGTGCCCAGAACCTGTCCCACGGTCTCCAGGTCCTCCTGCTGGCTTCGTTCGATCTTCTTTTCCACGACCTTGTATGCTTCGTAGTGCGGGATCAGTTGCCGGCGCACTTCGAAAAAGACCAGCAGCCGGTCCTCGCTGGCCCGCCCGTCCTCCGGTGCGGTGAACGGCAGTTCGGCGTTTAGTTCCGCGAGCACTTTTTCGGACCTGCTCAGTTCCAGGATCGGGGCCACGATGGACTCGCCCTTGCGGTAGAGCTCCGGACCGTAGATCAGGCCCAGCATCAGCAGGATGGCCACGACGATGCCCACGATGGTCCAGACGGTAGCTCCTGTTCGAGTCATCTGCCGGTCTCCTCATTGCTCATAGCGGCGATCCGCCAATGGTTGACCCACGTGGAATCAGTTCCCCAGGGGCGGCCCCTGCTCCATCCGGTGCAGCATGGCCCGGGCTTGCCCGTCACCCGGATTGATACGCAGCACTTCGCGGAATTGTTCCGCGGCGGCCTCCAGCTGGCCCAGGCGGGCCAGGGTCATGGCCAGGTTGTAGCGGATGTCCGCCGATTCGGGCTGCAACTCCACGGCCCGCGCAAAGGTGGCCGCGGCCGGCTCGAGGAATTCGAGGGCGGCCAGGGCATTGCCCAGGTTATTCAACGCGCTGACGAAATCGGGCCGCAAACGCAGGGCACGCTGGTAGTGCGTCACCGCGTCCTCCAACCGTCCTTGCAGGGCAGTGGCAAAGCCTAGGTTGTTGTGCGCGTCGGCCAGCTGGGGATTGATGGCCAGCGCTTCGCGGTAGAGGGCCACGGCCTGGTCCAGTTTTCCTTCGCCCACCCGCACGTTTCCCAGGTTGACCCGGGCATCGGCGGATTCAGGGTCGAGGCGCAGGGCCTCCAGGTAGCGGGCCACCGCTTCGGCAGTGCGGCCCATATCGGCCAGCGCCGCTCCCAGGTTGTTGTGGGCGTCGGCCAGGGTGGGATCAAGACTCAGGGCCCGCCGGTACTCGGCCACAGCTTCCTCGCTGCGGCCCAGCCCGGCCAGCGCCACGCCCAGGCGGGTGCGCCGCTTGGCGTTGCCTGGTTCGATGCGCAGTGCCTCCCGGTAGTGGTGGACCACCTGCTCCAGGTCGCCCCGCTCGTCCTCCAGCTCGGCCAGCCTGCCGTGCAGTTCGGCGTTGTTCGGTTCCGCTTCAAGGGCCAGCCGGTAGGCTGACGCGGCCGCATCCAGGTCACCGGTCCCCACATGGGCCAGGCCGAGGTTGGCGTGCACGTCCGGGTCGTCGGGCCGCAGACGCAGGGCCTCGGTGTAGTGCTCGATGGCTTCGGGGTAACGGCCCGACTCGGTGAGCAGGCCGGCCAGGTTGTTGTGGGCGATCCAGGCATCGTGGTTCCGGGCCAGCGTATCGCGCCACAGGGTTTCACGGTCGGCGTAGGCGTGGCCCTGCCGCCAGGAAAGGGTGCCCAGGACGGCCAGCAGGATCACCCCGGCAATGGCCGCCAGACGCCGGGCCCCGGCGCCGGCCCCGGCCAGACGCGATGCGGCCCAGCCGCAGGCCAGGGCCAACAGCCCGATGCCGGCCAGATACTGGAAGTGGTCGGCAACCCAGCTGTAGCGCATGGGGTAGACGTTGAAGAAGCCCAGGGCCGGGGAGAGGGTGCCGGCGAAGAAGAGCAGGGCGGCCAACGGCCCCCGTCCCAGCCGGCGGCGCATCAGCCAGCAGAGGACCAGCAGCGCCGCGGCCCCGGCGGGAAAGAGATACTGCCACCAGCTGCCCGGATCGATTTCCCAGCGGGGATAGATAAAACACTGCCCCACCGGCCAGAAGATCTTCCAGGCATAGAACCAGAGCGCCCGTCCGGCCAGCAGCAGGCGCTGCAGCAGGGTCAGCGACCACTCCGTGCCGCTGGCCCCCACGTGGTTCACCTCCATCCAGAGCGTGAACAGGCCCGAGGCAATGCCCGCGGCAAGGAAGGGCAGCAGCGGAAGGATGTCCTTCCCGCCGATCCGCCCCCGTTTCCACCAGAGCAGCAGGAGCACGGCCGCCGGCAGGGTCAAGGTCACCGACTTGCTGAGCAGGGCGCAGAGGAAGAGCAGCAGGGATGCGGCGTAGAGCGGCCAGCCCGGCAGGTCGGGCCGGCCCCGGCGGGGGCCTCGCGCCGGCCGGGGCGCGGGTGGTTCCCCGATGCCGGCCCAGCGGAGGTAGACCAGCATCGAGGAAAAATAGAAGAGCCCGGAGAGCACGTTCTTCCGCTCGGTGATCCAGGCCACCGACTCCACGTTGATCGGGTGCAGGGCGAAGATCATGGCCGCGAACCAGGCCCCGGGGACGGCCAGGCGGCGGAGCAGGAGCCAAAGCAACACCGCGCCGAAGGCATGGAGCAAAACGTTCACCAGGTGGTAGCCGTAGGGATCCAGTTCCCAGAGGTGGTATTCGAGCCAGAACGCGGTGTGGACCAGCGGATAATACTGGGGCACAGCGCCCGGCTCGGTCCAGATCCGTTTCAGCCCCTCGGCCGAGCGGAGGGTGGCATTGTCCGTGACGTAGAAGTCATCGTCCCAGACATAGCCGCCGGTGATCGCCGGCACATAGACCAGCAGGGTGAGCAGCACGATGAGAACGGCCCGGGGCCAGCTATCCATCCAGGGATTGGCCACCGCCTCGATTGTTCCTGCCCGTCTGGTCATGTTCACCCGGTGACAGCCTCGATCTCGTAGTATTTTTCACCGCGGCGGATCCGTCCGAAGCGCAGCTCCGGTTCGTGGACCCAGGCCGAGAGCAGACCGCGGTCCACGGCGTCTTCGGCCAACTCCGCCCGCACCCGCAGGGTGTCCATGGGATAGAGGTCGTAGGCCATGCCGTAGCCGGGGTCCATGTGGCGGCTGGTGGGCATCAGGTCGCCCCAGAAAACCAGCTCCGCGCCGTCCGATTCGATATAGACCGCCTGGTGGCCGGCGGTGTGACCGCCGGTGTGTCTGACCCGCACTCCGTGGGTGATCGACCCGTGGCCTTCCAGCAGATCCCACTGGCCGGCTTCCATCACCGGCAGGATCGACTGGGGCACGTAGGAGGCCCGCAGCCGCCGCGGCGGGTCAACGGCAAAGTCATATTCGGATTTCTGGACATGGTAGCGTGCCGCGGGGAAGGTGGGACGGAACACGCCGTCGTCTCCCCGGGTGGTGCAGTGCCCGGCATGATCGAAGTTGAGGTGGGTCAGCACCACATGCTGAATGTCCCCCGGCGCAACCCCCAGCGTGTGCAGGCCGTCGAGGATGGTGGACGGCTGCTCCAGGGCGATCTGCTGCCGCAGTTTTTCGTCGGAGAAGGTACCCAGCCCCGCTTCCACGAGGATATTCTCCCGCCCGGTCTCCACCAGCAGGCAGTTCATGCCCATCCTGATCCTGTTCTGCTCGTCGGCCGGCATCCGTTTGGCCCAGACCGGCTTTGGCACCACGCCAAACATCGCCCCGCCGTCGAGGCGGTAGTGCCCGTCACAAATCAGGCTCACCCTGAATTGCCCCAGCTCGATGCTGAGCACGTTGTCAATACCGCTCATTCTGGCTGCTCCCTTTGATGATGTTTCCGTATCGGGGCCTCGATTAATCATAGCCCGGCCGGTACAAAAGGCAAACGGCCCTGAAGCTCCCTCCGACTGCCGGTTTTTTGAGACGAAACGCCTTCCAGCTAAAATTCGCCAGAGTGCAACATGCAGTTGCTTGTTCATTGGGGAGGGAAACGTGGCTGATAAGCAACTCCAGTCGGAAGATATCGCCGGTCTGATGGCCGCTGGGCTGACCGAGTTTGAGGCAAGGGCCTTCCGGGCCATCTCTCGGCTAGGAGCCGGGCCGAGAGAAGGCGGAGGGCAGGGGCTGGGGCGCCATGCCGGTCACGGTGCACCACGACACATCGGTATCCCCCGCCGGCGGGTAGGGGGGCTGGTTGTATGGTGAGGGTGTCACGTCCATGGCCCAGAGCGAGAAGATATTATCTCCAATCACCTGGCTGATAGCGGAAATTGTCTGCTGCCAGCTGTTCTGGTACATGTACCCCGGTGAAAGATTGGCCCACCCGGATCGCCAGTTGCTGATATGATGCCCTCCGGCCAGATCGATGTCGATACGACCCGCAATACGCCTGCGGTCTCCGGAATAGTGATTCGTCATTGCGCACGATATTGACGTGGAAAAAGGGATTAAACCGGATGACGGCTGGCAGGTCAAATCCGCCGAGACAGTCGAAACATTGGGAGGTATTCCGAAAAACAGCGTCACACCATCCACGTCGCGATTTGTCGTGGCAATATCGGCCGCCATGTCGCCGTTAAAATCGCCGATCGTGACCCCGAGCGGTGCATATCTAACACCGGCGCCGTATTGGGCCGCGACTTGAAAGGTCCCGTCACCGTTTCCCAGGAGGACACTGATTCTGTCGCTGTACAAGTTCGACGCCACCAGATCGAGGATCTCATCGCCGTTCAGATCACCGGTCGATACCGAGCGGGGAGCTTCACCAGCATCGTATTGCACTGCATTGTTGAACGTGCCGTCGCCGTTGCCCAGAAGCACGGATACCGTGTCGCCCGTCACGTCCCCGGTAACCAGGTCGACATTGGAGTCACCATCGAAATCACCGATGGCCACGGATTCGGGCCTGTCACCAGCATTGTAATGAACCGCTTCCCCGAGGGTGCCGTTGCCGTTGCCCAGCCGAATGGAAACAACGTCTTCGCTCGAATGGGACGCGGCGATATCGATATCATCGTCCCCGTCCAGATCTCCGAGGGCGATCGAATTCACGCCATCGGCCTCATAATATACCGCCGTTCCGAAAGTACCGTCGCCATTGCCGGTAAGCACGACAATGGCGCCAGGATCGTCTTGATCCACAACGATCAGATCCAAAGCATCGTCGCCATCCAGGTCGCCGAAGGCAACGGGGCCCGGATAATCGCTGATTCGGTAGGGCCGAGGTTCATAGTGTATGCCTTCGCCAGTGTTCAATCGGATAAAGACACAGCCCGGATATTCGATCCAGGTGTCCGGATCAAAATAGCCATGCTTGCTGACAGCCAGATCCAGATCCCCATCGCCGTCCACATCGCCGAGGGCAACGTCCCCCAGGGCGTCTCCCAGCCATAACGGCTCGTCATTCTGGAAAGTCCCGTCGCCGTTGTTCAGATGGATCGAGACACAACCGGGATCATCGCCAATATTGCCGTAATTCGCCACCACCAGATCCAGGTCACCGTCGTTCTCCCAGTCACCGGCGGCAATAGCCATTGGATTGTGCTCCGCCTCGAAACCGGCCGCCGTCTTGAACGTGCCGTCACCGTTGCCCGGGAAAACAATACCGCTGTCCATATAAGGATTGATCGCTACCATGTCCAGGTGCTGATCGTTGTCCAGTTTTTCGAACGCAATGTCGTACACGCGATCCCCGACCATATACTCCTCTCCCGTGGATTCGAATGTGCCGTCCCCCTGCCCCAAATAAACGGTGATGAAGCCTGGGTGATAATAGTCAAAATAGAGGTCCCAACGGCCAGTGCTGGCAACAGCCAGATCCGGAATCCCATCGCCGTCAAGGTCGCCGATTCCCGTCGATATTGGACAATCGTCAGGGAAATAACTGACGGATTCCTGAAATGTGCCGTCACCGGCGCCACGGCGGATAATGAGTCTTCCTGGATAAAAATGGCCATAGTAACCGTAATCGTCGGAACGGCCACTATCTACGACAACCAGGTCACGCGCACCGTCACCGTCCAGGTCGTGCATGGCAACATCGACAGGATACTCACCGCCGGAATAGTTGCCGGCAATCTGAAAATCCCTCTGCCCGACACCCAGCAGGATAAATACCCTGCTCCCCCATCCCATATAGCTCCCCACCGATACGGCCAGGTCGGGGATGGAATCACCGTTCAAGTCACCAGCCGCAACTGAAGTTGGATTGGGAGCCACAGCATGGAATACCGCGTCCTGGAATGTACCGTCACCGTTGCCCCACAGAACGGATATGTCGCTGTCGTAATAGTTCGCCACGGCCAGATCGAGGGCGGTATCACCATCCAGGTCATGGAACACCAATGCGCATGGGTATTCGCCGGTACTGTAATCCACGGCCGGCATGAAGGTACCGTCACCATTGCCCAGGAGGACGGATACACTATCGCTATTCCTGTTCGCCACGGCTAGATCGAGATCCGCGTCGCCCTCCAGATCGCCCAGGATGACAGACTGTGGATACTCGCCAACCACGTATTCCTCTGAGGGCTGAAAGGTGCCGTCACCATTGCTGATGACGATGGAGACAGTGTCGTCCGCCAAATTCGCTATGGCCATATCTGAATGCCCATCTCCGTCAATATCGCCGACGGCGACTGAAACAGGGTTTTCACCGGAGTTACAAAAATGCGGCACCTCGAACAGGTGATCCGCAACCACCGGAAGAGAAGTGGCTGAAGTAATGGCCGCCGAAACGAGGAGGATCGAGAGCCAATAGCGTATGTCCATGCTAAATCCCCTCCATACTGGGAACGGCAAAAAGTGCGTCTTTACCCGTACTGCGGTGGTGTCCAGGGGAAGGATTACGGTGCATCGCAACCGAGTCGAAACAGCATCGATCGTTGATGACGCGTACCCTCTCCTCTTGGGCAGTGATTTATTTATATTGTTATTATATTTATTTTAGATTGGATGTGCACGGAAATTCATGGGCCACGGGGTGACTTTTATCAGGCCGGCTGATGACCGAAACTGCTCTGTCGGTCCGCCGATTGTGCCCCGCCCATGGATTGGCTATATTGGCCGAAATGAATTCCTTTTCCACCCAGTCGAATGATTCCTGCCCTCGGTGAGTATGCAAGGGTGAACAACGTCATAAGACCATCGTGAAGGGAGCAAGAAAAAGATGGACAGTTTGAAGGATTGGCTGAAACCGGAACTGATCTGGTTCATTGCCGGGCTGGCAATGCTGCTCCTCGAGTTCGTCGTCCCGATGAACAACGCCATCGTCGCCGCGGTGGACCATGCTTCCGACCCCTGGGGGGTCAAGGTCACACGATACGAGGTGAAGAACATCATCCCCCCGCAGAGCATCAAGGACGCCATGGAGAAGCAGATGCGGGCGGTGCGGGAAAAACGGGCGGTGATCGCCGAGTCGGAAGGTGAGATGCAGGCCAAGATCAACCGGGCCGAGGGTGACAAGCAGGAACTGATCGCCCGCTCCCAGGGTGAGAAGCAGAAGCGGATCAACGAGGCCGAGGGCCGGGCCGCCGAGATCGAGAAGGTGGCCGAGGCCACCGCCGCCGGCATCCGCGCCATCGCCACCGCGATCAACGAGGAGGGCGGTATGAACGCCGTCAACCTGCGCATCGCCGAGCAGTATCTCGGCGAGTTCGGCAAGCTGGCCCAGACCGGCAGCTCGCTGATCATCCCTTCAAACCTCTCCGACGTGGGCGGAATGGTTGCTTCCCTGAGCAAGGTCCTGACCGACAGCAAGGGTGTTGCCGGCGGGGCGCCCACGACCTGATCGTCCGTTGCCTGACCCAGAACCGAACCGCAAACCGGCGCCCCCCGGGGCGCCTTTTTTCATGTCCCGCCTCAGATTTTCAAAAACGTCTTAACTGATTCGATCCTTTTCCCGATAAAAAATCTGAATGGAACTTCCCTTGACCCGCCTGGCGGGCCCTGGGGAGCGCGGGGATAAAAATATTCATAAACAAACCCCGCGTGATCAAATGTTGTCGGAGAACAGGGGACGCGATTATGACACCTTCGAACACTTCCGAGGTGCGGCACCTGCCCGCCGAGGGCCCGGAACTGCTGGATGCTTCCTGGCCCGGACTGGAGCACGGCGCTCTGGACGCCATTCCTGATGCACTCATGATCATCGACCTGAACAACAGGGTGGTGCGGATCAACCGGACCATGTCCCGGCAGCTCCGGATGGACCCGGAGGAAGCCCGGGGCCGATTCTATCCCGGACTGCTCCACGGCCAGAATGCTCCTCCGCCCGGCTGCCCCAATGCCCGACTGCTCATCGACGGTAGGGAACATGATGCGGAGATGACGCTCCAGCGGCTGGGGCAATGCCTCGTCAGCGCGTCGCCGATCCAGGGCTCCGACGGCAGGTTGGCCGGCTCTATCCTGGTGGCCCGGACCATTCCCGGAGGGGAAGCGGCCGGCAGAACTGAACATCAGCACGAGCCTGTGAAACCCGGCAGCGGGAATCCGGAAAGCCTCGGGGTTCTGGCCGGGGGCATCGCCCACGATTTCAACAATCTGCTGACCACCATCCAGGGGAACGCCGAGCTTGCGCGGATGGATCTGCCGGACGATTCGCCGGTGCGGATGAATATCAACGAAATCGACGACTCCTCCACCCGGGCCGCGGAGATCTGCCAGCTGATGCTGGACTACGCCGACAAGGGGGTTCTGGAGGTCGAACCGCTGGACCTTTCCGATGTGGTGAACGGGATGCGTGAAGGCTTGGAGGCCGGTGCTGCTGGCAACCTGGGCTTTGACTACCGGCTGCCCGAAGGCCTGCCCGGGGTGGCTGCCGACCCCATCCAGCTGCGTCGTCTGGTGCGGAGCCTGGTGACCAATGCCCGCGAAGCCATCGACCAGGATGCCGGGGTGGTGACCGTTCGCACCGGGATCCTCGATTGCGGTAAGTCCTGCAGCGCGGATGCCCGGTTTGGCCACGAACTGGTGGAAGGCCGTTGCGTATTCCTGCAGGTAACGGACACCGGCTGCGGCATGGACCGCAAGACCATGGAAAGTCTGTGCGACCCGTATTTCTCCACCAAGTTTGCCGGCCGCGGTCTCAGCCTCTCCGCCGCCCTGGGCATCGTCCGGGGGCATGGCGGGGCACTGCGGGTGTGGAGCGAGGCGGGCCGCGGGAGCACATTTCTCGCTCTCTTCCCATTTCTGAAGAATGAGGAGCAGAACAGGGCGAACGCTGAGGACGGCGACCTGGCCCAGTGGCGGGGTTGCGGCACCGTGCTGATCGTTGATGATGAAAAGCCGGTGCGCACGGTGGGCCGGCGGATGCTCGAGCGGATGGGTTTCGACGTGCTGGTGGCCATCGATGGCCGGGAAGCGGTTGAGATCTACCAGGCCAATGCGGATCGAATCGACTGCGTGCTGCTCGACCTGACCATGCCTGTGATGGACGGCGAGCAGGCGTTCCGCGAGATGCGGAAGATCCGCAAGGATGCCCTGGTGATCCTGGCCAGCGGATACAGCGAGGAGGATGTGCTGGGCCGGTTCCGCGGGGAAGGCCTGGCCGGATTCCTGCACAAACCCTATCGTTTCAAAATTCTGCGTTCGATGATCCGGGATGTTCTGGAAGACTGATCCGGACTGCTCCAGCCGCGTCGCCGGTCATTCCCGGGGGCGCCCCTTCCCGTCATACAGCTGCGGGTAGTTTTCATTCAAACAGTGCGGGCAGAGACCGTGGGTGAAGTGTGCCTCCGAATGGGACGAGATATAGGTCTCGATCTGGTGCCACCCGCCCTGGTCGTCACGGATCTTCTTGCACGAAGCGCAGATGGGCAGCAGTCCGCTCAGCTTCTTCACCTCCTGCAGAGCCCGTTCCAGCTGCTGGATCAGCCGCTCCCGTTCCTGTGACGCCCGGTGCCTGACCAGGGCGATTTCGATGGCCGAGCGAAGCTCGTTGTAGTCATAGGGCTTGACCATATAGCCATAGGGATTGGTCCGGATGGCGCTGTCGATCACTTCCCCTTCGCTGAGGCAGGAGAGAAAAATGATCGGCACGTTGCTGCGGCTGCCGATCTCATGCGCCGCCTCGATGCCGTTCATCGCCCCCTCCAGCAGGATATCCATCAGGATCAGGTCCGGGTGATTGCGAAAAGCCGTGTTGATGGCTTCACTGCCGCTGCGGGCGATTCCGCAGATGCGATAGCCGAAGCTTTCCAGCCGTGATTCCAGAACGGTGGCCACGCTGACGTTGTCTTCCACCACGAGAATATCAACGTTCGGTTGCGGTCGTGTCCGCTGGGTGAGGTCGGGTCCGATGGTTATCCGATTTCTTGTCAATTTTGTCATTCCAGTTACAGGATTGAAAATCGATCCGTGGTGCCGCTGCCGGGTGATGCCGGCTGCCGGAACCAGCCGCCAATGACGGAACCTCTTTACGGTCTGCATCTTCGACGGGGCCAACCCGTGCCCGGATCCCGCGTTCTCTCCCGGCCGGCGGTGCGGGGCGACCCTCCTCCCTCTGGATTTGCAATATTCCTGCCGGATGCGGGTGAAGGGTTGTGTTTGATTGCCATTGACATAATCGATAAAATATATCTATCATGATTCGGGATAACAAATCCCCCCGGCGGCGGGGGCCACATAAGGAGCACCCCATGCAGACTCCACGGACTTCGGTGCTGTGGTCGTGTGTTCTGGTGTCACTGATAGTTTTCGGCAGTGCCGGCCTGGCTTTGGCGGCGCCCCGGATCGATGATCTGGGGGTCTACAACCGTGCCGTGACCACCGGATCGGCGGAGGCCCAGCGCTGGTTCGACCAGGGGCTGGTGATGTGCTGGGGTTTCAACCACGAGGCGGCCATCGCTTCGTTCGGTGAAGCCGTCCGCCTGGACCCGGACTTCGCCATGGCCTGGTGGGGCATCGCCCTGGCCAGCGGCCCGAACATCAACAACATGGAGATGGATGCCGAGGCGGTGAAACGGGCCTGGACGGCGCTGAAGCAAGCAGAGGCGAAGATCACCAACTGTTCCGCCGTGGAGCGCGACCTGATCGGGGCCCTGGCTGAACGCTACCAGGAAGAGCCGGCGGTCGACCGGCGTCCCCTGGACGAAGCGTACGCCGCGGCCATGCGGGAGGTCTGGATACGGCATCCCGGTGACCCGGACGTGGGGGCGCTCTATGCCGAGGCGATGATGGATCTCCGGCCCTGGGACCTCTGGACTCCTGATGGGGAACCTCAGCCCGAGACCCCGGAGATCCTCGAAACCCTGGACACGGTGCTGGCCATGGCGCCGAACCACCCCGGGGCCAACCACTTCTACGTCCACACCTGTGAGGCATCCCCCGACCCCGGCCGGGCCCGGGCCGCGGCTGACCGCCTGCGGGACCTGGTCCCCGGCGCCGGTCACCTGGTTCACATGCCCTCCCACATCGACATTCGCCTGGGGCACTATGGCAAAGCGGTGACCGCCAACCAGAGGGGGATCGAGGCGGACCTGCGCTACGTCCAGCAGGCCGGCCACGGCGGGTTTTATGCTCTCTATCGCGCGCACAACTACCACTTCCTGACCTATGCCGCCATGTTCACCGGCCAGCGGGCCGTGGCCATGAATGCGGCCCGTGAACTGGTCCAGGAAATCCCGATGGAGATGGTGCAGGCCTATCCCGAGTTTCTCGACGGGTTCATGGCTACGCCGCTGCACGTGATGATCCGTTTCGGTCTCTGGCAGGAGTTGATCGACGAGCCGGCCCCGCCGGATGACCTGCCGGTGTCCACGGCGTTCTGGCACTACGCCCGCAGCGTGGCCTACGCCGCCACCGGTGAGGTGCGCCAGTCGAAGCGTGAGCTGCGAAAGTTTGAAAAGGCCTTCCGCCGCGTGCCCGAAGAGTCGTTGATCGGCAACAATCCGGCCCGGGTGGTGCTGGGAGTGGCCCGGCCCTTTGCCGAGGGCGAGTTGGAATACCGCCGTGGACATTACGACAAGGCCTTTGCCCTGCTGCGTGAGGCGGTGGAGCAGGATGACGCCCTGATCTACGACGAGCCTTGGGGCTGGATGGAGCCGGTGCGTCACGCGCTGGGGGCGCTGCTGCTGGAGCAGGGGAGGGTGGAGGAGGCCGAAGCGGTCTACCGCCAGGATCTGCGCGTGCACCCGGATAACGGCTGGGCGCTCCACGGCCTGGCCGAATGCCTCGGTCTCACCGGCCGCCCTGCCGAAGCCATGGAGGTGGACAAGAGGTTCCGCCAGGCCTGGGCCAACTCGGATCTCGAGATCAAGGCGTCGTGTTTTTGCCGAACAAAAGTCTAGCAACTGAATTCAATGAAACATATGGAGTGAAAGATCGGATCATGAGCCGTTATGTGAGCCACACCCTGTCCGAGTGGGCCTCGGGCCTGCGTTACGAGGATTTGACCCCTGAGGCGGTGGACGCCGCCAAG
>JAQAZP010000288.1:0-15190 GCA_032127265.1 Acidobacteriota bacterium
CCGGTGGTGGTCGTCAGGATCTCCGACGGCGGTTATGGGGTAGATCCGTCGGCAACGACTCGATTCAAAATCTACGATAAACATTTTGTTTATCGCCGTCAAGGGTTTTATGCCTGTCGGGACAAAAGGGATCGGGGGAAGGGTTTCGTTTGAAAACAGTGGCAGTCGATCTTCATCTGCACTCCAGGTACTCCCGGGCCACCAGCCGCAACTTTGACCTTGAGCGGATGTGGAGCTGGGGACGGAAGAAGGGTATGGGCCTCCTGGGTACCGGAGATTTCACCCACCCCGGCTGGCGGGCTGAACTGAAGGAAAAGCTGGTGCCCGAAGGGAACGGGTTCTACCGTTTGCGTGATCATCCCTGCCTGGAGGGGAACGATGTCGTGCCTGATTCCTGTCCCGCCGATTTGCGCTTTGTCCTCCAGGTGGAGATCAGCAGCATCTACAAGCGCGATGGCAAGGTGCACAAGGTCCACAATCTGGTCTATCTCCCCGACCTTCAGGCCGCGGAGCGGCTGAGCGCAATCCTGGGGAAAGTGGGTAACCTGAACTCGGACGGCCGGCCCATCCTGGGCCTGGACAGTCGGGACCTGCTGTCCATGGCGCTGGAGAGCTCCGAGCGGGCGGTGCTCATCCCGGCACACATCTGGACCCCCTGGTTCTCGGTGCTCGGTTCGCGGTCCGGCTTTGACGCCATCGAGGACTGCTACGGAGATCTGTCCGGCCACATCTTCGCCCTGGAGACCGGGCTCTCTTCGGACCCGCCGATGAACTGGCGCGTCTCCGGCCTCGACCGCTACACTCTGGTCTCCAGTTCCGATGCCCATTCACCATCCCGGATCGGCAGGGAAGCCACCCTGCTGGCCATGGTTGATGAGTATGACGGATTGTTCGATGCGCTCCGCTCCGCCGATCCGGAGGTCTGCCGGGGGACGGTGGAGTTCTTCCCCGAAGAGGGCAAGTATCACCTGGACGGGCACCGGGCCTGTGGTGAACGGATGACCCCGGCGGAGACCCTGGCGCAAGACGGCCTCTGCCCGGGATGCGGCAAACCGGTCACCGTCGGGGTGGCACACCGGGTGGAGGCACTGGCCGATCGCGCGGTGGGCAGCCGGTCCCCGCGGGCGCTGCCCTTTCAGCGGCTGGTGGCGCTGGGACAGATCATCGGCGAGATCGAAGGCGTTGGGCCGGGCTCCAAGAGGGTGGCGCGGATATACACCGATCTGTTGACTCGTCTCGGACCGGAGCTGCACATCCTGCTCGATGTGCCTGAGGAGGACCTGGCCGCGGCCGGAGGCCGGTTGCTGGCCGAGGGTGTGAGCCGGGTCCGCCGGGGACAGCTCACTGTGCGCGCCGGGTATGACGGCCTCTTCGGCACGGTGAGAATCTTCGAACCCGCGGAGCTGGAGCGTTGATCGGATGGCGGGAGGGGCCGTCTATTCCGGCCGCCAGCACAGGGCCTCGAAAACCGTATTGACTTGCGACCTGAAAACTTGTAAATTGCTTACATCGTTATCCCGATACATGGTTTGCGTGCCTGGTTCGCTGTTGAAAACCGGGGATCCAACAACGGGAAGAAACGTGCGGAATGGGTCTTGACTCGTTGAAGGTGAGAAGGTATAGTTTCGCAGCCATTCCGAAATAGGGGTCTGTGCTGGAGTGGCAAAATTATCAACCTCAAGAAGGGATGGGTTTCATGAAGAAGGCAATGTACAGCAAGCCTGTGATCAAGAGTGAGAAGTCTTTCGAGACCTCGGCTTTGGCATGTGGTAAGACCACTGATCCCCCTCCGGGATCCTGGCACACTGGTTCTGCCTATGACACCTTCACCGGCCACATGGGCGGCGGGTTCGGCGGCAGTGAGTCGGTCAGCGGCAGTGCCGGCATCGGCTTCGGCCCCGGCGGCACCAGCGGCAGCTACGTCTACAGCGGCATGTGCGGTAACTGGATTACCTACAGCAGCTGAGGCCGTCTGACGCGGTCAGTCTCGCGAATGAATACCCCCTCCGCTGCTTGTCTTTGACAGGGGAGCCAGGGGGTATTTTTTTGTCCAAAGCCTCATGTGCAGTCCGGGAACTTCGTTGACGGCCTCCTCGAGATGCTCACATACCAACGGGAGTATGTTCCGCTTTCTCGTCGGCCGTCGCCTCGTTCGCGAACCACACAGGAGGTTTTGGAACTAAAACGATAAAGCCAAGTAAACGATAAAGCCAGGTATACAAAAAAAGCCCCGGTCACTTGAGTGATGACCGGGGCTTTTGACATTGACCTCACAGCCTGATCAGGGGGCGTAGGCCGTGATGGTGCAGGCTGCGCTGTCCGAGTCGCCGTCCGGTGCGTAGGGCGGCTGGTTGTACGGCGCTGGTGTCACATCATAGCCGAAGAGGGTGAACACGTTTTCACCCACCAGCACCGGCAGGCCCGGGAAATTCTGGTTCCAGTTGCTGCTGTAAATTTCCAGGGGGCTGAGCGTGGTGAAGCCCGCCCGCCAGTTGGTGTAGAGTGTGCCGTTGGCGATCTGGGCGTTGATTTTGCCCGCAACCAGCCGGCTGAACGGGGTGAGGTTCTCCAGGCTGATCCACATGCCGGAATTGAAGGGCAGGGTGCCGGAGCTGGGTGTGCAGCCAAAGGTGACGCCCACCGTGTCTCCCACCCACCCCTCGGTGGCCAGGGCGGCCTGCAGCACGTCGGTGTTCCCACCATGGCTCTGGACAAAGACGATGATGTTGATCGGGTTGGTCCAGGCCGCGGACAGGGTTGTGGTCCGAATGATGTCAACCGCCTGGCCCGGAGCGGTCAGGGTGAACGGTTCGTAGGTCAGAGCCTGGCGGGACATGTTCACATTGTTGTGACCCCCGTCTTCGCAGACGATGAAGTGCACCCGGTTGCTGGAGGTAGAGATCAGACCGGTGACGTCGATGTGGACGTTGAGTGTTACATTGAGGCCTGACCGAATATAGCTGGCCGTGATCGACAGTGGGCTGGCCGATCCGAGGTGGCTGCTGACGATCGGGTTGTAATAGGAGAACATGGAACCCGAGGGCAGGCCGCCAAGTGATTCGGTCCAGCCGTCAAACCAGGCATCGGGCACTCCGCCGATGCCGTACATGGAGAACCGGGCAGTGGCTTCGGGGATATTGTCGGGGTAGCCGGCGGCATACCAGGTGATGGGGAGGAACTGGTCGGTGCTGTAAGTGGCGACGAGATCTTCAAATCCGCGTACCGCGGACGGGCAGTATGGTCAATTGTCACGGGAGAAGAGCTCTCCCAGCACAACCCTGTCAGTGGCCAGGCTTGTGCCGGCGCTGAACATGAGCCCCATGGAGAAGAGGAAAACGAGGAGGGCGGAACAACAGATCCAACCCTTCATACCGCGGTTACGCATGAACGAACTCCTTTTAGGAACAGTCCCCACCAACTCGGGCACACTCGTTGATGGCGATGGCATTTTTGGCCGGCCAGGCACATGTAACGGCCAGGCGGCTCCACAGGAACAACAGGACCCGGGATCTGGCGTCCGGATCCGATAGGTTGGGAACCCGTCCTCCGGCCCCAGTATCCTCCGGAGGTTCCCTAGTAAATAACTCTGCAATTCAATATAAACTATCAGTTGATGAAATTCCAGTCATTTCTCACATAAATGTTGGAAATATTGTAACTTGGATGAATTAAGTCAATTATTTTCCGGGCGCATGGGAGGGCCGGTTTTTTCCGGCTCTACGGACAATTGTCCGTCCCGTGGCCACCACGAGGTAGGCGGCGCCGGCCAGGATGATGATCGTGGCGCCGGCAGGCAGATTGGGTCCGTAGCTGAGGGCCAGCCCGGAGGAGGTGAACAGGGCACAGATCCCGGTGGCCAGCAGCATCATCTGCCACAGGGAGCGCGAGAAATACCCGGCAATGGCCGCCGGAAGGGTGAGCAGGGCGATGACCATCACGATGCCCACCACGGTCACCAGCAGCACAACGGTGAGAGCGGTGAGGCAGAGCAACAGCAGGTAGTGGAACTCCACCCGCAGGCCCCGAAGCCGGGAGAACTCCTCGTCGAAGCAGACGGCCTGCAACTGGCGGTAGAAGATCAGGGTGATCAGGGCCACCACAAGGTCGAGGGAGAAGATGAGCCACAGATCGAGGGTGGAGATGACCAGGATATTGCCGAAGAGATAGCTCATCAGGTCTTCGTTGTATCCCGGGGTCCGGGAGATGAAGAGCACCCCGGCGGCCATGCCGATGGCCCAGAGCGCGCCGATCACCGTGTCTTCCCGCTCACGGGCCCTGAGGCTGATCAGGCCGATGATCACCGCGGCGGCCACCGCCGCCGCCAGTGCGCCGTAAAGCGGTGTCAACCAGGCCCAACCGTGGACGACCTGCAGGTAGCGGGCCGCGCCCATGCCGCCGAGCACGCAGTGGGCCACGCTGGCGGCGATGTAGGTGATCCGGCGGGAGACCACGTAGGTGCCCACTATGCCGCAGGCCAGGCTGATCATCAGCCCGGCCAGCAACGCCCGCTGCAGGAAGGCATGCTCGCTCAGGGCCTGGAGAAACTCGTTCATTTGCCTCCGGCCTCCGGGAAATCCACGTCGTGGCGGATCAGGCGGACCTTGTCGCCATACATGCTCCGGATCAGATCGTCCTTCAGTGCGCTGGTGGGGTGCAGGTGCACGTGGCGGTTGACACAGATGCAACGGTTGACGCAGCTGGCCACGAATCCCAGGTCGTGGGAGACCATCACCACGGTCATTCGCCGGTTCAGTTCCTTGAGGATTTCGAGAAATTCGTCTTCCAGGTGCAGGTCGAGGTGCGCGGTGGGTTCATCCAGCAGCAGGATTTCCGGCCGGCAGGCCAGGGCCCGGGCGATGAGCACACGTTGGCGCTGACCGCCGGAGAGTTCACCCAGGGACCGGTGGCGCACATCCTCCAGACCAAGCATCTGGATGATCTCACCCGTCTGCCGGCGGTCTTCCCGGCCAAAGGGACCGGGCTTCATCCCGCGCTTCAGCCGGCCCATCAGCACGATTTCGGTCACATTCATCGGGAAACTGGGATCGAGATTCGCGTGCTGCGGCATGTAGCCGATAAGCGGACGGGCCTCGGCCGCCGGGCGGTTGGCCACCAGGATCTCGCCCCGCGCCGGCTGCAGCAGCCCCAGGATCAGCTTGAGCAGGGTGGTTTTGCCCCCGCCGTTGGGGCCGACGATGGAGGCGAAATCGCCCTGTTCCACGGTGAAGGTGGCATCCTCCAGCACCGGCGGGCCACCGTATGTGAAGGTGAGGTTCCGGGCGCTGATCGCTGCTGGGCTGCCAGGGTCGGGCATCGCTACTCCGCTCCCGCCTTCAGGTTGTCGCTGATCACGGTGGCCATCTGCTCGAGGTTCGCCAGGTAGTCTTCGGCCAGCGGATCAAGCGCCACGGCCGTGCCGCCGATCTCCAGGGCCAGCGTCTCGACGCTGCTGCGGGAGAACTGCGGCTGGTGGAAAATGGCTTTTACCCCGTCCCGCCGGGCCCCGGCGATCAGGTCGGCCAGCATCTTCGCGCTCGGTTCCTTGCCCTCGATCTGCACCGCCACCTGGGTCAGGCCATAGGCGTCCGTCAGGTACCCGTAAGCCGGGTGGAAGACGTAGATGCTGCGGCCGCGCAGGGGCTCCAGAGCCTCGGCCAGCCGGTGATCGATCTGCTGCAGTTCGGCGGTCAGCCGGTCCAGTCCGTCCTGCAGTTCGGTAGTGCTTTGGGGAAGGAGCTGCGCAAGGGCATCGTGGATCGTGCGGGCCTGGACCATAGCCAGCCGCGGGTCGAGCCAGGTGTGCGGATCCGCTGCACCGGCCTGGTGGGAATGGTCGCCGTGATGGCCTCCCTCCATCCGTCTCAGGTCGATCCCTTGCCTGGTGTCCACTACGGCCAACCCGGGCATGGTGTCGGTGATCTTCTTCATCAGCCGTTCCTCGAAAGGGACGCCGACGCGGAAATAGAGCACCGAGTCCGACAACCGGTCCATCTGCCGCGGCGTGGGTTCGTAGGTTGCCGGTGACTGGCCTGGTGGAAGCAGCACGTCCACCGACACCAGGTCGCCGGCGATACGCTGGACAAAGAATTTCTGCGGCGGGATGCTGACAAAAACCTGGAACCGGGTCTCATTGCCGCTGTCCACCGCCTCGGGGGGGGAGCAGCAGAACGAGGGCAGCAAAAGGATCAGCAGAAACGGCAGCAGTGCGGACCGGCGGTTCATACCTGCTCCTTTTCGCAGACCAGGTGCATTTCGCGGCACTCCTCGCACCGCCGGAGCTGGTGGCTGGCGGAGAAGGTCTTCCAGTGGTCCTGCTGCTCGGGGGTCATTACCCCGGTGCCGTTGCAGAGCGGGCAACTGTGCTCCAGGGCGGCCTGCACGGCGTGGCGGATAAACTCGGAGCGATTGGGGATGTTCTCCATCGCCTCGAGCAGCGATTCGTCCACCTTGAAGGTGATCACTTCAGGTTTTTTTCGTTTCATGGTACAGCCCCCTGCCGCACTCCTGATGATCGAGCCTCGTGAACGGAATTATTACAATGTATTACTGCTGTGTCAAGGCTCATTCCTGGGTATAGCCGAGGGCCACCAGCTGTTTCTTGAGCGCCTGGTCGGCTGTGGCGATTCCCGATTCGGCGTCTCCCGGATCTTCCCAGGACCTGGATGTCAGGTGAGTGTAAAACCTTTGATACAGATAGCCCCGAACCAGCGAATCCAGTTTCGGGTCGGGGGACAATTCGTACGGATCGGTGGTTCGGTCGAACAATTCGACGCCGCCTGGCCCCACCACCAGGCTGTGGGTGTCATTGAACAGGCCGCCGCTAAATGGTTGATCGAGCGCAGCTATTAAGAACGTCATCTCCTCGGTGGGATTGTCGTGGCCCAGCAGGGACGGAAGGTAACTTTTCCCTTCGATGGTGCCGGCCAGCTGGCTCTGGGCCGGGCCGAGCAACTGGAGTAGAAACGCCGTGGTGTCCACTGTGCTCACCGGATGCCTGCTGATGCCGGAGAGATTCTGCCGCGACGGCGGAAACCGGATCAGCAGCGGGACATGGATTTCTTCACTGTAGACAGTGGAACCGTGGAGCATCCGTCCATGTTCGAGAAACGCTTCCCCGTGATCGGAGGTGATGATCAGCAGGGTGCGGTCCAGCAGCCCCTCTTGCCCCAGGCGGGCCAGGGCCTTGGCCAGCTGGAAGTCCACATGGGTCAAATTGCCGTGATACAGGGTGAGATAGTGCGCCGCCAGCTGCTCCCTCTCCAGACCCCGCGCATGTTCCGGATCACGGATGTTTTCCACGGTGGGGACCAGGTCAGGGGTGCTGGACCCGCGCGTGACCAGTTCCCGGATCGGTTCTGGAGGATCATAGGGCATGTGTGGTTCGAGGTAGTGCAGGTAGAGAAAAAATGAGGAGACTCCGGGGGCAGCCAGTTGCGGGGTCAGCTCCTCGAGGCAGCTGTTCACCGCTGCCGAATCCATCCGTCCATCTTTTACCACGGGAACGACAACGAAATGACCGAACCCTCGTTCCATCCCGTACGTCTTGGAAATACACGGGTTGGCAACGATGGCCGCGGTGAGTAGTCCCGCGTTCGACAGTGCTTCGCCCAGCACGGGGAATCCTTCCCACAGGCGATCCTTCCAGTCCAGAACCCGGTGGGTGGATGGATACAGTCCGGAAAACAGGCTGGCCGTGGAGGAGATGGTGTAGGACGCTGAAGAATGGGCCTCGGTGAACTGGACACTCCGGCGGGCGATGCGGTCCAGGGTTGGCGTGGTGCGCTGCGGGTTGCCGTAGCTGGAGAGGGCGTCGGCCCGGGTGGCATCGAGAATAACCAGCACTACATTCCAGTCCCGGGCCTCATTCCGGATTTCAACCAGCTTGCCCTGCAGCTCCGGGTCCCTGGGCACGCGAAGCTCGGGTTCGATTAGCCGGGCATCACACCACACACCTGGATCGGGGCCCTCGCATTCCAGTCGGATGCCAACCGGCTCATCCCCCGTGGCCGGCAGGGGCAGTGATATTTCCGTCCCCTTGCCGGTAATGGTCCGCTCCAGGAGGAGTGTTTCATCGCCATCGGACAGGTGCAGCTTGACACGAAACAGGGCCCGGGAGCGGGCCAGGGGGGTGAACACGACGTGCGAACCGGCTGCCGGCCGGAGGACGAATTCAGCCGAGGTCCGGGGCGGCATCTCGATGCCCAGTGCCCCGGGAGGGTCGGAGGCGCGGTCCCTGACCAGTGCCACCTGCTCCTCGGGGATCAACCAGGTGGCCAGGGGATCCACCGATCCAGGACCCCAGATTTTGCTTGAATGCAGCCGCAGCGGCAGGGAGGTGAGCCGTGTGCCGGCCTCGGGTGGAGCGGCTGCTCCTTCCAGGGCGGTGATCGTGGGCAAGGCGGACGGACGGGCCGTGGGCCTCATCCGGGTGTCCAGCACCTCGTATTTTCTGGTCATCTCCGTTATTTCATAGAACCCGCTTCTGATTCTGATCCGGGATCGCTTCAGAATTTCGTACAGGGCTGGATCGGTGGTCAGCAGAACCCCGCAATGTTGATAGTGCACCGTTTGGCCGCTGCCGTCGCCGTAGAGCACTCCCGGTGGCGGTGCGTGGTCATCCTGGAAGAAGATTTTCTTGTCATCGTCGAGGAAGTGGACGTAGACCATGGGTCTTTGGAAGTCGAGGGTGAAACCGGCATCCCGCCGCCAATGGTAATCGAGGTTGAGCAGCAGGGGACCACCCTGCATCAGCTGTATTCGGGTGACCTGCAGGTCGAGGTGAATTCCGGGCTCCCTGGTGCAGCCGACCTGGAGGAGCAGGGCGGCTGCCATCACCAGGAGCAGCAGGTGTCTGGGGAACGGGGCCATGTGCCAGTCTCACTGTATATGTGCCGGTGGAAGGGCGGACAGGAATAGAGGGCGGCCCTCCCGGGCGCAACCGGGCGGATCTGTCAACCCACCACCCCGGCAGGTGGCGGGTTCGAGGCTCAACTCGGGTCAGGCGCTTTCCGCCTCGGCCTCCTGGGGTGCGGCGAGGAACCGGTTGTAGAGCCAGAGACCGATAATGGTGGCCACCCCGATCAGGCTGAAGATCAGCCAGAGGGTCTTGGGGCGGTTCAGCTCGTCGACAAATTTGACGTAGAGGTTGGCCCCCAGCACGCCGCCGATGCTGCTGCCGATCACCCCGTATAGAAAGATGTATCCCATATACATCGCCACCTTGTCCCGCGGCGCTGTCTGGCCGATGTAGCTGATGAATTTGGGGTGCGCCGTCATCTCGCCGACGGAGAAGATCCCGATACCCAGCAGGAAAACCCAGATACTGGTGTTGATGGCCAGGATCGCCATGCCGATGGTCCCCAGCAGGATGCCAAAGATCATGGTGGGCAACGCCTTGGTGTTTTTGACCAGCTTGGAGACCAGCAACTGGAGAATGATGATGGTCCCGGCGTTGATCACGGTGACGTGCTCCACGTCGAAACGCCAGTTATTGATTCCCATCCCACCCAGCATGGCGTTCATCATGTTGTTCAGCGGTGTGGCGTCAACATAGGCCTTGACATACCAGCAGACCGAATCGAACATCTGGAAGTAGAGGACCCAGAACCCGGAGTAGAGGAAGATCATCAGCAGGAAGCGGAAGTGATCGCGGAAGCGCTGCGGGTCGTCCTGTTCGATGATCAGCAGTGAGAGCACGGTGGAGAAGATCACCGTGGACAGGATTCTGGCAAAGAGACTCAGCCCGGGCAGGACCCAGAAGGCGATCAGCATCACCAGGCCGATGCCCACGAGGCAGACGGCCCGTCCGCCGGTGGAGGAGTTCTTGAACCAGCGTTCGAGGAACAGGATCACCGTGGCCATGGTCAGCAGCAGGGCGACGAAGAGGTAGAAAAACGGCCGCGCGGCGGTATCCTCCAACAGGCGGTCAAGGGTCGTGGCGGAGAGGACAGTCAGCCCGGGCTGGGCGCGAAGCGCCGTGAGCAGTTCGTGACGCGCTTCATCGGTGCCGGGCAACTCGGCCAGGCGCACCGCGAAGCGGCCCTCCGATTCCTGCTTGATGGCCAGGGGTTCGGTGCCTGTCCCCTCGCCGGAGACGGTCAGGACCAGGGTCGTCCTGCTGTCCCCGGACACGATCCAGCTTTCGAGGGTCTCGCCGGACAGTCCGGTCAGACCGGGGTGCTCCCTCAGATCGGCGAGCAGCTGATCCTTGAACGCCTCGTAGCGGTTCGGCTTGTAGACGGTGACCAGCACCAGGTTGCCCCGTCCGTCGGACAGGGCCTGGAGACCGTTGTCCAGTGTCTCGGCGGTCAGTGCCGTCAACTGAAACTGCTGCTGCAGCGCTACCAGCAGCTCACCGGAGAACCCGTTCCAGCCCTGCGGGTTCTGGACATCCACCACCAGGTCGAGGTCATCGGGGAGCGGAAGGTCGTACCCCGGGTCGGCTTCCGGATCAGCCGTGCTCGCCGCCACCAGTACCAGGGCCTGGTTTCCCGGCCGGAGCAGCTGCCTGTGGCTGACCGCGAAGGATTCGGCCCGCAACTGGTCGCGGTCCACCCGCAGCATCACCAGCGGGTTGTCGTCGGCAACCAGCACGTGGTTCGTCTGGATCGAGGCCTCCCGGGTTCCACTGTAGTCCAAGGAGGCGAAGCCGAGGAAGGCCGCCAGGACCGCCACCAGCAGGGCAGTTCCACCAACGGAGGGCCGCAGCCGGCTGTAGATCAGAATTACCGGGCTGTAGACGATCTCGAAGGCGTTGGCCACGGTGGTGACGATGGTAGGCAGCAACGGTTTGGACTGTTCGGCTGTTTCCCGCTTCCTTTTCTGTTCCTCAGTCTCCTGACGGGGCGGTTCACGGAAAAAGAGCAGAGTGGGGATGAGCATGCTGCCGGTGCCGATGGCCGCGGCATAGATCACCCAGTGCCAGCCAAGAGTGCTCTTCAGCCAGGGCACCAGGATCAGCGGGAAGAGAAAGGCGCCGAGGTTGATGCTCCAGTAGTAGATGCCGAACCCCATGGTGGAGTTTGATTTGTCGGTGACCCGGGCAATGGTGCCGGAGATGATCGGCTTGAACATCCCGGCGCCGAAGCCCATCACCACCAGGGCGAGGAAGACCAGACCATAGTCGGTGACCCGGGCAGTGATGAAGTAGCCCAGACCGAGGAAGGCAAAAGCCAGGGTGAGCATCTTGCGGTAGCCGAAGCGGTCGGCCAGGGCGCCGCTGATGATCGGCAGAAAATAGAGCAACGGCTGAATGGTGCTCTTGATGATCCCCACGCTCTCCTTGCGGAAGAACAGCTCATCGGTGAAATAGACCGAAAGGATGCTCATCATCCCGTAATAGGAACCGCGCTCGAAGAATTCGAAGAGAATCACCAGCCAGTAGGATGGCGGGAATTTTTTTCGCGTTGCCTTGTCCTGACCTTCAGCCATGATGTCCTTCCTGCGTGGTGGAGTTCGTTCAGGCGGGCCCGCTGCCGGCGGACCGCCGGGCCCGATTGCCGGTGAGGCGTGGAAAAAAGAAATGTACTCCATAAACGTCTACGGATCAACATCCTGCCACCAAGTTTTGGCGGTCCGGCGGTCCACCATGTATAATCACCGGGTCTGCCGCGGACGCGGCGCGAACCTGGAACCCCGGGGTCGACCGGGCTGGATTGGAGTTTGCTGTAATGGTATGCAGAACGGGCCGGATTCTACTTATTCTGCTGGTTTTCTTCATCTCGGCCGGGGCGTGGGCCTCAGAAACGGCCGACGAGGAGCGGGAAGCCCGCTGGCAGCTGCTGCACCGGGGGTTCATTCGTCAATATATCGATGAGTGCCTGGAGAGGCGGGATCAGCCGGGCTGGAGCCTGGAGGACGAGACCGACCTGGCCATGGGCTACTGGTGGCTGATGGCCGAGGATTTCGGCGAGCCATCGGTCCAGGACCAGCTGTTCACCGTGGTGGAGCGGGGGATCGGCTACTGCCGCAGTTCTCTGACGGAAGAAAACTGTCCGCCCGAATACAAGTCTCTGATGGGCAACCTGATCACCATGGCTGGGCAGGTGCAGGTGGCCCGGGGCAACTACCTCTCCGCGGCACGGCATGCCCGCGAGGGCCAGAAGTTGCTGGATGGGGTGCGGCAAACCAACCCGGAGATCGCGGACACCTATTTTTCACTGGGCCTCTACCTCTACTATGCCGATCTCTCTTCGGCCCTGGTGCGCAGCCTGCAGCGGCTCCTTTTTTTCCCCCCCGGAGATTCCCGTCTGGGGCTGCTCTACCTGGAAAAGGCCGCACTGCAGAGCAAGCGATTCGGGCCCATGGCCCGGGTAGCACTGGCCACCATTTACTCCAACGGCGAAGACCGGCACAACCACGCGCTCTCCCACCTGCGCACATTGCGCCGCCAGTATCCGGAAAATCCGCTCTTTCTCAGCCTCACCATCAAGGCCCTGTCCGAACTGGGTGCCCTGGACCAGGCCCGGGAACTGCTGGACGAGGCCGATGACAAGGTCGCTCGAGGGGTGGCGCCCTACCTGGAATACCACCACAACGTCTTCCGCATCCTCCGGGCGGAACTGGAACTGAAGAACTATTCGCTGCATACCGCTTACGAAAACCTGCTCCTGGTGATGGAGAATGACGGGAGCGGGCCGATCTGGGTCCAGCCCGTGGCCGCCTATTCGCTGGCCCGGCTCCACCTGCTGTCCGGAGACGTGGACGCGTACTCGGCCATCCTGCGCAGTGTCCAGCGGGGGGACGAGAGCGGCCGTCACCGCAAGCGGATCAAGAAACTTCCCCAGAGGTTGAATGACGACGGATACGGGCCCGACCTGTACCCGGTGTTCCGCAACTGGATCGCCGGGGATCTCGACGCCGCCCTCCAGCATCTGGATCTCCTGCGCCAGATCAAGGGCAACAGCGGGCTATTGTCCTACCTGCTGGGGGAGCTGTATCTCCAGCGCGGAGAACCCGGGAATGCCAGGACGGGGTTTCGCGATTACCTCAGCCTGGGATCGGGGATCAACCAATGGGCTGCAGGCTGGTGCCTGATCCGCCTCGGAGACATCGAGGCTGGAAGCGGTGATCTCGATGCGGCCAAACACTACTACCGGCAGGCCGAGTCGAGAGAAGAATTCTCCGATTCCTTCGTGGCGGCTCACCGTCTGGAGTTGCTGGCCCGCAAGGAAACACGCCAGCAGCGGCAGACCGGATAATTTGAATGGACGCTCGGGCAAGATGTGCCCGGACCAGCGGACCGGGGGGAAACGATGAAGACGAAATCATACGGCTTGATACTCTGTCTCGTTCTGGCGTTGGCCTGCATTGCTCCGCTGCTGCAGGCCGGTCAGGCCGCCGAGACGGAACCGTCTGCGGATCAGCGTCTCAACGTGCCGCAACTCATTGCCCGGATGCACGATGACGGGGAAATCGACTACAGCATGTCGCTGCGGCTGAAAATCCTCTGGTTCAAGAAATGGGACCTGCTCCCCGACCGGCTGAAGGAACACTTCGACGTAGCGGTGCCCTGCGCCACGCCGGTGATCAAGGAGATCGTGGACAATTACCACCTGCTGAGCGAGGCTGACCGCCAGTGGCTCGGCGGCAACGCCGGGCTGCCCGACCTGCCGGCCATCGGTGCCCGGCCCTCCTTCTCCTACACCCTGCAGTCCTCGGTGATCCCGTTGCGGGTGCACTACGAAGAGACCAGCCAGGGGACCAGGGCCCAGAAAACACTGGAGGCCTACGAATACAGCTGGCAGGTGGAGTGCAACGAGATGGGCTTCTTCCCGCCGCCCGGCGACATGGGCGTGGAGGGGAGCGATGACTATGACGTTTATCTCAGCGGCACCTCCCCGGGAGTGCTGGGGTATACCTCACCCGAGTCCCAGGTGGAGGGCACCTGGTGGAACGACCGCAGCTCGCACATCGTACACAGCCGCGGCCTCAGTGCCGACAGCGTTATCCAGACCACCTCCAGCCATGAGTTCAACCATGCCTGCCAGATGGCCATGGCCTACGAAACCACCACCTCGTTCTACGAGAATACTGCCGTGTGGGTCGAACCGCGGGTCTACCCCGAGTGGGACAGCGATGCCTGGGGCTACTCCACCTACTTTCAGCGGGATCCCTGGCGGCCGGTCTGCGGTTTCGACAACGACGACCTCGGCCTCTACCAGTACGGCGGTTTCATGTGGCCCGAATTCTTCTGCGAACGGGTGGACCAGTGGGATTCCACGGTGATCAGGGAGATCTGGGACTGGTGCCGGGACGAACCGGGCAATGACGAACGCAACACCTTCGACGCCTTGCCCCACTTCGCGGCCATCTACGATCCGGGCGGAGGCCCGGGGGGCGCCGACCTGACACTCTACGACCTGATCATGGAACTGTCGGAGTGGCGCTATCTCTGCGGCCCCTGGCTGTCCGACGGCGCTCACTACACCTATGGCGAGGAATTTGGTCAGGCGGCGGTGGATGCCGAGCACCGCCACACAACCCTCCCGGCGGTCTGTCCGGACAACCTGCCCAATGCCCCCGAATTCTTCGGCGTAAATTACGTCCGTTTCGACGAGGCGGTCACCAACCAGACCGACCTGACCATTTTCTTCTCCGGTGATGCGGAGCACAATGGCTACCCCATGGTCTGGAAGCTGGCGGTCCTCAAGGTTTACGAGGTGGGCGGCGCCTTCAGCTACGAGACCTATGACGTGCCCCAGGACACCCAGTCCCTCTGGATCCAGGTGGACGAGGTCAACCAGTGCGAGCGGCTGATCATGGTGGTGGCCAACCTGGGCAACGGCTTTCTCAACCCCGGGATGAACTTCCCCGCCAAGAACTACACCTACGTTGCCTGGCCCGATGACAATCCCAACACGTCGATGATTGTGGCGGGCCCCGGACCGGGTGCGACTAATCCACCCGCTTTCCGTTCCTTCCTTTCCGGCAGCGACGTGCAGTTTTCAGAGCGGATTCACTTCGGTGCATATGGCTACGGGGTCAACGTGGCCACCGGCGACATCGATGGTGACGGGGTCACCGAGGTTGTGTGCGGGCCGGGACCCGACCCCGAGGCGCCGCCTCGGATCCGGGCCTACGAGCTGAGCGGCGACCTGGTGCTGGGAACCAACGTCTATGCCTACGGTGTGAACAAATACGGGGTCAATGTGGCCTGCGGCGACTTCGACGGTGACGGCACCGACGAGAT
>JAQAZP010000289.1:0-9537 GCA_032127265.1 Acidobacteriota bacterium
GATACCGGAAAATGGAGAAGTGAACGGTAAGATGACACCGATCAGCTTATTATTCTTCGTCTTATCTTCAGCATGAAGTGAACCGGCAAACAATGCGAGCGCTAAAATGATTATGAACGCGCTGTATTTCCTCCTGTCAAATTCCCCCTGTGTTTGCTTCGCTGTTTCAGCGAGCATAGGTCTCACTTCGAGGCCGCGGATTTTTTCAACTACCACTAAAAATGATTATCCAGATATATTCAAATTATAACTTGAATCGCCCTTCCCCTCACTCGTCCCTCCGCAGAGACGTTAACACCTCCATTGCCCGGTCCACCAGCAGCGGGTCGATGCCGAAGGGCTCGGCCACGGCCACCGAGTCGCCGCGTCCAAGTTTGCGCACCTGCTTGTCGTCACCGGTGACCCGCCGCAGGTGGCGGCCATGGAGATAGACGTAGCCCCCGTCAATACCGCGGGTCAGGCAAAGCTGGTTCATCCCCGGCCCGCTGAAACTCGACCGCCAGGCCGCGAGGAACTCCCCCGCTCCCGGGGCCCGGTCCACAAAGCGGTACCGCTCCTTCCATACCCCGGCGGCAAGGGTGGAGAGACGAAAGCGTTCACCGTCACCCTCGAGCAGGACCCGGGCGCTGCCGGTTCGGTGTTCAACCCGTCCCGGCGCCAGGGGAATCGGCCGGTCCACCAGGTAGCCGGGGTCCACCAGGGCGCGCCCGCCGGCCGGCAGCCGGACGATCAGGCCGCAATGGACATTTTCCCGCCGGCCCATCCGGGCCAGGAAGGGCACGGCGTGGTAGCCGCAGTCGGCCAGCACCTGGAGAAAGAGGTTGGTCAGGCTGAAGCAGGTGCCGCCGGCGCCGGACTGGAGAAAGCCGTCCACCACCTCCTGCGGCCCACGGAACCGGGGGATAGCGGAGAGATCGGTTCCCCGGCAAATGATCTTGGTCACGTTCTCGTAGGGGAAGCGGGCGAAAAGCCGGCAGAGCCGCTCCAGGTGCTCCGGACCGGGTGGCCCGGCGGATTCACCGGCGCGGCCGAGGAGCAGCGTGGTGGCCCCCGTCCCGGGCCGCGGCACCGGCTCCACACGTTCCACCATGTTCTCACCGGATTCGGGGGGCTCGAATGGCGTCATTTCTTCCTCTCGATTTTCCACCGGAGATGGTATCCTCTTTGCCCCCGGCCCGTCGAGGCTCGGGATCGGCCCCCGACACTGTATGGGAAATCCGCGTCAGGGGCGAAACAGCATGGATAAAAATAAACAATCTGTTGACTGATGAAAGGTAAATCCATACAATAAAAGCGCCGTATGGGAATTCGGACAGATTATTTGAGTATACGAAACGGTAGAGATATGTGGAGGTTCAAGAGCATGCGTTACCCGTTGACACTATTGACAGCGATCCTGGTCTGCCTGGTCTGCGCCTGGTCGCCGGCCGCCGAGCCGGAAAAGGCCGGCCACCACGAGACCATGGGTGACGCATACGTGCCGGTCCCGCGTGAGAGCCAGCCCAGATCCCCGGCCTACCGGGGCTCCGGGCCCAGCTTCTTCGTGGTCCAGGTCAACGTGGATGAGAACGGTGACAACATCGTCGGCGACGCGGGCAACGAACCCTCCATCGCGGTGGACCCCACCAACCCCAACCGGATGTGCATCGGCTGGCGGCAGTTTGACACCGTCTCCAACGACTTCCGCCAGGCCGGCTATGGCTACACAACCAACGGCGGCCAGAACTGGACCTTCCCCGGGCCGATCAACCCCGGCGTCTTCCGCTCCGACCCGGTACTCGGTTCGGACGCCGCGGGCACCTTTTACTACAACAGCCTCACCGTCGACGGCAGCGATTACTACTGCGATGTCTACAAGTCTACCAACGGCGGGATGACCTGGGACGCCGGCACCTTCGCCCAGGGCGGCGACAAGCAGTGGATGGCCATCGACAGCACCGGAGGGATGGGGGACGGCCACATCTACGCCTTCTGGAGCTATCCCTACAGCACCTGCGACCCCGGCTTCTTCACCCGTTCCACCAACGGCGGCGCCAGTTACGAGAATTGCCTTCAGGTCTCCGGCTACCCCTATTACGGCACGCTCTGTGTCGGTCCGGAGGGCGAGCTCTACGTGGCCGGTGACGGCTTCATCGTGACCAAGTCGACCAACGCCCGGGACGCCGGCCAGACCGTGGGCTGGGATTTCAACCGCAACGTCAGCCTCGGCGGCAGCCTGGGCACCAGCGGCGGCCCAAACCCCGGCGGGCTCCTCGGCCAGGCCTGGGTCGCCACCGATCACTCCAGCGGCCCGACCAACGGCAACGTCTACCTGCTGGCCTCGGTGGAACCCAACGGCTCACCCGACCCGCTGGACGTTCGTTTCGCCCGCAGCACCGACGGCGGAGACACCTGGAGCAGTTCTGTGCGGGTCAACGACGACCCGGGCACCGGCGACTACCAGTGGTTCGGCGCCATGTCGGTGGCGCCAAACGGCCGCATCGACGCGGCGTGGCTCGACACCCGTGACGGGCCCGGCTCCTACGACTCCTCGCTCTACTACAGCTGGTCCGAGGACGCCGGCGTGACCTGGGCCGACAACATGCGGATCACCAGCGACTTCGACCCGCGGATCGGCTGGCCGCAGCAGAACAAGATAGGCGACTATATCCACATGGTCTCGCACGACAATGCCGCCCACCTTGCCTTCGCCGCCACTCTCAACGGCGAGCAGGATGTCTACTACGCCCAGTTCACCCACGGCAGCGCGCCGCCGCCCGACATGTTTTTGGTGGCCGGTCCCGGCCCGGCGGAGAGCAACCCGCCGCTGGTCCGCGTCTTCCCGCCGGAGCAGGATGCGGCCCAGGTGGCCGAGTTCGCGGCCTACGGCGCCGACTCCTTCGGGGTCAATGTCACCACCGGCGACATCAACGGTGACGGCATCGACTCGATCATCACCGGCGCCGGCCCGGGCGCGGTGTATGGACCCCACGTGCGCGGATTCACCGCCACCGGGTCAGCCATCCCCGAGCTCAGCTTCCTGGCCTACGGCACCAACAAATACGGGGTCAACGTGGTCTGCGGAGACCTCACCGGCAACGGGCGGGACGAGATCATCACCGGCGCCGGACCCGGCGCGGTGTTCGGCCCCCACGTCCGGGCCTTCGCCAACACCGGCACCGCCATGGAGCCCATGGCCGGGGTCAACTACTTCGCCTACGGCACACCCAAGTGGGGGGTCAACGTGGCCGCGGGCGATATCGACGGCGACGGCCGGGACGAGATCGTCACCGGCGCCGGCCCGGGCAGTGTCTACGGCCCGCACGTCCGGGGCTGGAACGTGGACGCCGGGACGGCCGCAGCCATCCCGGCGGTGAGCTACATGGCCTACGGCACCAACCAGCAGGGCGTGCGGGTGACCTGCGGCGATGTGGATGGCGACGGGATGGCCGAGATCGTCACCGGACCGGGGCCGTCCAGCGTCTTCGGCGCCCACGTCCGCGGTTGGAACTACGACGGCGGCACGGTTTCCGAAATACCGGGCATCAACTTCTTCGCCTGGGATGCGGGAACGAGCCTCTACGGCGCCACCATTTCGGCCATGGCCGATCTGGACGGCAACGGGCGGAGCGAGATCATCGTGGGCCAGGGCCCCGACCCGTCGGCGGGTTCGGTGGTCCGGGTCTACAGCTATGACGGGTCACAGACTTCCACCCTCTTCGACCTCGACGCCTTCGGCGACAGCGGCCTGACCCACGGGGCCAACGCCGCGGGGGGAGGAACTAGGTTTACGTTCATGACCATACTCAGCGGGAGCGCGAGCCCAACGGCACGCCTCCCGCTTTTCCGTGTACCGGGAACCGGGCAGCCTGGTCCATTTTCATGTACAATAGTTATCGTGCTCGCCGGGAAAGCCCGATAACTGTTGCCTGACACGCCGGAGGGTGCCATGAAAATGATACTGTCCGCATTCATCGTTCTTTTCCTCCTCTTCACATCCACGCTCCAGGCTGAGACCATCCACGTGCCAGGAGACGCACCCACGATCCAGCAAGCGGTGGATGGAGCCTCTGACGGCGACACCATCCTGGTGGCCGACGGAACATGGGACGGGGCCGAAATCGAAGACAAGTCGCTCACCATCCGGTCCGATAACGGGCCCGGCGCCTGCACGGTGAGCACGGACAGCAACGCGGATTCCGGTTTCCACATCAGCTATTCGGCATCGGTCACGGTGGACGGGTTCACCATCACCGGCGACGGGTACGGCATCCATATCGAGGGCTCGGCCTGGGCCTTGATCGACAACTGCCTGGTCACCTACAACGGGCAGGGCGGCATCCAGAGCCACTACGGCAATACCATCATAACCAACTGCGAGATCAGCTACAATGTCAACGATAGTCAGTTCGGCGGCGGGGGCATCCATGCCTGGGGAGACTTCACCGCCGACAACTGTCTCTTTCACCACAATGCAGCCTGGTCGTACAGCTCGGATGTGCACGGCCAGGGAGGGGCGATCTGGTGCACCTTCAGCTCCCCCACCATCACCAACTGCACGTTCCACAACAACTACGCCGAGAACCTGGGCGGAGCCATTGCCTCAAGCCAGGACCACGTCCCGGCCGGCGGGAAGACCGCCGGGGACAGGGGCAGCGATGTAATGACCGTTGAGAACTGCATTCTGTGGGGCAACCTGGCGGGTGCGGTAGAAGAAGTCTTTTCCTGGGACACCACCCTGGAGATCAGTTACTCCACAGTCGAGGGTGGAGAGGCGTCCATCAGCGGCTATTACAACTGGGGCGAGGGAATGATCGAGGATGATCCGCTCTTCGTCACCGGCAGCCTGGGTGACTACTTCCTCTCCCAGACGGCGGCCGGCCAGCCGGTTGACAGCCCTTGCGTGGACAGCGGCAATCCAGCCACACCGCTTTTTGCCGGCACCACCCGCACCGATTTCGTCGATGACAGCGGCATCGTCGACATGGGCTGGCACTACGGCCCGCCGCCGCCGGAACCCGAAGGTCCGTTCCTGGTGGCCGGCCCGGGCCCGGCGGAGAGCAACCCGCCGCTGGTCCGCGTCTTCCCGCCGGAGCAGGGAGCGGCCCCCACGGCCCAGTGGGCGGCCTACGGCGCCGATTCCTACGGGGTCAACGTCACCACCGGCGACCTGGACGGTGACGGCGCCAGCGAGATCGTCACCGGGGCCGGACCGGGGTCGGTGTACGGCCCGCATGTCCGTGCCTTCACCCCCGGTGGCGGGCCGGTGGCGGGCCTCAGCTACCTCGCCTACGGCACCAACAGATTCGGCGTCAACGTGGCCTGCGGCGACCTGGACGGCGACGGCCGGGACGAACTGGTCACCGGCGCCGGGCCCGGTGACGTGTTCGGCCCCCATGTCCGGGGCTGGGACTACGAGGGCGGCCTGGTCCTGCCGATCAGCGGCGTCAGCTTTTTCGCCTACGGTGCACCCCGCTGGGGGGTCAACGTTGCGTCCGGCGACATCGACGGCGACGGTTTCGACGAGATCGTCACCGGACCCGGACCCGGCGACACCTACGGGCCGCACGTCCGGGGCTGGGACGTGGACGGCGGCAGCACGGCGGCCATCCCCCAGGTCAGCTATCTGGCCTACGGTACCAACAAGAAGGGTGTGCGAGTAGCCTGCGGGGACGTGGATGGCGACGGGATCGACGAGATCGTCACCGCCCCGGGGCCATCAGCCGTCTTTGGCGCCAACATCAAGGCCTGGAATTACGACGGGGTCACCGTGGCCGGCATCCCGGGCATCAACTTCTTTGCCTGGGATGCGGGAACGAGTCTTTACGGCGCCACCGTCTCGGCGCTGGCCGACCTCGACGGCGACGGCCGCAGCGAGATCATCGCCGGCCAGGGGCCCGACCCTTCCGCCGGCACCGTGGTGCGGGTATTCAGCTACGACCTGGTCGAAACCACTCTGCTCTTCAGCCTCGACGCCTTTGGCGACGACGGCATGAGCATGGGCGTGAATACCGCGGCGGGGAGGTACTAGCTCTACTCCAGCACCAGCAGCACCACACGCCGGTTGGCCCGCCGGCCCTCGCGGGTGTTGTTCTCAGCCACCGGATCGCTCTCGCCGTAGGAGATCACCGACATGCGGTGCAGGGGCAGGCCCTGCAGCGAGAGGTGACGCCGCACGGCCTCGGCCCGCTTCAGACCCAGCTCGTAGTTGTATTCCTCGGCGCCGGTGGAATCTGTGTGGCCCTGGATCTCGATAAAGACGTTACGGTCCTCGATGATCAGCCGGTTGACCAGGGCCTTGATCGCCTCCTGGCCCTCAGGGGTCAGCTCGGCGGTGTCGAA
This sequence comes from Acidobacteriota bacterium, assembly GCA_032127265.1. GTDB lineage: Bacteria > Acidobacteriota > JAQAZP01 > JAQAZP01 > JAQAZP01 > JAQAZP01. The sequence goes on from JAQAZP010000289.1 coordinate 6,322, forward strand.
GTCGAACTTCACCGCATCGTTGTTCAGCACCACCTCGTAGAGCAGCTTGCCCATGGCGACCTGCTCCACCTCATTGATCCTGACCAGCGCGGCCTTGGTCTCGTCGGAGACCTCGATGATCCGGCCGTCGTGATCACGGATCACCTGCTCGCTGGTGGCGATACGGGTCTGGTTCTCCTCGATGGAACTCTCCAGGTCCTGCATGCTCCGCTCCACGTCGGCGAAGCTCTTGGCCACCTGCTTCTTGGTGGCGCAACCGCCGACCCCGAGGACCAGCAGCAGCACCAGCACCAGTGCGCCGGCAGTCAGCATTCTGTTCATGGATCAAACCCTCCCAAGGTAATTCAGTGTTGATCACCGTGTTGATTCAGCTGCCCGCGTAAGAGCCGCGGCCCACCCTGACGATATGCTTGCTGCTCGATGTGAGCAACCTGATGTCCAGACGTTCCACCGGGCCGGGTTCTCCAGTCGAACGGAACCCCAGCAAGTACTGGTGACGCAGTTCGGAGAGAATACCCTTCAGTCCCCGGGACAGTTCAGCCGGACTGCTCACCTCCAGGTAATCCCCCCCCGACGTGCCGGCGATGCTCTTGAGCACCGGAATTCGGACGTATTCTTCCGATCCCCTGCCGCCGGGATAGAATTGCCGGGTGAAGCAGACAGTGTAGATCGGAATTCGCCGCCCGGCCAGAATATTGAGCATATTTTCCAGGGGCTGCCGGGAACAGTTGTCTATGCCGTCGGTGAGCAGGACGATGGCCGGACGGTGTTCCGGCGTGCCGAGCAGATCGGGCACCTCCTCGATGGCCCGGTAGAGGGCGGTCTTGCCGTATGGCTTCAGCGCCTCCATCACTCCCAGCAGCCGCTCCCGCTCGTCTGTGAAGGGAACCGACGGATCCACTCTGGTCCCGGCAAAAGTGAAGAGCGCCGCCTGGTCCGGGTCGTGCAGATTGTCCACAAGCTGGCTGACGGCCAGCCGGCTGTTGCCCAGCTTCTGCATCAGCCCCATGCTGCCGCTCACGTCGAGCATCACCGCAATGCTCAGCGGGGCATCGGGGCTGGCGGAGAAGTTGCTGATCTCGCGCCGTCCTTCACCTTCCCAGAGGAAGAAGTCCCCCTTTTCCAGGTCCCGCACCACCCGGCCCTTCTGGTCCACCACCGAAACAAACAGGTTGACCAGGTTGACCTCGATGTTCAAGACAAAGCCCTGGTCGGCAGGTTCGTCAGCGGCCGGCGCCTGGCCGGCCGGTTCGCCGCCGCTATCCTGGCCGCACAACGGGCCGGCAAACAGCAGTGCCAGACCACAAAAGAGCAGGGCAGGAAACATCATCTTCACTGACTGAGACTCCCGGGATTTCATGGACAATTAGTATCCCACTAGCTTACAACATTGCGGGACGGATATGAATGGGTTATCTCCCCGGCTTGATCAGAGCCCGGCGATTCATTATCCTGTAATGACCGGATAAGCCAGGCCCGGCGGATCCGGTTACCACAATCCGTATCAGTTTTGTCATAGCTTTCATGTGCACGGTGATCCCGTGGTTCACCTGTTTCCCGGGCAGTGGGGTCCTGCTGTATCTGCAGGGTTTTGTTGTCCGCCTCTCGGACAAGGGGTAACGATGAAGTTGGAAATCGCCTTCGACAACGAGAAGTATCTGAAAGAGCAGACCGCGGAGATCATGGAGCGGGTGGAGCGTTTTGACAACAAGCTCTATCTCGAATTCGGGGGCAAACTGCTCTGGGATTATCACGCGGCAAGGGTGCTGCCCGGCTATGACCCCAACGTGAAGATGCGCCTGCTGCAGCAGTTGAAGGACAAGGCCGACCTGCTGCTCTGCATTTACGCCGGCGCCATCGAGCGGAAGAAGATCCGCGCCGACTTCGGCATCACGTACGATGCCGATGCGCTGAAGCTGATCGACGACCTGCGGGGCTGGGGGATCAGCGTGCTGGGCGTGGTGATCACCCGCTTCGAGAACCAGCCGGCGGCGCTGGTCTTCAAGAACAAGCTGGAGCGGCGGGGGGTCAAGGTCTACACCCACCGCTTCACCAAGGGCTACCCCACAGACGTGGAGACCATCGTCAGCGACGAGGGGTACGGAGCAAACGAGCGAATCCAGACCGAAAAACCGCTGGTGGTGGTCACCGGCCCCGGGCCGGGCAGCGGCAAGCTGGCCACCTGCCTGACCCAGCTCTACCACGACTACAGGGCCGGCCAGACCTCGGGCTACGCCAAGTTCGAGACCTTCCCCATCTGGAACCTGCCGCTGAAGCACCCGGTGAACGTGGCCTACGAATCGGCCACCGCCGACATGGCCGACTTCAACCTCATCGATCCGCACCACCTCGAGGCGTACGACGAAAAATCGATCAACTACAACCGCGATGTGGAAGTCTTCCCGGTGCTCAAGCGCATCATCGAGAAGATCACCGGTGAGAAGTCGTTTTACCAGTCGCCCACCGACATGGGGGTCAACCGGGCCGGCTTTGCCATCATCAATGATGAGGCGGCCCAGGAGGCGGCCAAGCAGGAACTGATCCGGCGATACTTCCGCTACCGCTGCGAGTATGCCATGGGCTTTGAAAGCCAGGAGACCGTGCAGCGGGCCGAACTGCTGTTCAATCGCTTTGACCTCAAGCCGGAGTCCCGTGCCGTGGTGCTGCCGGCGCGGACCGCGGCCGCAGAGGCCGAGGAAGCGGACAAGGGAAACAAGGGGGTCTACTGCGGGGCGGCCATGGCCCTGGCTGACGGCACGATCATCACCGGCAACAACTCGCCGCTGCTCCACGCCGCCTCCAGCCTGGTGCTCCACGCCATCAAGCACCTGGCCGATATCCCCCAGAAGATCAAGCTGCTGCCGCCGAACATCCTCGAAGCGGTGCGCAACCTCAAAACCGACGTGCTCAAGGAGAAGTCGTTGAGCCTCGACGTGGTGGAGGCACTGATCGCCCTGAGCATCAGCGCCACCACCAACCCGGCGGCCCAGCTGGCGATGGAGAAGCTGAGCGAACTGAAGGGCTGCGAGGTGCACATCACCCACATCCCCACCCCGGGGGACGAAGCAGGCCTGCGGCGCCTGGGGGTCAACCTGACCAGCGACCCCAGCTTCGCCACCAAGGACCTCTTCATCTCCTGAGGGGATACCAGGGCCGTCGGGCATGGGCGAGAAAGATCCCCCCGCAGCGGCGAACCACGGCCGGCCGCCGCGCGTC
>JAQAZP010000290.1:0-12838 GCA_032127265.1 Acidobacteriota bacterium
GTAGCCGTCGCCGTCCACGTCGCCGCAGGCCACGTTAACGCCCCAGCGCGGCGTCCCGTAAGCGAAGAAGCTTACCCCGGATACGGGCTCGACCGCCGAGCCGCTAAAGCGGAAGGCGCGGACGTGAGGCCCGAACACCGCGCCAGGACCGGCGCCGGTGACGTATTCGTCCGGCGCGACGCCGTCCAGGTTCCCGGTGGTGACGTTGGCGCCGTACTTGTTCGTCCCGTAGGCCAGGAACCCGGCGCCCGGCACCGGCTGCCCCAGCGTGTCGAAAGTGCGCACGTGCGGACCGAACACCGCCCCGGGTCCCGGCGCGGTGACGATGGACGGGCCCCCCGCGGAGGCGACCACCGCCCCGGCCGCGACGTTGACGCCGTAGTGGTCCACGCCGTACGCCGGGAAGGCGAGCACCGGCGCGGAGGTGTAGTTGACGTCGAACCCGCGGACCTCCGGCGGGTTGTCCGGCCCCGGGCCCGGGCCGGCCAGGATGAGCACCGAGGGGAAGTCGCTTGCGCAGTAGATGTCGGCAAGCCGCCGGCCGTCCCGCCAGGCCAGGTAGCAGAAGCCCCCGTCGGCCGCGGCGACGGCGAAGGTGCAGGGCACCGCCGGCAGCACCTGGTCCGGCACGTCGTTGACCAGGGAGTCGGGGCCGATCCAGGTCTGCCCGTGGTCGGTGGACCTGCTGTAGTAGAGGTTGACCCGGGGGTCGTAGGGAATGTTGCGGATGAAGCCGACGTGGATGCCGCCCGACGAATCGACGGCGAGATGGGGCTCGTACTGGTTTCCGCCGGTGGAGCCGTCGTTGACCCTCACCGCCGGAGCGGCCCAGCTGGCGCCGCCGTCACTGCTCCGCGTGTAATAGACGTCGAGGTCGGCGCCGCGAAAGTCGCTCCACACGGCGTGCAGCGTACCGTCCGGCCCCCTGCAGATTTCGGCCTCGGCGGCGGTCTGGGCCGCCGCATCGCTCACCCGCACCCCCGCGCTCCAATTGTCCCCCCCGTCGACCGAGGAAAAGGCCCTGACATCGCCGTTCGCGGTGGACCAGATCACGGTCAGCCTCCCGGTCACCGGGTCGAACACCGGCACCGCTTGGCTGCTCTCGCGTATCTGGTACGAATCGGCCACCGGGTGGTCCTGCGGAAACCAGCTGTCGCCGCCGTCGACGGAACGGTTGAAACGGACGAAGCGCCCCCCGCCGGTCAGCTCGCTCCAGAAGAGGTAGATCGCCTGGCCGTCGCGGGCGGCGTTGGGGAACATCCGGTAGGCGTCGGCCGGGTCGCCGTCGTCCACCCGCGCCGACGGGGCGAAGGTCTCGCCGCCGTCCGCCGATCTGACCAGGCGGACCTCGATCCCCTCGAAGTCGGTGGTGTACTGCGAGTAGGCAATCCAGACGTCGCCGTCCCCCGCGGTGACGATCTCCGGGTAGAGCATGTGGTAGTTCTCGGCCGTCTGGTCGGCCACCACGTTCGGCTCGGTCCAGCTGGCGTTGCGGTCGGTGCTGCGGGCGTAGAGCAGCTTGCGGAAGAAGTAGAAATCCTCCGAACCGGTGAGCGCGCAGTGGGCCGTTCCATTGCCGTCGAGGAAGAGGTCGCACGCCTCGTACTGGTCGGAGAGCGTGTCGCTGACCCGGGTGTGGAGGTTCCAGGCCGAGTCGCTGCGCGCGGTGCGGCCCCTCGCCGTCCCGTTCCGTTTACCCGCCGGCGGTCCCTCCGTTGCCCGGCCCGGGCCCGGAGACAGCCCGCCCCCGGCAGCGCGATACCCCAGCAGCGCGCCGGCCCGGCCGTACACCGCATTATCGGCTGGGTCGCCCGCCTGGACTGCGGTCGGGAAGGCCGGTGACAGGAGGAGAAGCATCCCGGCGGTCAGGGCCAGCGGAAGGGCCCGCTTCATCGATATGTTCATCTGTCGCTCTCCACGCGATCGAGGGCCGCCGGGGGACGGCCGATCAGCGGTCAGGCTGGCCAATCCGGGACACCAGTGCTGATTCAGGGTAGCGGACAATCCGGGCCAGTTCAAGATCACCGTTGCCCGGTTTGCCGCCTGGGATAGGATGGTATACTACCGTTGCCCGGGGGCCGGCCGTCGAATCCCGGCGGCCATGACGCGTCCTTACCCTGGAGCCGCCCCATGCCGCAAAGCGTCAGTCTCATTCTCTTCCTGCTCCTGGCCCTTCCCGGCCCGCTGCCGGCCCACGCCGCGCCGGCGCCCGGCTCGGCGCCGACCTACACCTACGAGATCGTGCGGACCTATCCCCACGACGAGACGGCCTACACCCAGGGACTGATCTACGAGGACGGCATCCTCTACGAAGGCACCGGGCTCTGGGGCGACTCATCGCTCCGCAAAATGTGGCTCGATACCGGCGCGGTCATCCAGGCCATCGAGCTCGATGACCAGTACTTCGGCGAGGGCGTGACCGTCTGGGGTGAGCGGATCATCCAGCTGACCTACACCGCCGGGACCGGCTTCGTCTACGGCAAGGACGACTTCGACCTGCAGGAGACGTTCGCCTACACGCACCAGGGCTGGGGCCTGACCCATGACGGCGAACAGCTGATCGTCAGCGACGGCACGGCCACCCTGCACTTTCTCGATCCCGACACGCTCACCGAAACCGGCCAGGTCGAGGTGAGCAACGGATCCGGCCCACAGTATTACCTCAACGAGCTGGAATACATCGACGGCCTGGTCTATGCCAACATCTACGGCGCGATGACCATCGCGGTGATCGACCCGGTCACCGGCCTGGTCACGGCGTGGATCGATCTGACCGGGATCCTCGACAACCCGCCCGGAGTGCTCAACGGCATCGCCTACGATGGGGCCGGAGACCGCCTGTTCGTCACCGGAAAGTACTGGCCGCTGATCTTCGAGATCGATCTCGTCCCGCTGACGCCCCGGCCGAAGGACGAACCCATCGGGCCCGCCAGCCCGATGGAAGCGGGGATTATGCCTGGTTCGGGTACGGCAATCCGCAACTGTGGGGCGATCACCCGGTTTACGGCAACGGGTGGGGCGGAGTCGCGGAAGTCGTCCCGGAATTTCTGTCAGCCGAAATGAGTTGCCTGCCATCATCCGGGATCCTGCCCTTTGGCGCCACCAAAACGGTGGCGATCACCAATTTTCATGAAACTCAAATACGTACATTTGCCAGTCACATCGATGTCATGCTGGCCTTCGGCATTTACTTAAGCAATTGGCGTGTCGGACTGACAGAGCTGGATCCAGGCCGTTCTTATGTCAGGACATGGGTTCAGAGCATTCCCGCACAGGCATATCTGAGCGGGGACAACGTCCTTACCCTGGTTGTGGAAGATGTCACTCCCGCACCGTACAACCAACCACCTTACAACCCGGCCGGGGAGACCGATACGGCTTCCTGCGTTGTAACCGTCATCGCCCGGTAAGATGGAATTCTATCGCATTTCCGGAGAGGGGTCTGCCGTGGCCAGTTTTGACACACCGGTCAATTGGACGGCGGGGCTGCGTTGAACACGCCTTCGAGCCGCTGCGCGGCCCCGCGGTGCCGGGGATTCAGCGCCAGGGCCTGCCGGTAGCGCTCCCGGGCCATGGCCGGGTCGCCGCTCACTTCAGCCAGCCGCCCGGCCTGGAACCAGGCCTCCGGGTCGCGGGGCCGGAGACGCAGGCAGTGGTCCATGGCGTCGACGGCTTCCCGCAAGTCGCCGGTCTGCTCCAGGGCCAGCGCCAGGTAGAACCACGCCTGGTAGTGACCGGGATCAACGGCCAGCACCTGGCGGTACTGCTCCGCCGCCTCGGCGTGGCGGCCGGTTCGGCTGAAGACCACCCCCAGGTCGAAGCGGGGAGCGGGCCAGACAGGGTCGAGTTCCGCCGCTTTCCGGAAATACCCCTCGGCCGCCGCCGCATCCCAGCCGGCCGAGAAGCGGTTGCCGTCCTCCCCGTGCTCGGCCAGGACGCCGAGCGCGTGCCGCGGCTGCGGCCGGAACGGCCGGGCATTGGCGGCGCGCCGGTACCAGGCAGTGGCCTCCTCAAGCCGGCCCTGCTGATAGAGGAGGGCGCCCAGATTCTCCATCGCCTCGGCGTAATCGGGGGCCAGGTCTACGGCCCGGCGGTAGGCCTCCTCGATCCGGCCGGAGTCCGGGCCCCCGGCTGCCCCGGAAGTGGTCCGCTGGAGACAGAGCGCGAGGTGGTACCAGCCCAAGGCGTAGGATTCGTTCAGTTCCACCGCGGCCTCGGCCTCGCTGAGCGCCCGCTGGAAGTCGCCGTTCTTGTACTGGACGTAACTGAGCAGAAAATGTCCCTCGGCACGATCCGGCGGCCGAACGTCGAACAGCGGGACATTAACCACCAGGAAAAGCGCGGCCAGACCCGGCAGGGCGATGACCAGCGTGCGGTGCCGGGCCCGCTCGCCCTCCCGCCCCAGCAGCCGGCGGCCGAGGAGGATCACGGCGAACGCGGCGTAGGGTATGAGCAGCGGCACCGCCGGGAGCCGGTAGCGCTCCCCCACCATGGTCGCCACCAGGGTCAGGCCGTAGGCGCCAAGCATCACCGAAGCGGCCGAGGCCAGCCGTCTCCGGCGAGCGGCCGCGAACAGCCCGGCCAGGGCCAGCGGCAGGATCCAGCCGAAACGGGGCAGGGGGAAGCGGCCCAGCGGGTCTCCGGGGTAGCCGGCGGCCCAGATGCCCCCGCGAACTTCCGTGCCGTGGAGCAGCAGGCCGGCCTTGCGCAGGAGCAGCTTCAGCCACGGCCCAGGCGACGAACGGATGAACGCCTTCACCCTGGCGATGTGGTAGGCATCCTCCTCGGCCGGGTTCTTTGCCCCGGCCTCGATGCGCGGGGCGTGCAGCAGCCGGATCCAGTCCGTGCCCTGGCTGATGACCGGCACCCCGGTAGCCTCGGGGCCGTTGCCGAGGTAGAGGTTGAGGCCGCCGTTGGCCTGGATCATGGTCAGCCTGCCGCTGCCCAGCCTGGCGTTCCAGAGCATCGCCGGCAGCACCGCGGCCGAGGCCGACGCGAGAAGAAGAAACGCCGGGACCAGTAAACGGAGAACAGCCATCGGCTTCGCACCGCCACTGTCCCCGGCAACGGCGGACCGCTGCCGCCATGCCGCCCGAACGATCCAGGCCGCGAGGAAGGGCAGGCAGAGCAGCGCGTTGGGACGGGTCAACGCGGCCAGGCCGAGGAGCAGGCCCGCCGCCAGTGTCGGCCAGGGCTTCGGGGGCCGCAGCGGGCAGCCGTCCGGACGGCCGCGCTCACCGGCCCCGGCAGGGTCCGCCGCCTGCGGCTTCGCGGTCAGCGCCAGCACAGCCAGGGCGATGAGCAGCCCGCTCGTCGACGTGGCCAGCAATTCCACGTCGTAGCGGATCAGGGGAACAGCGGTCGCCGAAAAGGCGGCGGCAACGATGCCGGCCCACGGCGCGGACCAGGGGAACATCCGGTTGGTCAGCAGGTAGAGCGCCGCACAGAGGCCAGTCCCCAGCAGCGCCCCCTGGAGCGCCCGCACGGCGAACATCGAGCCGCCGGCCACCAGGTGGAGCAGGGCGAGAAGGGCGGGGTAGACCGGACCGTGGATCGGCACCTCGTCCCAGAGAAAGGCATTCAAACCCTCGCCGGCCCTCAGCCGCTCGACGGTCTCCAGCGCCCATTGCAGGTACTCGGAGGCATCGATCACCGGCGTGGCGAAGAACGGGTGAGCGGAGATCCAGTGCACTTCGAGCAGCCGCAGCAGGGCGGCCGCCGCGGCCACCGCCAGCAGCCACCACCAGTGCGACGGCACACCGCGGCGCGCTCTGCCCGTCGCCCCCCGTGATCTGACCTTGCCTTGCGTCACTGCCCAGCCTTTCTCCACCGGCCCCGGAGCCCGGGCACTGCCGCCGGACCGCCTGCTGGCCAAGGACGAGCTGCACCTGCTCTTCCGCTCGGTGGAGCACTGATCTTCATCGAGGAACCGAGCCGCCCGTGATGGCCGCCGCGGTCACGGCGCCGGGGGTCATCACTTCAGGACATCACCGTCCCACAGCCGCTTCAAAAATTCACCGACGGGAAGGATCCGGACATCATCCCACAAGGCCGGACGATCGCCCAGGTAGACGCCGTAGCACGCGGTCAGTTGCACACCCATTTCGGCCCGCATGCGCTGCAGGCCCCGGTTGAACCGTTTGTCCCACCTCTCCGATGCCTTGAACTCGGCCGCGACGAACCCCTCGGAGGTTTCGCAAAGAAAGTCGACCTCGACCCCGTCGTAATTGCGCCAGAAGTGAATCTTGTACGGACGCCTGGCATAGGAGAGATAGCAGCGGATTTCATTGAGCAGCAGCGTCTCGAGCAGCGGCCCGCGCTCCTCCAGGGTCGCAGGGTAGGCGATCCGGCCCGACAGGGCGCGGGCGACACCGGGATCGAAGAGGTAGAACTTCGGGTGCTGAACCTGCTTGGTGCTCCGCTTCAGTTTCCATGGCTCGATCCAGTAGCCGATCAGGGTGTCCACCAGGACGCTGAAATAGTTCTGGACCGTCTGGCGGCTGACCGCCGCGTCGCGCGCGATGCCGGCCATGTTGGTGACCTGGCCGTTCTGCCTGGCGGCGACTTCGAGGAACCGTGCGAAATGGCCGATGTTCCGCGTCAGCGCCTCGGCCCTGATTTCTTCCTGCAGGTAAGTCTCGGCGTAGGTGCGGAGATACGAGACCGGATCGTACCCGAGAACGGCCATGGGAAGCGAACCGTTGGCCAGCATCCCGGCGAATGAGACGTCGTCGGCAAGTTCCGCGGAGACGAAGGGGAACATTTCGGTGACGATGGCGCGGCCGGCCAGCAGGTTCGTTCCGCCGCGGCGCAATTTTCGGGCGCTCGAACCGGAGAGGACGAAGCGCCGCCCCCGGCCCTCGATCAGCCGCTGAACCTCGTCGAGGAGGGCCGGCACTTTCTGCACTTCATCGATGACCACCCAGCGGTCCGCCGGCCCGGATTCGAGCTCACGATAGAGTGCCGAGGGATCCTGACTGAGGCGGAGGGACTCGGACGTACTCAGCAGGTCATAGACGACCGCATCCTTGAAATGATGATGGATCCAGGTGGATTTTCCCGTACCCCGAGGACCAAGGAGCAGAATCGATTGCTTTGGTCTTTGCAGTAATCTTGTAATCATAGTTGGCATTTTTACCGGAAATATGCCATATGTCAAGTCATTTTTTCTGCTGAGCAGAGATGCCTGCCGGAAAGGTACCGGGTAAGTTCACCGTCCGGCAGTTCCGCTCCCCGCCGAGGCTCAAAATTATCAATAGTGACCAATTATATTGTATATATTATTGGATTTTTGATATTTATATGATATATAGTGACCAATAATGTATATCAGGAAAGCAATCTACAAAACCGACCGACGCACCTACACCAGGCACCTCCTCGTGGAGTCGGAGTCCACGCCCGAAGGGTCTCGGCAGAAAACCGTCTGCTGGCTGGGCTCCCTCTCGCCCGGACCGCGTAAGAAGTGGCTCGCCCTGGCCCGCAAGCTGCTGGCCGCGCTCGAGGGCGGCCCTGGCACCGAACCCGAACCGCCCGGCGGGGTCACCGTCCATCCCCCGAGGAAGGGCATCGTGAAGCCCGGCCCGCCGGCCGCCCCGCCCGAGGCCCCGGCAATCGACCCGGAACGGATACGGGCCGAGCAGGCCCTCGAAGCCGGGCCGGTCCTCGCCGGCCACGCGGTGTGGGATCGCCTCGAAGCGGGGGCAGCGCTCTCGAAGGCCGGGCTCCCGCCCCTGGCGGTGAAACTGGCCGAGATGGTCGCGCTCGACCTGCTCACCGCACCGAAACCGGGTGCGCCCCTGGTTCACCGGGCTCGGCAGACCGTCCTGCCCCGCATCCTCGGTGAAGAGCCGGAAGCACTGGCCTCGATGGCGCTATACCGGCAACTGGACCTCCTCCCCGCCAAACGAGCCGTAGTGGAGCAGGCGCTGGCCGCCGCGGAGAAACGGCTCTTCGACCACGGCGCCGGCGGCCTGATCTTTGACTTCAGGGGGATCACGTTCGCGCCTGCCGGCGGCGCCCCGGCAACCGGGGGCGGCACTGCCCCGCCGACACAGGGGAAAGGCGCAGCGCAAGGCCGGATGGAGGCCACGACATCAAGCCAGGCGGCGAGCGCCCTGCCGGCCGCGGGCCTGGTCCTGGACGAGCTGGGGTTTGTCAGGGCGCACGAGCCGCTGGGCGGCTACGGGAAGGACCGGCCGGCGCTTGGAGCGGCGATCCGGCTCCTCGGCCGGCGAAGCGGGACGACCGCTGGCGCCGTGGTCGTCCTCGACCGGGAGGCCGCCACTCCGGCCAATCTCTCCCAGGTGCGCAAGCTGGGACACCGTTGCCTGGTGACCGGCGACGAGTCCGCTGCCGCACCACACGCCGCGCCCGGCACGGCGTCTGCCCCCGGCGCGGCGAAAGCACCGCCAAAAGCCGGCCAAGGTGATGTGGGCATGGCCGAATCCGACCGCGTCCACGCCTTCCTCGCCGCCCACGACGAACGGCTGGCCCTGCTCAGCGGCCCGGACGCCGGCGCGTTCGTCCTCGACCAACTGCCCCTCGCCGCGGGGACGCGGCTTTTCCTCCTGCTCCTCGCCGGCCGCTTGCTCAACGCCGCCGAGCTGCTCCTCGACCGCGGCGGGATCCGCCGCCCCTGGCATGCCATCCGCGAAGTGCTCCGCCGCCACCAGGCGGTGACCCTGTCCATCCCCTTCGGCGACGGCACCACCCGGCGCCTCGAGCGGGAGACCGGCCCCGACGCCGAGCAGGCGGCGCTCTACCGGGTGCTGGGGGTGGAGAAGAACAACTGACAGGTTGATGCGTCGTTTCCCTGGAGGCTCCAGGTGGCGGTGGACCGGCCCGTATGCGATCCTGTTGGCATGGGTATCCCGCCTTCAACCTGATCAACCGGCCTGTCGTCATCGATTCTGGCAACCCGATTGCAGATCACCATGAAATGACCCTGTCAGCGGCTCTAACTGGACAATAATCAATGAAATTCTGGCGCTGAGGAGGCTTGTAGTTTCCGGGGATGACAACAATTGTTGACAACATCATGATACACAACTATATTATGTATGTGTATTTATCATACGTATCCTTGATGCTGGAGCTTCAAGCCCATGTCGGTCAGAATACAAGTCATCCTCGATGACGAGGAAGCAGCCCGGATCAGGTCCCAGGCCCGGAAGGAGTCGAAGTCGCTCAGTGCCTGGCTGAGGGAGGCCGGCAGGGAGCGGCTCGAGCGGAGCCGCAGCAAGAGTCCCCTGACCCGAGCCGAGGAGTTGAACAGCTTCTTCGCGCAGTGCGACGAACTGGAATCGGGAGCGGAACCGGACTGGGAAGCGCACAAGGCGCTCATCGAGCAGGGCTACCGGAAGGGCGCCGGCTGATGATCTTCGTCGACAGCAATGTCTTCATCTACGCCGTGGGCCGGGACCACCCGCTGAAGAGCGAAGCCCGCAAGTTCTTCCTCGACAGCAGGGCCGGGAACAGACGGCTGGTCACCTCGGCCGAGGTGCTCCAGGAACTGCTCCACGTCTACCTGCCGGTCAACCGCATGGCGACGCTCGACTCGGCCCTGGCCGTGGCCACTTCGGGCACCGACCAGGTTCTCCCGGTCACTGCGGAGGACGTCACCCTCGCCCGCAGCCTCGCCGACACCCACCCCCAGCTCACCGCCCGCGACCTGCTGCACCTCTCGCTCTGCCGCCGGCACGGCATCACGCAGGTGATGACCTTCGACCGGGCGCTGGGGGCGGTGTTCTCGGGCAAATGAGCGCTGTTCGGCAGGATTGTTTGGAGGCTGACATGGTCACTGGACAGCGACATGAGTGCTTTGTTTCATGACGATTAATACTGATGCCGCTTAAAATACTCGCCGACAGCCAATTAAGAGTTTGATTTCCAGGCTGGTCTGGAGAGGTCTCAACGATGTCCATGTCACGTATTCAGCTTCCCCGGGAAAAGATCGCGGCATTCTGTCGTCGTCACCGCATCAAGAAGCTGTCCCTATACGGCTCCATTCTGCGCGAGGATTTCACTGCCTCGAGCGACGTCGATGTTCTGGTGGAATTCGAGCCGGAGGCCGAAGTCGGCTTCTTCGACATCGCTGCCATGGAACTGGAGTTCTCTCAGCTCCTGGGAAGAACGGTGGATATGCGTACGGCCGCTGAAATCAGCCGCCATTTTCGCGAGCGAGTGATCAGGGAAGCGGAGACGCAGTATGTACATTGACGACATTTCGCGTCTGAACCACATGCTCGATGCCGCCAGAGAGGCTCTCTCCTTTACCCAGGGCGTGACGCGCGAGGAATTTGATTCGAACCGGCAGCTCTCATCATCGTCTCCACCGCAATCGCCTGATTCACGGCTATTTTGATCTCGATCCCGATCTCGTCATCAGCCGCGCCATCGTCGAACTCTTTGCCATTCCCGAGCTGGCGAGCAGCCTGGCCTTTCGCGGCGGCACGGCTTTATACAAAATCCATCTCGCTCCTCCGGCTCGGTACTCCGAGGACATCGATCTGGTCCAGGTTCGCGCGGAACCCATCGGCGAGACACTCGATCGGCTGCGTTCCGTATTGGATCCGTGGCTCGGAGAGCCGCGTCGCCAACTCAAGGAAGGCCGGGTCAACCTGGTGTATCGTTTCGAGTCCGAAGACGCTACCCCACCTTCACCCTAACATCCACCGCGGCCGGGGCCTTGCCCCTGGGATAGGCGAAGACCGGGTTGAGGTCCATCTCGGTGATCTCGGGGAAGTCGGCGGCGAGGCGCGAGACGCGGAGCAGCACATCCTCGAGGGCCTTGAGGTCCACGCCCTTCCTGCCGCGGATGCCCTTGAGCAGCTCGTAGCCCTTGATCTCCCGCATCATCTCTTTGGCCTCGGGGCGGCTCAGCGGGGCGACGGCGGTGGCCACGTCCTTCAGCACCTCGACGAAGATGCCGCCGAGGCCGAAGAGCACCAGGCTGCCCAGGCCGGGGGAGGCCGCGGCGCCCATGATCAGTTCCTCGCCGGCCGGCTTCTGCTCCATCAGCAGGTAGGTGGCCTGCTTCGTGCCGAAGCGCTTGCTCATCTTCGCGAATTCCTTGCCCAGGGCGTTGCGGTTGTCGATGTTCAGCACCACGCCGCCCATGTCCGACTTGTGGATCACCTTAGACGAGTCGACCTTGAGCACGCAGGGGAAACCGGTCTTCCTAGCGGCCCTGGTGAGGTCCTTCGCGTCGGTCACGGCGGCATACTTCGGCACCGGGATGCCGTAGGCCTTGAGCAGTTCGAAGGCCTCGAACTGCGGCAGGTAAGCGCCCTTGCCCCTCCACGGCTCGATGATCTTTTCCGCCTTGGCCTTGTCCACCTTCAGCGTCGGCGGCTTCTGCTTTTTGCGGTCCCGTAATTCAGCATAGCGGCTCATCGCGGCCAGGGCGCGGACCCCGTCCTCGGAGAACTCGTAGACCGGGATGCCGCCCTGACGCAGGCTGTCCATCAGTCCGTACCAGGTGGAGCTGGTCTCGATCACCGCCACCACCGGTTTCTTCGAAGCGCCGCAGGCCTCCTTGATCCTGGCCGCGATGGCGTCGAGATCGACGAAGGGCGCGGTGACGAAGAAGACCAGCACCATGTCGACGCTCTCTTCCTTGAGCAGCGTCTCGATGGCCGCGTGGTATTGCTCGGGGCCGGCCGTGGCCACCACGTCCACCGGGTTGCCGAGGCTGGCCTCGGCATACTGGGTCTCCTTGAGCCGCGCCTTGCCCTTGTCGCTCCAGGCGGCCAGCTCGAGGCCGAGGTCGATGGCCTCGTCCACCGCCTGGATCCCCGGGCCGCCGGTGTTGGTGATCATGCCGATCTTCTTGCCGGTGGGCGCGTCCTGTGTGGACATGGCGATGGCGGTCTTGATCATCCGGTGCGTGTCGGTGAACTGCACCACCCCGGCCTTGCGGTACATCGCCCGGGCCAGGGCCGCCTGGTCCACCAGCGCCCCGGTGTGCGAGGAGACGGCCACCGAGCCCTCGCGGGTCCGGCCGGCCTTGATCGCCAGGATCGGTTTGTGCGGGGTGATCTTCGAGGCCGCTTCGAGGAAGCGCCGGGGGTCCTTGAAGCTCTCGGTCTGCATCATGATCACCCGGGTGCCCTCGTCCCGGCCGTAGTATTCGAGGATCTCCGGCATCGAGAGGTCGCACTCGTTGCCGTATGAGGCATACATCCGGTGGCCCAGCCCCACGTTGTGCAGGTGCAGCTTGAGCATCTCGCCCATCCCGCCCCCCTGGGCCACGATGGAGATGTTGCCCGGCTTCATCGGCACGAAGGTGAAGTTGGCGTAGACCGAGATCTCGGGGTCGCTGTTCTGGATCCCCTGGGAGTTCGGCCCGTAGATCCGCATCCCGTACTGGTGGGCCAGCTCCACCATCTCCCGCTCGCGCTTGATCCCCTCGGCGCCCACCTCCTTGAAACCGGCGCTGTGCACGATGCAGAACTTGACGCCCTTCTCGCCGCACTCGCGGATCACGTGGGGCAGCAGGTCGGCGCGGATCGAGATGTTCACCAGGTCGATGACGTCGGGCACGTCCAGCACCGACTTGTAGCAGCGGAATGACCGGATGTGCGGCGTCTTGGGGTTGATGGGGAAGATCGGGCCCTTGTAGCCGTAGTCGACGAGGTTCCGGAGCACGATATGCCCGATGGAGAAGGGATTGCTTGAAGCTCCGATGATGGCGATCCCGCGGGGTTTGAACAGTCCGTCGAGCATGGTCGTGGCTCCTATGAAAGAGGTATGAAAGGGATTGTTGCGTATATCGTTGTCAGCCTTTCAGGAAATTGATCGAAAATGGGGACACCCATTAGAGTGCCCCTTGTCA
>JAQAZP010000291.1:0-6333 GCA_032127265.1 Acidobacteriota bacterium
CTTTTTATGAAACCGTGGACGGAAGATTGTAGGACAGGGGCCGAGGGCTGTCAAGAATAGCCCGGATCAACGATGCTCAATAGTACGGGAGACGATGCGGGAAAGGTGGTAGATGTAGTGGAAACCTGAAAAAAGCGTGAAAAAAAGCGTGAGCCAGATAAGACCGGTAACCAGCCAGGCTGCAGAAAGAGGAGCGGCCTTGACCAGCAGAACCGCAAGCACCAGGGCCAACTGGAAAAAGGTGGTCAGTTTGCCCCAGATGGTGGGGGGGAAACTGATGGCCCCAACGGTAAGCCGGACAAAAATTGCGGAAACGGGAATCAGAACATCGCGGAGCACGGTCCAGATCACCAGCCACACCGGAATCAGCCCCATACAGGCCAGACAGATGAACACCGACACCAGCAAGAGTTTGTCAGCGATGGGATCGAGGTAGGAACCGAGAATGGTTCGCTGCTTCCAGCGCCTGGCGATATACCCATCGAGGATGTCGGTCAAGGCCATGACCAGGAAGAGAATCAGGGTCAGGGTGAATCGCTCCTGGAGAAGCCAGTAGAGGATGAACGGAATCAGCAGAATCCGTGCGAGGGTCAGCAAATTGGCAGTGGTCCAAGTCATCAGGAGCGTGCCGCTGTCATCTGTTGATAATCGGTCGGGCGGAACGAGCAACCGAAATATCATCTATCTGGTTGATTCTTCAAGATATTTAATAATTGGCCTGAGTAAGAATATACTCCAGGCTCGCTGCAAAATCAAGAAATCGGGATACGCGCACGGCCAAGGAATCACGGATTCGCGGTACTACCCAGCCGTCCTATCTTCGAAATCATCTCCAGCGCATCGGCGCCGCTGGCCGGGGAATTGATACGCACCGTGTTGTCCGAAAACCGATTTAGCAGACCGAGGCCCACCAGCCGGTTGATGCAGTCGTAATGCCTGTGGTCCCGACTCAGATCCGAAAGGACCACCGTTTTCCCATCCGCTGGTTGCCCGCCCCGGTCCTGAAGCAACAGGCAACCGGCGTATCCCAGGTCACCGCGGCTCACCTTGACGAAGGGCCGGAACGTATGGTTCTGGTAGAGCTCCATCACACCGCGATCCACCACGGCCCGGATATAGGGCTGTGCCCAGTGTGAACCGGCGTCCCGAATAACCCGTGATGCTCCGGGTGGCGGAGATGCCCCTTCCCCCCAGCCACTTTCCAGGGCGATGATCGCGGCCAGCCCCCCGCGGTCCAGCGGCAGGCTGCCGTCCAGCACCTTTCGGTATTCCGCGGGGATCGACGCCTCATGGAATTTTTCCTCGGCCCGGGCCAGGCCGTCCTCCAGCCGGGGACTGCGGGGTGAGTCCCGCAGAAGAACCTCGAACAGGGCCACGGCCCGCTCCGGTTTGCCGTGGTCCAGTTCGAGCCAGGCAAGCTGTTCCCGGAACGTCCCCGCTTCTTCCCCTACGGCCAGCGACAATGCTCTTTCGAGGGCTTCAAGCGCCTCATCATAGCGTCCGACGGATTCCAGCACACCGGCCAGGAGGCCGTACAACTGCGGAAGATCCGGATCAAAACCGATTGCCTTGCGATAGAACTCGACCGCCGCTCCGGGATTCTCCACGGTTGCCGCTTCGCCGCGCCGAACCAGCAGTTGAACCGCTTCCAGTCGCGCGGCCGACGCTTCAAGTTTCAGCATGGCACTCTGCGGATGACGGGCGGACAGCAGGTCGTAGGTCGCCACGATCTCGTCTGATCGCCCCTGGAAACGACGCAGCACAGCCCGGCCCAGAAGTCCTGGGCTGTAATCGGGTTGAGCCGCCAGCGCATCCTCGAAGGCCTCCCCGGCCTCCCGGCGGCGGGAAAGGCCCAGACGGGCAAACCCCATACCGCACAGCGCCGCGGCACGGCCCGCGCCTTCCAGAACAGCAGGGTCCAGTTCAGCACTGAAAATTTCTTCGGCTCGCGTGAAGCTGGCGGCGCGCAGTTCCTCCCAACCGCGGCGCAACGGCGGAGTCAGATCCGACAAGGACAGGCCCTCCGCTGCGGTGGGAAGTGATTGAAGGACCAGACTATTCGGCTGGGCAGGCGCAACACGGCCCGATCCGGTTTTCACCGCGCAACCCGTTGTGAAACAGAGCAACACAATCAGTGAAATGATGGCCTGTGCAAGGCGAGATGGCAAACCAGATACCCCGTTGGGTCGTGACCAGCCCACGACCAGGAGGTGCGGACCGGGCTTTTTGGCGGTGGTGCCGGTTCAGGTTCTGGATCGATCGCCACCCACCGTTTCGGAGTGCGGGCCCATGGCCCTCGGGGTGGAGATGGTTGAAATGGCGTGTTTGAAGATCATCTGCTCCTGGTGCCCATTGCCCAGAATAACCGTGAACTTGTCAAAGCTCTTTATCCGTCCCAGCAGCTTGATCCCATTAATCAGGTAGATGGTGATCTGAGTCTTTTCCTTGCGGGCATTGTTGAAGAAAGCGTCCTGAATATTGAATGATTCTTTTTGCATCAGTATCACCAATCCTGTTTCGTTGTTGTCGCCGACAATGCCGGCTACTTTATAGTGGTGCACAAATCGCCGTTATTGTAGCAGTCCGGAGAGGTGCTGTTCAATCTTTTTCACTGTTTGCTCATCCGATTCACGCTCGAACCAGGTAATGTCGCCGTGATGGCGAAGCCAGGTGAGCTGGCGCTTGGCCAGCCGGCGCGTGTTACGCTTGATCAGTTCCCGTGCCTTGTCCATTCCACCGGCAATAGAGCCTTCCAGCGCCAGCACCACCTCGCTGTAGCCTATGGCGCTCAGTGCCGGAGCGCGCGGATCCAGACCATCATCAAGCAGCCGCAGGACTTCGTCCACCAGGCCGTTCTCGAACATCTGGTCCACCCGCTGTTCGATCCTCCGGTTGAGCCTCTGGCGGTCCATCTCCAGCCCCAGGCGGATATGCAAAACACGGTCCTGGCGCTGCTCCAGCTCCAGGTGTCTGGAAAGCGGCCGGCCGGTGAGGAAGAAGACCTCCAGGGCCCGAACGATCCGCTGATGATCACGTTGGGCCAACCGGCCGGCTGATGCGGGATCCACCCGGCCGAGCATCCGGTGCAGCCAGAGATCCCCCTTTTGCCGACGCGAGCGATTGAACCGGCGGCGCAGGTTTTCATCCCTTTCGGGGCCTTCAAAAAGCCCGTTGAGAAAAGCCTCAACATACAGCCCGCTGCCCCCCACAAGCAGGGGCAGTGCGCCGCGGCGCCTGATTCCGGCCAGCACGTCGTCGGCCATCCTGGTGAAGACACCGGCGGACACCGGTTGATCAGGATCCACGGAATCCTGGAGGTGGTGCGGGATACCGCCCTGTTCGCTTTGCGGCACCTTGTCTGTCCCCAGGTCAAGTCTGCGGTACAGCTGACGAGAATCGGCACAGATAATCTCGCCGCCCAGCGATCTGGCCAGACCGATGCCGATCCTGCTCTTCCCCACTGCGGTGGGTCCCAGAATGGCAACCACCGGCCGGTGGCGCTCCTTTGGAATCGTTCCGCCCCCCTGGAATGTACTATGGCCGGCTGGAGATGCCGGCAGCCGGTTCGATCCGGATACCCGGGTAGTAGTGCTCGAGAATCTCGATGAACGTGGCCCCGGTCTCGGCCAGTCCCGCGGCTCCCACCTGGCACATGCCCACGCCGTGGCCCCAGCCCCTTCCGGTGAAGCGGTACGCCCGGATCGACCCCTCGGGGTCTGCCAACCGGTCGATGAAGAAGAAGTTCTCGCGGGTTCCCAGGTTCCAGCGGATGTCCAGCCCCCGGAGCACCGTGTTCCCGCTGGAACCCACCACCCGCAGCCTGGTCAGACGGCCGCCGGGACCGCGCTCCAGCGGCAGCAGATCCACCAGCCGTCCCACCTGGTGGCCATTCTCCTGCAGCAGGGCCTCGATGGCCTCGCGGTCCATGACGATGGACCACAACGCGTAAGGCGAATACCGGTCGGCAGAGACCCCGCCGTCCGCCGGAATCCGGACCATCATCAGAACCCGCCATTGACGGTCGAGTAATACCAGGACCCGGTCGCCGATGCGGAAGCGATCGGCAGCGATGGGAAGGGTGGCGTCTTTCCGCTGCTCGAACAGGCGGATGCCGCAGTGAGCGATCTCCCGCTGCTCCACCATCTCCCCGGTCCGCAAAACCAGACGGCCCTCTTCGGCCCCGGCAAGTGCGGACTGGGCCAGCAGGCCCGGCTCCAGGTACAGCACCAGCCTGGCGAGCGCTGCACAGAAGGCTCCGCGTGACATCGAGTGGTTCGCGGCAACACTGCCGTCAAGGTGGCGGTGAAAGATGCCCGCGGTGACCAGACAGGCCAGAGCCCGTCGCTCATCATCCCCGCAGTCACAGTCGGAGCCCAGGATTTCGTCGAGATCCTCCACGGTGAACAGAACGTCCATCCGTTCCTTCCAGCCGAGGGCCAGGCAGAGCTGCAGCGCCAGCTGGCTGCGGCTGGGCAGCCGCGAATAGCTGCCGGCCTCGGCCCCTTCAACGGCTTCGTGTTTCCGGTCGTGGCGGAGCAACACGCGACCGATCCACTTCCCGGCTTCGGCCCGCCCGACACCAGGCTCGACGTCGTTGCTGCCGGTGACCTCGCCGTCCTCGACGATCCCCAGCGCGGCGAGAAGTCCCAGGGAAAAGCCGAGGTCAGCCCCGGTCTCCCGTTCCTTCACTGCAGGGGACCGCCTGACTTGATTCCGTGAGATCGTTATGCCGGACCGCCGCCCGGTGGTGCAGGGGACGCCTCCCAGGTATGGTTCCGCCGGTCCGCTGAAAACGGCGGAGGATATTTCGGTCCGGCCGCCGCAGGTGGAGGTGTACAGCGTCTCGGCCAGAGTCCCCTGATGGAACGCCGCCAGCCCGGCGGTCTGGCGCACGGCCTCGCTGCTCAGCGGCTTCTCCCGGCCGGCGCCGCCATAGACCTGGCAATGGGGGGTGTCGCAAAGATCGAAACCCTCGCCGCGATGCCGCCCGAGGTGTTTGAGCGTGTAGGTTCGTGCGGCCACCGCCTGGGCCTTGAGAGCCTCCAGCAAGGGAAAGCGGTCCGGCCCCAACTCGCAGGGCACGACCCCTAGCAGATAATCCTCCAGCGGCACCCGGTTGACCGCGATGATCCCGGTCTCCCCTCCGCGAACCTCGAGGGATCCCCTGTAGGATGCCCCGTCAAGCCTGAACGCCGGAGGGGGTATCTCGTCGTTTTCCGGGACCGGCAGCGCCGCGGTGATGGTCACCTGTTCCAGGCCCAGGACCAGGCCCGTGCCCTGGCTGTAGAGAATCAGGGTACGCTCCCCTGCTGTTCGGCCCTGCTCTGCGGTGGAGTTCCGTCCAGTCTCCACCACAAAGGATCCGTCCATCCCGTATGCCGCCAGGGTCACCGTAAAGGCCAGGGCCTGTTTGCGGTCCGGGAACCGGCCGGCCATGACACGGTGGGCACTACCTCCGCCCCCCAATCGGGCTTCCGCCACCCACACTTCCTTCTCAGGCCAATGCCCACGCACCTCCGCAGCGAAGCGCTCGGCGGCTTCCTTGCCGCCATAGGAACCGGTCTGGACCGAAAATGTGCTTTCCTCGGCAGCCACCGCACCCTGGTCGCCGGACTGTTGCCAAGGCGAGGACGCACTCTGGTCCAGAGCCAGAAAAATATCCCCGGACAGTGCCTGATGCGAGACAGTTCCATCGCATGAAACCATGATCGCTGACAGGCGTTCCCCGGCCCGGAACGGCCCCGCAACGGCCACCCGCTGTTCGTCACTCGAGGACAACAACCCCACGGCAACAAAATTCGTGGTTCCGTCGGACAGTTGAGCCTGGGCCGCTGATGACTGAAAGGATGTGGTAAGAAAAAGAATAGTGAAAAAGAGGGAAACAGACCGCTGGGTCACCATGCTCACCCCTTCTTCCCGCTGTCCGGCCGGCAGCGGATGCCGCCGGCCCTTGCGGAAACGTGGCGCCCCCCAGGCCTGGTATGGCCTGCGGGGGGCTGTGATGACAGTCTGCTAGTCAACCAGTTCGAAGAACACGGTGGATTTGGCGTTTGTTTCGGCGATCATGTCGTTGCCGGTGATGGTCAACCTGTATTTTCCGCTGCGCAGGGTGGCCAGCGGTACGAAATAACCCTGCCCCGGGCTGTCGGATTCAACGAGTTTCGGTTTGCCGTAGGGACGGAAGCGGCCGTCACTTTCATAGTAGAACTTGTACTCGAAGCGAAAGATATACTGGTCGGTTTCGACGTTCTTCAGACCGTCGTAGGCCTGGAAGAACACAGCCAGTTCCTGCTTTTTGGTGTAGACATGGTCCACATTGGGCAGGATGGTGGT
>JAQAZP010000292.1:0-2962 GCA_032127265.1 Acidobacteriota bacterium
CGTTGGTTTCGAGTTGACCGGGAAGTTACCCGCCGGGGCCACGGCAACCGATTTAGTTCTCACCGTTACCGAAATCCTGCGCAAGATCGGTGTCGTTGGAAAATTTGTCGAATTTTATGGTTCTGGCATCTCGGCCATGTCGTTGGCCGACCGGGCCACCATCGCCAACATGTCCCCCGAGTATGGCGCCACCTGCGGTATCTTCCCCATCGACCGCGAGACGCTGACCTACCTCGAACTGTCCGGCCGGCCGCCGCGTCAGGTGGAGCTGGTGGAGGCCTATGCCCGGGAGCAGGGCCTGTTCCGGGATGGTTCGTCACCCGAGGCGGCCTACACCGACACCCTGGAACTGGACCTCGGCGCGGTGGAACCGAGCCTCGCCGGCCCCAAGCGGCCCCAGGACCGCATCACCCTGCGCCAGGCCCGGGAGTCGTTTTTCAGTTCGTTCGGAGAAATGGGCCGGACACCGGCCGACTCCAGGCCCGATGACCGGGAAAAACTGCGCAACGGCTCGGTGGTCATCGCCGCCATCACCAGCTGTACCAACACCTCCAACCCGGCGGTGATGATCGGGGCCGGCCTGCTGGCCCGCAAGGCGGTGGAGCGGGGGCTCGGCGTCCCGGCACACGTCAAGACCAGCCTGGCCCCCGGTTCGCGGGTGGTCACCGATTACCTGGACAAGGCGGGGCTCACGCCGCACCTCGAAGCGTTGGGATTCCACCTGGTGGGCTACGGCTGCACCACCTGCATCGGCAATTCGGGGCCGCTGCCGGAGGAGGTATCCCGGGCGATTCAGGAGCAGGACCTGGTGGTCTGCTCGGTGCTCTCCGGTAACCGGAACTTCGAGGGACGGGTGCACGGCGAGGTGCCGTTCAACTACCTCGCCTCGCCGCCGCTGGTGGTGGCCTACGCCCTGGCCGGCCGGTTCGATATCGACCTGATCAATGAGCCCCTGGGAACGGGCAGCAACGGTCAACCGGTCTTTCTCAAGGAGATCTGGCCCGGACAGGACGAGATCCAGCAGGCGATGACCGCCTCCATCGACTCGACGATGTTCCAGGACAACTACACCGACATCTTTGCCGGGGACCAGCGCTGGAACGACCTTCCGGCACCATCGGGACGGATCTACCAGTGGGACGGCGACTCGACCTACATCAAGGAGCCGCCCTTCTTCCTTGACCTCGGCCGCACCCCGCCGCCGGTGGAGGACATCCACGGGGCCCGGGTTCTGGCCCTGCTTGGAAACTCCATTACCACCGATCACATCTCCCCGGCCGGGGCGATCAAGTCCGACACCCCTGCCGGACGCTACCTCATGGATCTGGGTGTGGCACCGGCGGACTTCAACTCCTACGGTTCCCGCCGCGGCAACCACGAGGTAATGATGCGGGGCACCTTTGCCAACGTCCGGTTGCGCAATCAGCTGGCCCCGGGCACCGAGGGCGGATGGACCACCCACCTGCCCAGCGGCGAGGTGGTCTCGATCTACGAAGCGTCGATGCGCTACCAGAAGAGCGGCACACCGCTGGTCGTGCTGGCCGGCACGGAATACGGTTCGGGCTCCTCCCGGGACTGGGCGGCCAAGGGCACCCGGCTGCTCGGCGTACAGGCGGTGATCGCCGCCAGCTACGAGCGGATCCACCGTTCGAACCTCATCGGAATGGGAGTGCTGCCGCTGCAGTTCCTCGAGGGGCAGAATGCGGAGACGCTTGGCCTCAACGGGAAAGAGCACTTCGACATCGAGGGCCTGGGCGCCGAGGGTCTGGAGCAGGTCACGGTCAAGGCCGCGCCGGAAGGCGGCGGCGACCCGGTGACCTTCAAGGCCCGGGTGCGTATCGACACGCCCCAGGAGGCGCTCTACTACCGCCACGGCGGCATCCTGCACTTCGTGCTGCGGCAGCTGCTCGAGGACCAGCCGGAAACCCGGGCGGCCGGGAGCGTTGTTCCTGTAAGGCGCGGGGACTAGCCCAGGTGCGGCAGGACGGCCGTCAGTTCCGCCAGCTTGCGCGTGGCGAACATCCTGCCGTCGTGAAGCTCCATGGTTTTCTCCCTGGCCTCGCGCTGAATAATGGCCAGGGCCAGCAGCCAGGCGGTGATCCGGCCGAGGACCACACGCTGCCTCTGCGAGGTCTCGGTGTATGCCGAGAAAAGATCCAGCGCCCGGTCACTGACCTCCCCGGAAAGGCAAAGATCATAGCGGACCAGTTCGGCCTCCACCGCGGACCGATCACAACACGCACCGCGCCCGGCGATCCCGCCGTAGACCGTATCGTCCAGCACTTCGTTGACCCCTTCAAATATCCGGAACGGCCGGGAGTCGACATAGGCGCGGCCCACAAGATGGTTGCGTTTGTAAGCCGCCGATGCAAACACCTGCATGGCACAGTCGCTGGCCAGGTGCATCGTCTCGGTGCAGATGATCTTGGCGCAGTTGACCAGGGTGTTGTCGCCGGACACATCCTGGTGACCGGCCACTCGAGCCCCGGTGAACCGGCCCAGGCTGCGGTCCAGTTGATACATACCGCGAAGCTCGGAAAGCCGGAACTGGATCTGGTCGAAATGCGACAGAGGATAACCGAACGCCCGCCGGTCCTCGACACGGATGGCAACTTCGTGGGCCAGGCGCCGGCACAACCCGGTGGCGATGGCGGGCAGTCCCAGTCGGCTGCGAAACAGGGTGTCGTAAATCACACGCAGCGGGCTTTCTCCGGGGAGGGCCACCAGGTGGGACGCGGGGAGCGTCACATTGTCGAAGTGCGTTTCGCCGTACGTGATGGGGTTCAGCCCCAGGGCGTCAAAGTATGTGTGCACCTTGACGCCCCGGCTCTTCAGCGGGACGTAAAGCAGGCCCATCCGCTTCGTCGCCTTGCCGCGCCGGTGAAGACGGGCAGCCACCAGCCAATGGTCCGCCGTACCGATCAGTCCGCCCCAGCACTTGGCGCCGTTCAGCAGCAGGGAG
>JAQAZP010000293.1:0-57981 GCA_032127265.1 Acidobacteriota bacterium
GCCAGGTGCAGCGTGATCGCCGCCGTCAGCGTTGTCTTGCCGTGGTCCACGTGGCCGATCGTCCCTACGTTTACGTGGGGCTTGGTCCTTTCAAACTTCTCCTTGGCCATCGGAGCTTACCTCCTCCCTCTGGAGAAAAGCATCTGCTTTTCACGCCTGTGTAGCTCACAAAAAGTGGAGCCCACGACCGGGATTGAACCGGTGACCCCTTCCTTACCAAGGAAGTGCTCTACCACTGAGCCACGTGGGCTTGAACCCAATTCCCGGACGACCGCCACCCAACCACGGTGCCGCCTCCGGGAGGTGGCTGGCCCGACGCGACACTCGGACCTTGGAGCGGGAAACGGGACTCGAACCCGCGACCCTCAGCTTGGAAGGCTGATGCTCTACCAACTGAGCTATTCCCGCCCTCTATTTCCGTGCCGACTCCCCGGGGAACCAACCCGGTCACCATTGCTCGCAATGAAGAATGGTGGGGAGAGGAGGATTCGAACCTCCGAAGGCTTCGCCGACAGATTTACAGTCTGTTCCCTTTGACCGCTCGGGAATCTCCCCATATTAAAAAGGTCAGACCCGCCCCCTCCGGTTTCCGTCTGAATCGCTTCCGACGGCCGAATGTCAAGAACAGGCTCACTCCCGTCAACAACTTACCGGGTGCAGGTGGTGCCGCCGGGCCCCGGGGGACTCAACATGCAACCCTTTGCTTTTCAAGCAATTGATGGAGCTGGCGAGAGGAATTGAACCCCCGACCTGCTGATTACAAATCAGCTGCTCTACCAATTGAGCTACGCCAGCCTACGAAACGGGGAAAATACCATAAGTCACCCCCGTTGGCAAGCAAAAATCCGCCCAAAAGAAGATTTTTCACCCGTTCAAGCCGTTTCACTGCCGTCCCGCCTCCGGCGCCTGCTCCAGGCGCTGAAAAACGGCATGGTAGAGGACCACCCCGGTGGCCACGGACACGTTCAGCGAATCCAGTGCCCCGAACAGCGGAATGGATACCAGGCTGTCGCAGCGCTCCCGGACCAGCCGGGACAGCCCGCGGCCCTCGGCGCCCAGCACCAGGGCCACCGGCTGGCTGAAATCGAACCCGGACAGCCCCGTGGGGGCCGATCCGTCCAGGCCCACCGTCCAGATCCCCCGCTGCCCCAGCTGTCTTATCAGCGAAGGGATGTTGGGGACCTCCACCACCGGCGTATGCTCCAGGGCTCCGGCAGCGGCGCGTACCGTCACCTCGGAGAACGGGGCGCTGCGCCGCCGCGGGACAAATACCGCCCCCACACCGGCGCACTCGCAGGTCCGGATCACCGCCCCCAGGTTTCTGGGGTCCTCGATGCCGTCGAGGATCACCAGCAGCGGCACGCCCTCGATGGCGTCAAGTGCCGCCTCCGGATCGCTGCCGGGCCGGAAGGCACTGACCACGGCCACCAGGCCCTGGTGCCGGCCGCTGGCCAACCGGTCCAGCTCCTGCCGCGTGGCCCGCCGCACCGGTATGCCGCGCCGGCGGGCCTCCTCCAGCACCCGGGCCGTCTTCCCCTCGGCGGGTCCGGTGGACCGGGCCACCAGCAACCGTACCACCGGCCGGTCGCCGCGAAGAGCCTCAAACACCGCATTGGGACCGCTGACCAGATCCATCACTCACTCCCCGTATCCAGCACCATCCCGATCCGCTCACCCACTCCGGGAATCCGCCGCCGGAAACCGCCCAGGTCTTTCCCCTTTTCCAGCAGGGGGATCAGTCCTCCCAGTTCCATACCCGACAGGGAACCGGTGAGCGCCGCCCGCAGGGGGTGGTAGAAGTCCTGGCCCTTGACCCCGGTCTCCTTCTGCACCCGTTTGAACAATGCGGACATGCCGCCCTCGGCGGCGACCCCGCCGCTCTGCAGTTCACGGTGCAGTGCCTCCAGCACCGGCCGCACCCCCGGGGCCTCGAGGGCGGCAAGGGCCTGGGGATCGGACACCTCCCGGGAATCGAAATAGAAGAAGACCCGGAACAGGCCTTCCAGCGCATCCAGCCGCTCCACTTTCTGCGACAAGGCCTCCAGCGCCTCGGAGACCCAGGCCAGTTCCCCGCCCCCCGGCACCTCGGGACACCATTCCGCCCGGCGGAGAAAGGGCATGGCCTCGTTCAGCCGGCCGCCGGCATCCATGGCCCGCCAGTGCTTGCCATTGACCCAGGTGAGCTTTGCCGGGTCGAACACCGCCGCCGATTTGTTGACCCGCTCCAGCGAGAAGCGGCGCACCAGCTCGCCGGGGTCCATGATCTCCTCCTCCCCGGATCCAGGCGACCAGCCCAGCAGCGCCAGGTAGTTGACCAGGGCCCGGGGCAGAAAACCCTCTTCGCGAAACTGGCGCACCGACGTCACACCGTGCCGCTTGCTCAACCGGGAGCGGTCCGGCCCGAGGATCATGGGCAGATGCGCGTACTCGGGCAAGCGGTCATAGCCCAGGGCGCGGAAGAGGTGGATTTGTTTCGGCGTGTTGGTCAGGTGGTCCTCGCCGCGTATCACGTGGCTGATCCGCATCCCGGCGTCATCCACCACCACGGCGAAGTTGTATGCCGCCGTTCCGTCGGCGCGCAGGATCACCAGGTCGCCGAACTCTCCGCAATCGAAGTTCACCTCACCACGCACCAGATCGCGCACCGTGAGGAAGCCGTCGGGCATGCGAAAGCGGAGCGCCGCCGGCTCTCCGGCGGCGAGGCGAGCCTCGGCCTCCGGGCGCGGGATGGTGCGACAGGTCCCGGGGTAGCGCTGGGGCAGCCCCTGGGCCAGGGCGGACTGGCGCGCCTGTTCCAGGTCGCCGGGACGGCAGAAGCAGTGGTAGGCCTGTCCGGCATCCAGCAGGCGCCGGGCCTCCTGCCGGTAGAGGTCCAGGCGTTCGCTCTGGCGGTAGGGCCCGTAGTCGCCGCCCGGCTCAGGCCCCTCGTCCCACTGCAGACCAAGCCAGCGCAGATCGTCCATGATCCCGGCGGCCGAGATGTCGGTGGATCGCTCGGCGTCGGTGTCCTCCAGGCGCAGGACGAAGCTCCCGCCCCCGGCACGGGCCACCAGCCAGTTGAACAGGGCCGTGCGCGCGTTCCCCACATGGAGCATCCCGCTGGGACTGGGCGCGAACCTCAGTCTGGGTCTGGTGGTTTCGTTCATGGCTGCCCTTCTCCGTTCCGGCGGACCAGGACCGCGGCCGTGGCCGACATCCCCTCGCCCCGCCCCTCGAATCCCATGCCTTCGGTGCTGGTGGCCTTGACCGAAACGGCCCCGACATCCAGACCCAGCACACCGGCCACGGTCTCCCGCATCCGGTCAACGTATGGCGCCAGGCGAGGCTGCTGGGCCACCACCACCGTGTCCGCGTTGACCGGCTCCCAGCCCGCCTCCCGGACTATTTTCACCGTCCGGCCCAGCAGATCAAGGCTGGAGATGCCGGCCAGCCGCTGGTCACGCTCCGGGAAGTGGCGCCCCAGGTCACACAGCGCCGCGGCGCCAAGCAGTGCGTCAGCCAGCGCGTGGAGCAGCACGTCGGCATCGCTGTGCCCTTCGAGACCGTGGGAGTGGGGCACGGCTACCCCGCCAAGCATCAACGGCAGACCGGGAACCAGGCGGTGCGCATCGTAGCCGGTGCCCACCCGCAAGGCCTCCGCCCCGCCCCGGGCCCCAGCCAGCAGGCGCCGGGCCGCGGCCAGATCAGCGGGGCCGGTGATCTTGATGTTGTCCCGCTCTCCTTCCACCACCCGCACTTCGCGGCCGGCCAGCCGGGCCAGGGTCGCGGTGTCGTCGGCCTCGAAACCGGCGGCACGGGCCTGGCGGGCGGCGTCCAGAATCATGGGGAAGGAGAACCCCTCCGGAGTCTGGACCAGCCTCAGCGGACGCCGGTCTAAAGTCCGGAAGATCCGACCCTGGTCGTCCACCGCCTTGACCGTCTCGTGGACTTCCAGTACCGGTGAAACGGCACCCCACTCCCTGGCGCCCTCGATCACCCGCCGCACCAGCGCCGGGCTGACCAGCGGCCTGACACCATCATGGACCAGCACCAACTCCGGTGACCAGGCCGCGGCAGCTTCCAGCCCGCAGAGCACCGACGCCTGACGTGAGTCTCCGCCGGAGACAACGGAAAGAGGCTTGCCGCCAAAACGGCCGGGTCCGTCCGGTGATCTCCAGGCATCCGGGTCATCCGCCGGCAGCACCAGCACCAGCCCATCCACCTCCGGATGACCGGAAAGAGCTTCGAGACTGAGATCCACCAGGGGCCGCCCGGCCAGCAGGCGAAACTGCTTGCGGCCGCCAGGCCCCATCCGGGCCCCGCACCCCGCCGCGGCCACCACGGCCGCCACCCTGCACATCTCCAGCTGGTCCATCAGCACTCCGGGGCCGGGCCGGTTCAGCACGCCGGCGGGACCGAAAGAAAACCCCCAGGCGGCCGGTGGCCACGAGGGGGGAATCCATTCGACGTCGGAAACGTCAGATCTCCAGGATCTCGTTTT
The DNA here is from genome assembly GCA_032127265.1 of Acidobacteriota bacterium. GTDB lineage: Bacteria > Acidobacteriota > JAQAZP01 > JAQAZP01 > JAQAZP01 > JAQAZP01. The sequence continues at coordinate 4,481 of JAQAZP010000293.1, forward strand.
CCTTCCTTTTTACCAGGCCATCGATCTTCTTGGTGAATTCGTCGGTGAGGTCCTGGATCTCCTTGTAGGCCCGGTGCTCGTCGTCCTGGGAGATATCCTTGTCTTTTTCCAACTCCTTGACCTGATCATTGCCCTCGCGGCGGATCTGGCGCACGGCGGTCTTGCCGTCCTCGCCGATCCGGCTCACCTTCTTTGCCAACTGTTTGCGGCGCTCCTCGGTGAGCGGCGGGATGGGCAGCCGGATGATCTTTCCGTCACTGGAGGGCGTCAGCCCAAGGTCGGAACGGAGTATCACCTTTTCGATCTCGGCGATAACCGAAGTGTCCCAGGGTTGGATGGTGAGCAGGTTCCCCTCCGGCGCGGAGAGGGTGGCCACCTGGTTGAGTGGCGTGGAGGTGCCGTAGTAATCAACGGTGATGCCGTCGAGCAGGGACAGTGAGGCACGGCCGGTCCTGATCGTGCCCATCTCGCGGGTCAGTGCCTCGATGGAAGCGGTCATCTTGCGTTTCACCTCGGAGAAAATCTCCAGCAGCTTCTCTTCACTCATCGCGCTCCTCCTCCGCACCTGGGCCGGTCCCGGCTTTGGCCGGGACACGCGCTGGTCACTTGCCCTGCAGTTGAGCCTCCACCTCGGCGGCCAGATCGTTTTTACGCTTTTCCAGACCCTCACCGAGCTTGAAGCGGACGAACCGCCGCACGGAGATGTTCTCGCCAATCTTGGCGATCAGGTTGGAGATCAGCTGGCCCACGGTCACGCTGGTGTCCTTGACAAAAGCCTGGTCCAGAAGACAGTTCTCCTCGAAGAACTTGTTCATCTTGCCGTCAACGATCTTCGTCACCACATTTTCCGGCTTGCCCGAGGCCAGGGCCTGCTCGGTGTAGATCTCCCGCTCCTCCTGCAGCACCTGCTCGGTCACCTCGTCCCGGTTGACAAAGCGGGGCTCCGCGGCAGCAACATGCATGGCCAGGTCTTTTACCAGCCCCTGGAACTCGTCGGTCTGCCCGACAAAGTCGGTTTCGCAGTTGACCTCGATCAGGACGCCGAGTTTGCCGCCGGCGTGGATGTAGGACCCCACCACACCATCGGCGGTGATCCGCCCGGCTTTTTTCGCCGCGGCGGAGAGACCTTTCTTCCGCAGCAACTTGACGGACTCGTCCATGTCGCCGTCGCACGAGTTGAGTGCTACCTTGCACTCCATGATGCCGACGCCGGTTAGTTCTCTCAGTTCCTTGACTTGCTTGGCTGATATGGCCATTGATCTCCAGCTCCATATGGTCTCCGAGTCGGGATTCGCCTGACGGCCAGAACCACTACTCGGTGGGCTTCGTCTTTTCCGTTCCAGCAGTGGCTTCAGCAGCGGCTGCCGGCTTTTCGGCCGGCTTCTCAGCGACCTTTACTTCGGCGGCTGCCGGCTTTTCGGCCGGCTTTTCGGCCGGCTTCTTCGCCGCCTTTTCAGCCGCGGCCTGCTTTTCGGCCGCCTTGGCCGCGGCCGCAACCACAGCCTTCTCCGCCGCCGCCTTATCCCGAGCCTCGCGGCGGGTCTTTTCCTCGGCTTCCTTCTGCGCCCGCTGCTTCTCCTCCTCGACCGCCCGTTCACGGGCTTCGTCGGCCTGACGGCGCTCGTAAGCTCCCTTGCCCTCCAGCACCGCATCGGCGATACGGGAAGCAAAGAGCCGGATCGAACGAATGGCGTCATCGTTGCCGGGGATCACATGGGAGATGTCATCGGGATCACAGTTGGTGTCCACCACCCCCACCACGGGGATGCCCAGACGGTTGGCCTCGGCCACGGCGATCCGCTCTTTCTTCGGGTCGACCACGAACAGCACCTGGGGCAGGGCGACCATATCCTTGATGCCGCAAAGGACACGCTCCAGTTTGATCCGCTCCTTCTCCAGTTTGATGACCTCTTTCTTCGAACGACCGGCATATTCCTGGTCGTTCTTCATCTCGTCCAGGTCCTTGAGGCGCTGGATGCTTTTGCGGATGGTAGTGAAGTTGGTCAGCAGGCCGCCGAGCCAGCGGTGGGTAATGAAATACATCCCCGACCGCTCGGCCTCTTCACGGATCGCGTCCTGGGCCTGCTTCTTGGTGCCGACAAACAGCACCTTCTTCCCCTCGCCGGCCATACGGGTGACCTCGGCTGACGCGACCCGGAATTTCTTCAGCGTCTTTTGCAGGTCGATGATGTAGATCCCGTTCCGCTCGCCGAAGATAAACGCCTTCATCTTCGGGTTCCAGCGTTTGGTCTGGTGCCCGAAGTGCACACCGGCTTCCAGCAACTCTTTCATTGAAATCGAAACCACTTTTCCTCCTTCTCCCGCTCAGGGGGTGGTAACCCCAAGCGGATGCGTCAGTGTCCCGTTGCCGGCAATGACGATCGCCATTCGGCGCGCCGTCTTGCTGACCCGCCCCGGTGCCCCGTATCTCAATACGGGGACCTGGGTGCCACCGCTCTCGGGCGATGGCGTTCCCGGCAGGAGGCCGGGGCCGGTCCGGAAGGAGACGGCCCGATCCGATGACCGGGCCGGCAACAGGACTGGCAGCCAGTGCTGCGTTCTACCGTTTGGAGAACTGGAAGCGGGCGCGGGCGCCTTTCTGCCCGTACTTCTTCCGTTCCTTGACTCTCGCGTCACGGGTGAGGAAGCCGCCTTCCTTGAGCCGCTTGCGCAGTTCCTGGTTGTAGTCCACCAGGGCACGCGAGATCCCGTGTTTGATGGCCCCGGCCTGACCCGAGGTGCCGCCGCCCTTCACCGTGGCTACGATGTCGAACTTATCGACCGTCTCGGTGAGCTGCAGGGGTTGCCGGACGATCATCTTCAGAGTTTCGTTGGGGAAGTAATCATCGATGGTCCGTTTGTTGACCTCGATGACCCCCTTGCCCGGCCGCAGGAACACGCGGGCGGTGGAACTCTTCCTTCTCCCGGTAGCGTAATACTGAATCAACTCTCTTCCGTCCTTTCCGTGCCTCGGAGCGCCGGTTTCCGGCGCCGCTCAGGGGAGGCTCCCCCGGGGCCGCCGGTCCGCCGCCAACGCGCCGTCAAACCTCGAGCGACTCGGGTTTCTGCGCGGCGTGCGGATGCTCCGTACCTTTGTAGACCATCAGTTTGCTGAACATGGCCCGACCGAGCTTGCTCTTGGGCAGCATGCCGGACACGGCCTTCCGAATCAGTTCCTCGGGTGCCTTTTCCTGAAGCTTGCGGGCCGTGATTTCTTTCAGTCCGCCAGGGTAACCGCTGTGCCGCTGATAGAGTTTCGCATCCAGTTTCCGGCCGGTGAGGACAATGTGCTCGGCATTGATGACGATCACATGATCCCCGGTGTCGACGTGCGGCGCATAGTGCGGCTTGTTCTTGCCGCTGAGCACGTTCGCCACCGCGGTGGCCAGGCGCCCGAGCACCTTGCCTTCAGCATTGACCAGGTAGAACTTCTTCTGGATATCCTCTTTCCGGGGCATGATCGTTGTGTTCGCCATTGCCCAAACTCCCCTCATTCTGTCCAATTCAAAGAAAGTGGTGAATTTACCCGAACGAAAAACAGTTGTCAAGCACACCTTTCGGTTGCCGGTTCACCCCATCAGCAGAAACATCACCGCCTTTTGCACGTGAAGACGGTTCTCCGCCTCGTCGAAGATCACCGAACGGGGGTGGTCGGCCACCTCGTCAGTGACTTCGTCGCCGCGGTGGGCCGGGAGGCAGTGCATGAAAATAGCATCCGGCGCGGCCTTCTCGAAGGCGGCAAGATTCACCTGGTATTCGGCGAAGAGCCGCTTGCGCTCCTTGTATTCCTTCTCCTGGCCCATGCTGGCCCAAACATCGGTGTAGACCACGTTGGCCCCGGGAAGGCCCTGGTCGGCATCGTTGGTGACCATGATCTCACAGCCGGTGGCCAACCCGTCCTCCCGGGCACTGGCCACGATCTCTTCATTCGGCTCGTAATCCGGAGGAGTGATGATGCGGATAACGGCCCCCAGCTAGGCCGCCCCGTACATCAGCGAGTGCGCCATGTTGTTGCCGTCGCCCATGTAGGCCATGGTCACCTTTGCATCGGCACCGAGGTGTTCGCGGATGGTGAAGAAATCGGCCAGCACCTGGCAGGGGTGCAGCAGGTCGGTGAGGCCGTTGATCACCGGCACCGTGCCGAACTCCGCCAGGTCGAGGACGTCCTGGTGGGCGAAGGTCCGGGCCATGATGCCGTCCACGTAGCGGGACAGCACCCGCGCCGTGTCGGGCACCGTCTCCCCCCGGCCCAGCTGCATGTCGCCGGCACCGAGATAGAGAGCGTGGCCGCCGAGCTGGAACATGCCCACCTCGAAGGAGACCCGGGTCCGGGTGGAGGATTTCTGAAAGATCATCCCCAGGGTCTTGCCCCGGAGCGAAGTGCGATAGCTGTCCGGGTCGGCCTTGATCTTTTCAGACGTCTGGAAGATCTCTTCGATTTCCTCGCGGGAGAGATCCTTGATCGATAGCAGGTGCTTGTTGGTCATGATTCGATTCACTCCGCAATCCACTGTGAAGACCCCGGTTCGCCGGCAGCGGCCGGCGGGGCCGGGTGTCAATTGCTCCTGATTCGCGTTCCCGACCGGCCGTCCAACGCCGGCACGAACATCTCCGGGCTGGTGATGATCACTTCCTTGCCCCCCGCGTTGAGGAAATCGATGGAAGCGCGGATTTTCGGTCCCATGCTCCCCGGGGGAAACTGGCCCTCGTCCAGCAAACGCTGGGCCTTTTCGATGGTGATCACATCCAGGGCCCGCTGAGTGGGCCGGCCGAAGTCGACACAGACCCGCGACACGCCGGTGAGAATGACAAAGAGATCGGCTTTCAGTGAACTGGCCATCAGGCTGGCCGAATAGTCCTTGTCGATCACCGCCTCCTCGCCGCGCATCATGCCGTCCCCGTCAAAACTCACCGGGATCCCGCCGCCGCCGGCCACGTTGACCACGAATCCCTGTTCCAGCAGCAGCCGGGCCACGTCGGTCTGCAGGATACGCACCGGCCTCGGCGAGGGGACGACCCGGCGATACCCGCGCCCCGAATCCTCAACCATCTGCCAGCCGTGATCCTCGCGCATCATCTGGGCCCTGAACTTGGTGTAGAAGGGGCCGATGGGCTTGGTCGGGTTCTGGAAGGCCGTGTCATCGGCGCTGACTTCCACCTCGGTGACCAGGGTGACAATTTCCTTTTCCATCCCGGCGCCATGCAGCCGGTTGCGCAGGGCCAGCTCCATCAGGTAGCCCATGCTCCCCTCGGTGTCGGCCACGCAGATGTCCAGGGTGCTGGGCGGGATCTTGGTGCTCGACTCCTCCACCCGGATCAGGATATTGCCCACCTGCGGCCCGTTGCCGTGGACCAGCAGCATCTCGAAATCCCGTTTCAGCACTTCCAGCAGCATCCGGGCCGCGTTGTCGGCGTTGTCCAGTTGCTCCCGCATGGTGCCGTGGTCGTCGGGACCGATGAGCACATTCCCGCCGAAGGCGATCACCGCCACCTGCCTGCTCATGGGAAAACCCTCCGGACGCCCCGGCGGGGCCCCCGGTATGGAAACCGGGGCCCGCCGCCCTGATACCGGGCTAGAACTTGGCCAGCACGTCTTCGAGCGTCGGCCGCCCGATTTCCTGCAGCTCGTAGGAGACACGGACCGACGGCTTGTCGATCTTCACCAGACGCCGCAGATCGATGGGCGTGGCAATGATCACCAGGTCGCAGTCGGTCTTGTTGATCGTCTCTTCCAGGTCTTTCACCTGTGCGTCACCGTAGCCCATGGCCGGCAGCAGCGAACCGATATCGGGGTACTTTTCGAAGGTCTCGGTGATCGTGCCCACGGTATAGGGCCGGGGGTCCACCAGCTCGGCGGCGCCGAACTTCGAGGCCGCCACCACACCGGCGCCATAGGCCATTTCGCCGTGGGTCAGGGTAGGTCCGTCCTCCACCACCAGCACCCGCTTGCCGCGGATCTGCTCACCGTCCTCCACGGAAATCGGGGACGCGGCATCGATCACCACCGCGCGGGGGTTGGCGGCGTGGATGTTTTCACGCAGTTCCTCCACGTCCTCGGCATCGGCGGAATCGATCTTGTTGATCACCACCACGTCGGCGCGGAGCAGGTTCGACTCGCCGGGGAAGTAGGAAAGCTCGTGACCCACCCGGTGGGGGTCGGTGACCACGATTTCCAGGTCCGATTTGTAGAAGGGCAGGTCGTTGTTGCCGCCGTCCCACAGGATCACGTCGGCCTCTTTCTGGGCCTGCTCGAGAATGGCGGCGTAGTCCACGCCGGCGTAAACAACCACCCCGCTCATGATGTGGGGCTCGTACTCCTCGCGCTCCTCGATGGTGCAGTCATGCTTGTCCAGGTCGGCCAGCTCGGCAAAGCGCTGGACCTTCTGCTTTACCAGGTCGCCGTACGGCATGGGGTGACGGATGGCCACCACCTTCTTGCCCATGCCCTGCAGCACCTTGGCCACCCGGCGGGTGGTCTGGCTTTTGCCGCAGCCGGTGCGGATGGCGCAGATGGAAACCACCGGTACCGTGGCCTTGACCATGGTGGAATCGGCTCCGAGAACGGCGAAGTCGGCGCCGGCGGCCACCACCAGGGAAGCCTTGTGCATCACGTATTCGTGGGGCACGTCACTGTAGGAGAAGACCACCAGGTCCACGGCCTCTTCGTGGATGATCTCTTCCAGGTCGGCTTCGTCCTTGATCGGAATGCCGGCGGGATACATCGAGCCGGCCAATTCCGGGGGATACATCCGCCCGTCGATGTCCGGAATCTGGGTCGCGGTGAAGGCCACCACGCGATACATCTCGTTGTCCCGGTAACGCAGGTTGAAATTGTGGAAATCCCTGCCCGCGGCACCCATGATCAGCACTTTTACCGGTTCCATCAGAACTCTCCTTCTCGAGCCGTGGCACGGGACAAAAACCCCGCAACCGCCGCGCTCCATGGGGCGGCCGTCCCGGACCCGTGGACGGTAGTCCGGCCGCCTCAAAAACAACGAAAAAAGGACCGCTGGGGCCCCGTTTCACGCGTCTTTCTCCACCGGGTGCGGGCAGACATCACCTCTGTCCGGCCGGTCCCCGGGAAGAGGCGAAGGGTAACAAAGGTACTGGCCCAAGTCAAGAAATGAAGGGGTCGAGAACCTGCGTATCCACCGGGGTTGACCAATGAAGGCGCCGCAGGGTGGGTCAGGCGGTTGGCGATTCGTCACCGCCGGCCTCATCGAGGCCGTACTCCCGGATCTTGGCCAGCAGGGTTTTCTGGCTCACACCCAGTGACAAGGCCGCCCGTGAGCGAACCCCGCCACTCTCCTCCAGAGCCCGGCTGATCTTGATTCTTTCAGCCATGGCCGCTGCCCGGCCGGCGGCCTCGGCCAATGTGCCGTTAAGGTCCACCAGGTCCTGAAAAGCGGCCTCGTCGCGGCGACGGCCGCCGATGGACGAAGCCGGTCCGACGCTGAGCAGGTCGGCGGAAATTTCGGTGCCGCTGGAAAGGATAACCGCCCGTTCGATACAGTTCTCCAGTTCGCGGATATTGCCCGGCCAATCATGGGCCATCAACCGCTGCACCGCTTCTTCGGACAGTTTCATCTCCGGCTGCTGGCAGACCTCCCGTGAAAAGCGGCGGACGAACTCCTCGGCCAGCAGCAGGATGTCGCCGCGGCGGGCCCGCAGCGGCGGCATGTGCAGCGGAAAGACATTGAGCCGGAAGTAGAGGTCCTGACGGAAGCCGCCGTCCCGGACCCGGGAGGTGAGTTCGCTGTTGGTGGCGGCGATGATCCGCACGTCGGCCGAGATGGTCTCGGTGCCGCCCACCCGCTCGAAGGTCTTCTCCTGCAGCATGCGCAGGATCTTCGGCTGGAGCTCCGGAGGCAGCTCCCCGATTTCATCGAGAAAGAGGCTGCCGCCGTCGGCCAGCTCGAACTTGCCCTTCTTGCGGGCCACCGCTCCGGTAAAGGCGCCCTTCTCGTGGCCGAACAGCTCGCTCTCCAGCAGGGTGGCGGGGATGGCGGCGCAGTTGATGGCCACGAAGGGCCGGTCCTGCCGCCCGCTGAGGTGGTGGGTGGCCCGGGCGATGAGTTCCTTGCCCGTGCCGCTCTCCCCGGTGATCAGCACCGTGGCCCCTGTGGCCGCCACCTTGCGGGTCTGGGCCAGGATCTCCTTGAGACCGGTATCCGCGCCGATGATCCGGGGGAAGCCGATCTTCTCGGCAAAGATTTCCTTGAGCAGCAGGTTTTCGAACTGCAGCCGCCGCTGATAGACCACTCGCCCGATGAGCAGCAGCAGGTGGTCGATGTCCACCGGTTTGGTGAGAAAGTCGGAAGCCCCCTCCTTCATCGCCTCAACGGCCAGTTCCACCGAACCAAACCCGGTCATCACGATGACCGGCAAATCCGGGTCGTTTCCCCGGGCCTGCCGGAGCACTTCCATTCCGTCAGCCCCGGGCAGCCGAAGATCGGTGATCACCAGCAGGTAGCGCTGGACCTTGAGCGTGCGCAGTGCCGCCTTGCCGTCCGCCGCGGTCTCCACCTCGTACCCCGCACCCTCCAGGGTGGCGCGCAGCATCTGGCGAAGATTCGCCTTGTCTTCAACCACCAGGATCCGGCTCACGGCGCCCTTTCTTTCGGATCTACCTCAACCAGCCGGGCAAAGCCCCGGCGCGGCGGGCATCCTCCTCCAGGTCGCTGAGGGCCTGCTCGGCATCGGTCACGGCCTGGGCCGCATCGCTCAGCAGACCAAAGAGTTCCTGGATCCTGTCCTGCACCAGGGCACGGGACGCCGGATCGTCGATGGCGGTAAAATCGACCTGGCTGCGGTTCATCTCGTTCTGCAGCTGTTGATGCGCCTGCCTGGCGGCCGTCACCGCGGCCCGGGCCTCGGTCATGGCCTGCCGCCAGTACGCCTCGCCGCGGCCGTCGCTGTCCACGGCCACGCCAACACTGTCCCAAGGGTCTTTCGGGACTTCCCCGGCTTCCGTGTTCTCGTCCCCCGGCTGCTGGTCGTCCCCGGATTCCGACTGGGACACGTCTTCGCCGGCCGGGGCCGTCTCTTCCCCGCTGCCCGATGAGCCGGAGGATGGCCTCAGATCCTTGTTGGTGAATTTTTTCGGGTTTTCTTTCTTTTCCCTGGTCTCGTCCTGCCCCTTTTCCTGGGCCGGACCGGCCTTGACCTGGGACACCGCCGGCCCGATGACCAGGAGAACAGCGCACCCGATGATCAGCGCAACGAACCAGGCCTTATGCCGTGCGGAAGAAATGCCATGTCTTGTTCTGTCCATGAGAATTGATACCTCCGAAGACAGCGGTCGATCCGCCGGCTCCCCACGTCGCTGCCCCTCTTATCGGTGCCTCCCGGACGACCCTTGAGGAGGTCTGCCGGGAGCATCTGACCGATCACCTGGTTGAGGAAAATGTCACTCTGCATTGAATTATAGGCCCACTGGGGCAGACGTCAAGACAGATTGTGAGCAACAAAGGATTTACACCGCTCATAAGTGGTTTCATTACCTCAGCTGTGGTTCGAGAGCGAGGCGACGGCTGACGAGAGAGCGCAGCATACTTTTGTGGTGTGTGAGCATCTCGAGGAAGCCGTCAACGACGCTATCGGGCCGCAAGCTGAGGTTATGAACCACTTCTAGTCATAAGGGCAGAGTTCCTCCCGCCGCCGCAGCTCCCAGCTGGCGAGGTAGGCCTCGAAGGACGGGCCGGCGGGCCAGCACGGCGGACAGAACCCAGTGGAGAAAAGGCGGGAATCATATGTCACCGTGACCAGGGAGGGAATCTCCGGCTGAACCTGGTTGTCCACGCTGAGCGCGCCGAAGAGGCAGGTGCCGCCATCGGCGCCGCCGCTGCCGTCGTAGCGGATGCCGTGCCCTTCACCTCCCACGGCCAGCACGGCATCCAGACAGAGACAGCCCCCGGCCGGGCCGCTGAAGACGATCCCCCGCCCGCCGGCAGCTGACCCGTCGGCCCGGCAGCCGGTTGAGTAAAGTCCCAGCAGCCGTCCGTCCGCCGGGGGGGCGGTGCGCGGCCCGGGAAACGGAACCGGGGAGGCGGCGTAGAGCAGGTGGCCGGTGATGACGATGTCTCCCGAGGCGGCCACGGTGAGGGCCGCACCATGGGCCAGAGCCGGCGGCACAGGACCTCCGGCCGCGGCACCGCTGCCCAGGGAAAGGATGGAGCCCTCCACGTAGAGCACGCCGTTCAGCACCCCCGAATAGCCGGTGCCATCCACAAAGGTGGTCTGCTGCAGTTGGTCGACCCGGATTTCCATCGGGGCCGGCCCTGCCGCGGGCTCCAGAACCAGCACCTGCTGATCCGCATCACCCCGCAGTTCCAGCAGGGCCAGGTCGCCCTGGACAAAGATGCCCCCGGCCAGACCTCCATTGCGCAGACAGTAAATGCCATCAGCCGGAGAGCCGGAACCGGGGGGCAGGCCCAGCGCCGTCAGCAGCTCGTCCTCCCCGAGGAGCGGCCCGGGCCCCGGCGGGAGCCCTAGCGAAGCCCGGGCCAGGTCTCCGGGGGGCGGCAGGAGCGGGGGAGGATCGAGACGACGGGGAGACCCGCCGGCAAATTGCGGGTCGGCGGACGAAACCAGGACCCAGGCGGGCGGGTCGTCCTGTGGGGTGAGATACCCCGCGGTAAAATTCGGCAGTCCCGAGAGGGGCCGGCCGCTACCGGCAAAGCCCGGGCGTCCCGAGCTGCGCACCGGTCCGGTGTAGCAGAGCGGCGGCAGCAGCAGTTGGGGATCGCCGGCCTGATCCCCGCCGGCGGGCAGGCAGAGCTGCCAGTGACAACGGGGGAACCTGGCCAGCAGGATGGTGAACAGCCATTCCTCGCGGCACCAGGCGGCCACGCCCTGCCGGCTCGGAGCACTGCTCCGGCCCTCACCGGTCACCCGGCAGCGGTAAGAAAAGAGCAGGCCGGATGCCGGGCTGCCGCTGACGCCGAGAGGGTCGATGTGGCAGGCGGCACGGCAGTCGGCCAGTTGGTCCAGCGGCTCAAGCGGGAACCCGTCCAGCGGCAGGTCGAGAGTCCAGGGGCCGAACAGGTTCAGCAGCCCGGGGACACCGTCTTCCAGCAGGCTCAGGCAGCGCCCGGGCTCTCCCGAAAGAAGGTCGTCCCGGTATCGTCCCGCATCCGCTTCGCTCACCACGCCGGGGAGGCGGAAGCGGGCCAGGGCCTGCCGCAGTTCGGACGTCCGCTGCCGGGCGGCGGAACAGGCGGCAAACCGTGCCCGGTCGCTCTCCAGGCAGTTGACGGCCAGGCGCTGTTCGGTCTGCACCGCCAGGTGCAGGGACGCGCCCACCAGGGCCACCATGGCGGCGAGGAACAGAGCCGCGGGCAGGGCCGAGCCGCGGGGATCGCAGATACGCAGATTCATCAGTCACCCTCCAACAGAGGTGCCGCCGGCCTCAGGGCCACTTTTCGAGCAGTGAGACCGCGGTGCGTACCTCCCGCCGGGCCGCCTGCCCCGCTACGCCGCCCAGCGGTCCGTGGCCGGCCAGGGACAGTTCCACCACCCGCACATGCCACCTCTCGTGTTCATCGTCCTCGTCAACGGCGCCGTCGCCGTCGTTGTCCAGACCGTCACTGCGCCGGCTGACCGGAGCGTCGGTCCACCGCAGTTCGCCCCGTTGGTCAACCAGGCCGTCACCATCGTTGTCCACCCAGTCACGGAGGCCATCCGCGCCGGCCGCCACCTGGTAGCCGAACACCAGGGATTGCACCCCTTCGGCCAGCGGGCTGCTCTCCTGGCGCAGGACGTCGCCGTCGAGCCAGTAGCGCAGATGTTCGCCGGTGCCGAGTGTCAATCCGTCTCCGTCGAGGTCGCGGAGCACGGTCAGGCTGTCAGGCCCGGCGGCTTCCAGGGGAGCGAAGACCGGCGACGATCCGGCGGACCCGGCCCCGGCATGGCGCACCGTACGGCAGATCCGCCAGGCCCCACGGCGCAGTGAAGCCGCACGGTGCGCATCGCCCTGGAACCGCGCTTCGGCCCGCTGCACCGTGGAGAGCAGGGTCAGGACGGCGGCGGAGATGAGCAGCCCGAGGAACAGCGCCGCCGCCGTCTCGGCCAGGGTGAACCCCTGGTCGCGCCCGCTCACCGGACGACCCACGCGGAGAGCCGGCTGCCGGGGCGGCCCCCGCCGCCCGTCACCGTGCTGATCCGGAGTATGAGCAGCTTCCGGCCGCCGCTCTCCGGGGAGACCAGACGATGGATGCGCCACACCCGCCCGTCGAGGGTCAGCTCTTCGAAGTACCCGGGCCGGGGTTCGGTGAGCGACCCGCCCGGCTCGAGGGCCGGGTGGTCGGCCTGCAGGGCCAGTAGTTCTTCCAGGCGGCCGGCCAGCAGGCTGTTGGCCGCGGCCGCCCGCTGCAGCGCATCGCCGGCCCGGGCTGAAAGGGCCACCAGCTCCATGCCGGCCAGGGCGCCCAGGGCCAGCACCAGCAGCGCCGCCGTGCACTCGGCCAGACCCATGCCCCGGGCGTTTGCCCCTCTGTCTGTTTGGGCTCTCATGAGGGAGTAAGAAAAGCAAACAGCGTGCCAGGGTCGGGGACTTGGGGGACGGCGAAATCAAGGGATCCGGTGGGACCGCAGGTTTACGGCACCGTTACCCGGAGTTGTCGCAGCGCTCCGAACGTTCCCGAGGGAGGGTGACCCGGAAAACGGTGCCCTGGCCCGGGCGGCTGCTTACCTGTACCGTCCCGTTGTGCGAGAGGATGATCTTCTGCACCAGGGCCAGTCCCAGGCCGGTGCCTTCGTCGCGGGTGGTGAAGAAGGGGAGGAACACCCGGTCGAGGTTCTGCTCCTCGATGCCCACGCCATTGTCGCGCACTTCCAGATCCACCATTCCGTTTTCAGCCTCCTTGCCGGTCACCCGAACCTCTCCCCCCTCGTCCCGGGCCGCGCAGACCGCCTGGCGGGCGTTGCGCAGCAGGTTGAGCAGGGCCTGGCGCAGCAGGGTCTCGTCGCCGTTCACCGCCGGGAAGCTGCCGTGCAGACTGAACTGCACCCGTTCATCCTCGCCGGGGGGAGTCACTTCGTCCAGGCACTCCTGCAGCATACTGCCCAGTTCCACCCGTTCCATGCGCAGCGATGCCGGCCGGGCAAAAGCCAGGAAGTCGCTGACCACCTTGCCCAGGGTGCGGGTCTCCTTGAGGATTTCCCCGGCGTATTCGGTGACCCGGCCATCGTCCGGGTTGCGGTCCACCAACTGGGCATAACCCTGGATGGCGGCCAGCCCGTTGCGGAACTCGTGGGCGATGCCGGCGGACATCTCACCCAGCCGGGCCAGGTTCTCGCGCAGGCGCACCTGGTCCTGCAGCTGGCGGATCTCGGTCAGGTCGGTGAAGAGGCAGATCGATCCGATCACCTCGTCGTTGCGGCTGCGCAGCGGGCTGGCGCTGACCCCGAGATACCTGGTGTCCCCCGGGCTCCGTTCGATCTCGATCTCTTCCCGGGAGAAGAAGCGCCCGTCTTCGAGGCTGGCCCGGATAATTTCCCTGAACCGCTGGCAACCGGAGAAGAGGTCCTGGTAGCCCAGACCCAGCATCTCTCCCGGTGCGCGGAGCAGCACCGTTGAAGCGGGCAGGTTCATGTTCACCACCTTGCCCCGGCAATCAAAGGTGAAGACTCCCGACGAGATGCTCTTGATGATGTTCTCGCTCAGGGCCAGGGAGTCGTCGGCCCGCTCGCGCTCGAGAAGGCGCTGGGATTCCAGCTGATGCTCCTTGTCCTTGAGGCTCTTGATCACGCCCTGGAGGGAGTCGATCACGTGGGATTCGGACCGCAGGCGCTTGCCCTGATCACGCTCGCGGGAACGGATGATCCGGCGGATAACGGCCAGCACGATGAGAAAAGAAACCCCGGCCACGAGGAAGAAGACAAAGTACTGATTGGCCAGTTCGAGAAGGTCTTTATCCAACACGCCGCACCCCACTCGCCGGGGCCGTGACCGTCACGGACCTGCGCTTGCCGTACTTATCGGATAAAGGGCGGAGGGACTTGTCGGTTCTAATGCAGGAGACCCAGATACCAGCTGATGATCGTCTCGCCGAAAAAGAGCGCCACCAGCCCGGCGATGCCGAGAAAGGTGCCGAAGGGCAGTTTGGCCTGCAGGCCGCCCCGGCCGGTGGCCAGCAGGAAAACCCCGGCCAGCGAGCCGAGGAAGGAGCCGAGCACCAGCACGAGGAGCACCGACTGCCAGCCGAGGAAAGCCCCCACCAGGGCCATCATCTTGGCGTCCCCCATCCCCATCCCCTCTACCCCGCGCAGCCGCCTGTAGGCCCAGGAGACGCCGACGATGGCCCCCCAGCCCAGCACCAGGCCGATCAGCGAATCGGTCCAGCTCACGCCGCCGGGAAAGAGGCTGAAGAGGAAGCCGACCACCGTCCCGGGGACAGTCACCGGATTGGGCAGAATCTGGTGGTCGTAGTCGGTGAAGATCAGCACCACCATGGCCGAGCAGAAGAGGAAGCTCGACGCCAGTTCCATTGTCGGCCCGTGCTGCCAGACCAGCAGCAGGGTCAACAGGCCGGTGAGCAGCTCCACCGCCGGGTAGCGGAAGGAGATGCGGATGCCGCACCCGCGGCAGGCCCCGTGGAGCAGCAGCCAGCTGAGCAGGGGGATGTTGTCCCGGGCGGCGATAGTCTGCCCGCAGCCGGGGCAGTGCGAGCGGGGCGTGACCACCGACTGGTAGAGCGGCAGGCGATGGATGCAGACGTTGAGGAAACTACCCCAGCAGAGGCCCATAGGGAAGGCGAGCCAGAGGAAGGTCAGGGCCAGGGCCTGGGCCTGCAGTTGATCACTGGGCATGGCTCACCCATTTCTGCGTTCCCGAGACCTTCCCAATATACGGGTCGTAGCGGTATGGCTCGCCGTCCCAATCCAGGGGGACCTGTTCGGCCAGCCCGGGGCTCACCAACTGGATCAGGCTCGAAGGGTAGTGACCCTGGAGTTGGTAATAGCGGTCCACCAGCGAGGCAAGCACCTCGAGGTTGATCTCGTCGTAGAGGATCCGCAGGTGGCGCTCGCTGATCCGCCGGTCCTCCTCCTTCTCCGCCTCGTCGTAGGCCCGTTTCCAGAGTTCGTAGGAGGTGCGCTTGTCCCCCGCCCGGTCGGTCATCCCGGCGCAGAGGCGCTTGATATAGTTCGGCGCGGCCGGACGGCCGGCGGCGATGCCGAAGTAGTAAGCCGCCTTGTGAGGTTCCTTGAAGGTGTCACGGTAGTAGTAGCCGGCGTCCAGGGGCAGCAGGTAGTCGCCGGGATTGTGCACCATCCCCTTGTGCAGCAGACGGGTGGCCCGCTCGCGGTCCTGGCCCTCGGCCACGATGGTCAGCGCCCCCACCATGTACGCGTCGATGAACTGCGGGTCGAGGTCGGTGATCACGTCAAAGGTGTGCAGCAGGTAGGGGTAGCGGGTCTCCCGGGTGAAATCGGTGTAGTACTGAATCGACCAGATGTAGATGGCGTCGGCGATAACGTTGTCATAACCGAGGGTCAACTGCTTGATGTGCTTGCCGGCGGGAAGGAAGAGGATGTCGGTTTCGGGCGCCTCCCCGCGGTCGGACTCCAGCCGGATCCCCACGGCCACGCTGCTGATGAAGAGGAGCAGCGCGGCCGCCAGCAGGATCACCTTGGTTCGCAGGTCGCCGCCGCCGCTCACTGGAAATCCCTCCGCCGGAAGATGGCCACGCTGAGGACGAAGACGGCCGACGCGTAGAGCAGGCCGTAGATCAGCGCCAGCAGCAGCTGCCCCTCGCGCAGCGGCAGGCCGTGCACCGCCTGGTGCTTGAGGTTGAACAGTTCCAGGTTGGGCAGCAAGTAGTAGAGCGCGTCGCAGAGCCAGCGGCCGGCCTCGCCCTTCACATGGTCCTTGAGCAGCAGCAGGCCGCCGCTGAGGTGGCCGGTGACGTAGAGGGCGAGGGTGAACACGGCGCTGAGGATCGGCGTGGAGAACGAGGAAAAGAGCAGGGCGAAGCCGGTGACCAGCACCAGTTCCAGGCAGATCATCAGGATCGCCGGGACCACGGTGAGGTCCAGGCCGCCGCCCTTCCAGAAGAGCAGGGCCAGAAAGATCACTGCCATCAGCGCCACGTTGCAGAAGATGGTGAGCAGCAGCCCGATGTATTTTCCCAGCAGGAACTGGTAGCGGTAGATCGGCTTGGTCACCACGGTGTAGATGGTGCGCCGCTGGATCTCCCGGGAGACCAGGCCGATGCCGACAAAGACCGAGATCAGCACGCCGAAGACCGAGATGCTGGCCAGCCCGATGTCCTTGATGATCTTGATCTGGTCGCCCACGGTGAGCAGGCTGAGCACCACCGAACAGATGATCAGCAGCAGGCCGAAGACCAGCAGCAGGTAGAGGATGCGGTCACGGATCGCTTCGCGGAAGGTGTTGAGGGCGATGGCCCATACGATTTTCATGATCGTCCCTCCCCTTCCACGCCATCAACGGGGCCGCCGCCCCCGCTCTCCAGCTCGGCCATCAGCCGGTCCTCCAGGGAGCGGCCGTGCGGATTCACTGAAATCAGCCGGCCCCCGGCCTGGAACAGACTCTCCAGATAGGGCCACAGCTCTGTCCGGCCGTCGAGGGTGATCAGCAGCTTGCCCTCGGTGAAGGAAACCAGCCGGCCCGGGGGCGGTATGGCGTCACGGTCCAGCCCGGCAGCCACCAGGTCGTAGCCCCGAACGTCTTCGCTGAGCAGCGGATCGAGGTTTCCCAGGTCGCGCAGCCGGCCGTCCACCACCAGCGCCACCCGGTGACAGAGGACTTCGGTGTCGGAGAGGATGTGCGAGGTGAAGAAAATGGTCTTCCCTTCGCGGCTCAGTTCCTGGATGATCCGGCGCACCAGCCGCCGGCCCAGGGGGTCCAGACCGGACATCGGCTCGTCGAGCACCAGGAAGTCAGGGTCGTTGAGCAGCGCCTGGGCCAATCCGATCCGCTGGATCATGCCCTTGGAATACTTGCGCAGCGGCAGCTGGCGAGCCCGCTCCAGTTCCACCAGGGCCAGCATTTCCTGCACCCGCTCCCGCCGGCGGGAGCGGCTCATGCCAAAAAGACGGCCGTAATACTGGAGGAACTCCTCACCGGTGAGATACTCGTAGAAGGACGGGTTCTCTGGAAGAAAGCCGATACGGGCCTTGACCGCCGCCTCGTTCACCGAACGGCCGTAGAGCAGGACCTGGCCGGCATCAGGAGAGATCAGACCCATGATGGCCTTGATCGTGGTGGTCTTGCCCGCCCCGTTGGGACCGATTAGGCCAAATACCTCCCCCTGCCGAACAGCGAAATCGATACCCTTGAGCACCGGCATGTTCCGGCGGGTCATCGGGTGGGGGTAGGACTTGACCAGTCCCCTCACCCGCAGCACGTCCTGTTTTCCTAAAACCCCGGACAATGGCTCCCCCTCCGATGTTCCGATTGTATCACCTGCGCCGGTGGCCGGGTCAGGCCCGGACACCGGCCAGCAACGTTTCGTAAAACCTCTCCAGGTCGGCCATCATCCTGGTCACCGTGAACGGTTCCACCCGGGCCAGCGCTTCCCGTCCCATGCGCTCCCGCAACTGGCGGTCTTCCAGCAGTTCGACGATTCTGCCGGCCAGCATCTGGGGCCGGCCCGGTTCCACCAGGAACCCGGTGACTCCGTCCTCCACTGCCTCCGGCGCCCCGTCCACCCGATTGGCCACGATGGGCCGGCCGCAGGCCATGGCCTGGGGGAAGACCCGCGGCAGCCCCTCCCAGAGGGAGGAGAGGGCCACGATGTCGCACAGCTGCAGCAGGACCGGTACATCTTCCCGCCAGCCCAGCAGCCGGAACCGTTCTTCCAGGCCGTGCCGGCTCACCGCCGCCTCCACCTCCGGCCGCAGCACGCCGTCGCCGGCGATGAAAAACGTGGTGTCCGGACATTTCTCCAGAACAGCCCCTGCCGCGCGGACAAAGTCCACCGGCGCTTTCTGCGGTTTGAGGCAGCCCACCATGCCCACCACCAGGTGGTTGTCGGGGACCCCCAGTTCCCGCCGCACCCCGGCCACCGCCTGCGGGTCCGGGGCAAAACGCTCGGGGCGGATGGCACAGCGAATCACCTGCTCGGGCCGGCCGTGAAGTACGTGGTGCCGCCGCCCCTTGGTGAAGTTGTCCGCCGCGTCGGCGGTGAAGCCGTCGGTCACCCGCCCGGCGGCCCGTTCGGCCAGCACAAAGGCTTGCCGCACCGGCCAGGACTGGTGGTCGTTGAAACCGAAGCCGTGGATCGAGTGCAGCACCACCGGCACTCCAGCCAGCCGGGCGGCCCAGCGGCCGAGGATGCCGGCCTTGCTGCTGTGGGTATGCACGATGTCCGGCGCCTCCTCCAGCAGAATCCGCTTGAGGTCGAACAGTGCCCCCAGGTCCTTCCATGGCCTGATGGGCCGGACCAGACGGGGAACGAAATGAACCCGCACGCCGGGCAGTTCCCGGGCCGCCTGGTCCAGGATGCCCCCCGGACCGGCCACCAGCACCGGTTCGTAGCGCTCCCGGTCCAGGTGTCCCAGCTGGTGCAGGGTGATCTCCTGGGCCCCGCCCAGCTCCAGCATGGTGATGATGTGCACCACCCTGATCCGTTTCGCCGTCACGCCTCGCCCCCCGCGGCCCCGGCCAGGATCCGGGTCGCCGCCTCACGGCCGTCCAGCACGGCGCTCTGCATGGTGCCGTAGTGCCAGCGCCCGTACCGTCCGGTGGAAATGATCCCCATCCGGTCAAGCCGCTGCAGAATGCCATCCAGTTCGGTGCGCCGGTACTGGTCGTGAATCACATAGGCCGGGTCGATGTGCACCGCGGTTGACCGCAGCACCTCCTCCCGGCCGCGGAGGATGCCGGCGGCCGTCAGGTCGTCCAGCACCCGCTGCTCCACCGCGTCGAGGTCCGGGGTCTCCCCCGGCGGTACCGATACCTCGGCGTAGAGCGTGGATACCCCCGGCGGGGCCACGCCCCGAGCAAAACTGGTGAAGCACCCTACCCGATAGAAGGAAAACCGCGGCTCGGGAAAGTAGACCCAGTTCTGGTCCAGCACGTCCTCGCGGTCCACCGCCAGGTTCACGTCCACCACCGAAACGGCCCGCAGCCGGCGGGCGGCCTCCGCGGTCCAGTTCCCCTCCCCCTCCAGCATCCCCAGCAGGGAGGGGAGGGGCATGGTGCTCACCAGGTTGCGGTACTGAACGTCCCTGCCGTCGGCAAAGCGCACCACGCGCCGGGCCGTATCCACGGCCTCCGCCACCATCCCCAGGTCCACCGGCCGGCAGAGGCCCCGGGCCAGGGCTTCGGGCAGGGCCGAGATGCCGCCGCTGGCCGGATAGCGAAAGCTGGCGTTGTAGCCGAACTCGCCGCCCAGGGTTCCCAGGGCGCCGCGGACCACCTCCTCGAGGCTGGGCACGGGCACCGACCAGGTGGTCCAGTCGGCGGCCAGCTCCTCCAGGGGCGCGCGATACAGTTTCTCGTTGTAGGGCCGGAAGAACTGCTTCTCGAACCCGGCGCCGAAGGTGCGACGGACCCAGTGGGCCATGGTGGCACCGGCCGCGGGCCGTTGACCGTCCGGCTCTCCCGCCTCGGCGGCCCGGGCCTCCACAAACCCCAACAGACACTCGGTGACCACCTCGGCGGGCAGCCCGTGGGTGTTGGCCTGGAAGGGGTAAGGTGTGCGCACCCCGTGGCTCTGGACCGCGGCCCGGCGCCGGTGGCCGGCCAGCGCCCCGGGGAGCAAGCGGTCCAGCAACCGGGAAAACGAGGGGTCGCTGGCGTGGAGCAGGTGGCCGGTGTAGTCGAAACGGCAGCCGTTGTCCCACTCCATGGTGGCGGCCAGGCCGCCCACCACGGACCGTCGCTCGTGCAGCGACCAGTTGACTTCCCGGCCAAGGTGCCAGGCGGTGCTCAAGCCGGCCAGTCCGGCCCCCAGGATGACGACGCTGTCCCTGTCAGGTCCTTCGGTTAATCACATCCCGGCCGGGAACCCCCGGCCGGCAAGGTAGAAACGGGTGTATTCCCACGGCTCCTGGTCAGCGGGGTTCAGTCTCAGGGCTTCGGCAAACTCTTCCAGTGCCGGTTCCTGCTCCCCGTGGAGAATGAGGGAGTGGCCGGCCAGGTTGTGGCCGGTGGCCAGGTAGGACTGCTGCAACTCGCCGGTGATCCGCTGCCGCTCCTCCTCGGGCATCCCGCCCCAGTCGAGCAGGGGGATCACTGGGTGGCGGTAACTCAGCAAAACGTCGAAGTTGTCGCGCCAGCTCCAGGTGCGGCTGAGCAGCTTGGAGGAGTAATACTCCACCGCCGGCCAGTCGTCGGTGTGAAACGGCACACCCTTGACGTAGCCCTCCAGCGCCTCGCGGCCGAAGAGGAAGTTGTCCAGAATACGCACCGGGTCGGTCTGGCCGATGTCTTCCAGGTCGGCGTGGACCGAGGGGATGGCCAGCAGTTCGGCCATCCGTGCCACGTCGATCTTCTCCCCCGCCACCCGGCCCAGCACCACGGTGAAGGGGTTGATGGTGGAGTTGACGTAGAAGACATAGGTCTCGGGGAAGACCGCCTGGAACGACTTGAAGATCATCCGCAGGTTCTCGTCGGTGAGGCTGTAGAAGGGCAGCCACTGGGACACGACCCCGCCGGCATTGAGTTTGCTGCGACATAGTTCGTAGTACTCTTTGGTGTAGAGCGACCCGTTGCCGGCGTAGCGCGGGTGGATCGAATCGGAGAGGATCACGTCAAAGGTCTGTGGCGCGGCGAGGATGAAGTTCCGGCCGTCACAATAGGTGATCTTCACCCGGTCGTCCGTGAGCCAGAACTTGTGGTTCACATCTTCAAAATAGCGGGCCGCCGTCCGGATCACCCCCGGGCTGATCTCGGCCACCCGGATGTGCTCCACGTCCGGGTACTTGGACACCGCGTGGGCCGTGCCGCCGCTGCCGAAACCGATGTGCAGCACCGAGCGGGCGTTGCCGTGGACCAGCAGCGGCAGGTGCCCCTGCATCTTCTGCACCGCCAGCAGGTCGATGGCCGTGCCGGCCACGTTGACCCCGTTGAGGCTGATCGAGCGCCAGTCGCCCCGGGTGTCGCGAACGTTTTCCACGGTTATGGTGGCCTGGGCGTCCTCCTCGAAGTGGATCACCTCGGCGAACCCGCGGTGGTTGAACACCCCGGCCGAGGTGAGCACCTGGTCCATGGGGTAGAGCGTATTGAACAGCAGGACGTAGCCGAGGACCAGCACAATGGGCAGCGGCGCCAGCAAGGCCATGCCGCCTTTCCCCTTTCGCGCGGTGACCAGGGCCACCCCGCCCACCGCCACGTTGAGCGCGGCGGTGACCCCCATGCTCCACTGCACACCGAGCAGCGGGATGAGGATGAAACCGCCGGCAAAGGAGCCGACGATGGCCCCCAGGGTGTTCACACTATACAGATCCCCCAGGTCCCGCCCCACGCGCCGCAGGGACCCGGAGACCGCTTTGGCCGCCAGCGGGAAGCTGGCCCCCATCAGCACGGTGGGAATCAGCATCACCTGGGCGGTGGCAAAGAAGAAGACGATGATCATCTTGGTGTAGGAGGGCTCGCCGAGGGCCATGCCCATGTTGCCCATGGTCTCGGAAAGCGTCTTGAACTGCTGCACCTGGACCAGGATGGCCAGGCCGATGCCCAGTTCCACCGCCCCGAACCAGCCGGCCAGCCCGGCCGGCCGCAGACGGTCGCTGAGCGGGGCGCAGATCAGGCTGCCCAGGGCCAGACCGAGGAGCAGCACCACCAGCATCACCGAAAAGGCGTAGACCGAACTGCCGAGGTAGAGGACCAGGATCCGTGTCCAGTAGACCTCGTAGGCCAGCGAGGCCATGCCGGTGAGAAAGAAAAAGACGAAAAACAGCCGCCGCATGGCCGCATTACCGGGAAGCGCCGACGCCGGAGACGACAGCGGGGCCGGTGCGTCCGGGACCGTTTCCAGCGGTTCGCCGAAGCGCTTGGAGAGCATTGCGGCAAAGACGAAGACCAGGCCGTTGAGCACCGCGGCCACCAGGATCGCCATCCGCAGTCCGAGCATGGGGATGAGCACGAAGCCGGCGGTGAAACAGCCGATCACCGCGCCGGCTGTATTGGCGAAATAGAGGATTCCCGCGCCGGTTCCCGCCTGTTCCCGCTTGCGGATGACAAAACGGGCCAGCACCGGCAGGGTGCCGCCCATCAGCATGGTGGGGATGATCAGGATCACCATGGCCATCACGAAGCGCAAGGCGGCAAAGGTCGAGGCGCCGGGGGTCACCTGCTGGTAGATCAGGATGTAGAGGCCATCCAGGGTTTTAAACATCCAGGGCGTGGACAGGCCGTAGAGGCCAATGACCAGTTCCAGGAGACCGTAGACCAGCAGCGGCCGGCGGATCCTGGGAGTGAGCCGGCCGATGACGGCACTGCCCAGGGCCAGCCCGCCCATGAAGGCGGTGAGCAGGGTGCTCACGGCGTAGACCGTGCTGCCGAAGGTCAGGGTGAGCATTCTCAGCCAGGCGACCTGGTAGACCAGCCCGCAAAAGCCGGAGAGGACGAAGAGAACAAGAATAGCCGGAACCGATTTTTTCACGATGTCAGACTCCAGAAGTTGTTAAGTATCACTGTTCCCTTCCCTATCGACCTCAAAAGGACCGAATATGAGCGCCAGGTGGAGCTCATGGCTAACGGAGCAGTTCCCGTTCGTAGGCCCCCCAACCGGGGAGCGGTTGGGGATAGCGTTGCCTGCGCTCCGCGGCTTCGCGGCGCTGTTCCTCCGCTTCCACGGTCCGGCCCTGGTCCGCCAGCAGTCCGGCCAGCATCAACCGCCCGCGAATGAAGTTCGGTTCATCGGCCACCGCCCGCTCCAGCTGGAAAATGGCGGAGGCCGGGTCGCCCCGCTCCACGCTCATCCCGGCAAGGATCCAGCGCACCGGGAACCGGTAGGGGTTGAGCTGGAGCGCCTTGAGGTAGCCGCGCCGGGCCTCCTGCCATGCCTCGTCGCCCAGGGGACCGGGTCTGGTGCGGGCAAAGCCAAGGTAGAGCGCCGCCCGCGCCTCCTGGAATGCCGGCTGGCGGGGGTTCCAGCGAATGGCCCGGTCGTAGGTCCGCACCGCGCTGGCCATGGCCTCCAGGTCGCTGGTTCGCTGGAACTGTTCCCCGTGAAGCGCGGCCAGGCGGGCATGGTAGTAGGACTGGATCGGAACCTCAGTGATGGCCCGCTGAAGGAGGGCTGCCGCACCGGCCGGGTCGCCGGCGGCCTGTTGCCGGGCCGCAGCCATGGAGAGCTGGTGGCCGTGGAACGGAACCCAGACAGCGAACCAGAACACCAGCGCCGCCAAAGACCAGACCAGGGCGTTCCGTGCCGCCGCGGAGAGCCGCGAAAACCGGGGGACCCGCACGGCGGCCCTGGGTGACTGGTCCCCGAGAACAGCAAGAAAGAAAAGCATGGTGCAGCAGAGGGCGGTGTTGCCCAGGTTCTTGGACACCATGGCCTGGACACCGAGCCCCAGCAGGCCCAGCAGGGCCCCGGCCGCCACCGGATCGTGCCCGGTGGTGGACCGGCACTGCCAATAGCGCAGCAGAACCGCCAGCAGTGCCGCCAGCAACAGGGCCAGGGGCACGGCCATCAGCCATCCCCCCTCGGCCACCATGTGCAGAGGGATGTTGTGCGCCTGCCGCGGCATCCTGCCAAACCGCGCCACCGCGTGCTCCACCGGGAAATTATGCATCGCCGAGTAGAGCTCGTAGTTCCCCAGGCCCACCCCGAGGGGGTTGGCGGCGATCATATCCAGCGCCGAGCGCCAGATGCCGAGGCGCTCCAGGGCATAGGGGTCGCCGGAAGCCATGGACTTGAGATAGGTGAGGAACGGATTCGGTATCAGGAGCAACCCGGCCGAAACGGCCAGGGGCACCAACACCAGGATCAGGCGGCGGGCCAGCACCGCGGCCGCCAGAACGGTGAGAAAGGCCATTACCCCGCCCCGGGACCCGGTGAGCAGCAGCACCCAGACCAGGGGGACCAGCGGCAGCAGCCAACCGGCCCGGCGCCGCCAGTCCCTCCCCGGAGCAAAGAGCAGGCGGGCCAGCACCAGGGCCGCCCCGGCAGTGACCAGCGAGGCCAGGTGGTTCGGATCGCGGAACGGCCCGGATACGCGGCCCGGATGAAGATACAGCTGTTCCCAGATACCGTGTCCGGCAGCGAGTAGAATACCGGCCAGCAGCCAGTGCATCGCCGTGGCGGCCCATGCCGGTTCCCGGTGGCAGGCCGAAGCGTGGAGCAGGTAGAACAGGCCGAAGAAGAGGTAGTTGATCAGCTGCAGCCAGCCGCCGTACGGATCGACCTGGTGGACCACACGGGCCGCTCCCAGGGCGGCCACGCCGGCCAGGGCCGTCCCGATGAGGGTCAGTGTGATGGTCCCCCCCTCCTGATCCCCCCTCACCCTGCCGGAGAAGTGGAGCGACAGGGCAAGGAGCAACAGCACCTGGACCGCCAGCAGGTTGACCGAAGCCATGGACCCGTCGCCCCAGGGCAGCAGCAGAAAGAGGGACAGCAGCAGCAGTTTCTCCGAACCGCTGGAGGTGGAGGCGTGCCTGCCTGCGATCCAACCGCCGAGACTCATGATCCTCCTCCCGCCCGCCGAAGCAGTTCCGCCCGCCGGTTCTGGTATCGGGGCTGCAGCGGATAGAGCCTCCAGGCCTTGTCCGCCTCGAGGAACGCGGCCAGCCCCTGTCCCAGCCCCTCATGAACCACGCTGCTCCGCTCGTGGAAGAATGCCCGGTCCGGGTCGAGGGCCGAGGCCGACTGAAATGCCGCACCGGCCTCCCGCAGGGTCTCCGGGGCCCGCTGTTCGGCCCCCGCGGACAACAGCAGGGCACCCCGCAGGGCATGGGGTTCGGGGTTCAACGGGTTCCAGCGCGAGGCAGCCCGCGCCGCTTGCAGGGCCTCCTCCTTCACCGAGGGCCCCTCCGCAGCCAGGGCCAGGGCCCGGACATGGTGCTCCTGGCCGCAATACCAGGTGCCGGAAAAGAGAAATGCGGCACTGAGAATCAGCGCCAGCACCGCTGCCCCGGGCGCCTCAAGGGAAACCGCCGGGGCGGCGTCCGTTCCCCCGGCTGGTGATGCGGGTGCCGACGCCGGCCGCGGGAAGAGTGACCGGGAGGCGAGGGCGATGAGGAAGACGCCGGGATACCCGATCCCGGGGAACTCCACCGTGATTTCAAAACAGGAGTAGAGCAGCAGGGCCAGCACGGCGTAGCAGAAAGCCCGCTGGGCTCCGCTTCCCCCGGCGGGGCCCGAGAGCAACCGCCGCACCGTGCGCCAGCCCAGCAGCAGCCCCAGCACCGCCAGCGACAACCCGGGCAGGACGCCCCCCTCGGCCGCCGCGTGAAGCCAGGTGTTGTGAGCCACCATCGTCTCGTTGGCCCCGGGAAGCCGGTGCCGGGCGTAGGCCAGACCGAAATTGCCGGGCCCTGCCCCGGTGAGCGGGTGTTCGTTCCAGATGGACGCCGCCGAACGCCAGTTGAAGAGCCGCTGGCTCACCGGGTTGTGCGACTGGTCTGCGGCCCAGGGGGTGAACCCTCGGACCTGGAGCACCACGACAAAGGCGAATGTCACGCAGAGCAGGGCCACACCCGCCGTAACCGCCCGGCGCCGGGGAGACCAGCGGGGCGCACCGGCCAGCAGGGCGATGAACCCCAGGGCCGCCAGCACCGGCAGGGCTCCGTATGACCCGGTGAGCGGGAGCACCAGGAGCGCCAGCAGCAGCGCCGTTCCCCACCCGGCAAGAGCCGGTCGCCGGCCGCTGCCATGGGCGGCGCGGGCACGGTGGAGCAGCAGCGGCAGGATGATGACGATCAGTTCGGCAAAGGTGGTGGGCAGGGGGAAGGTGGAGAAAACCCGGCGGCTGGCCAGGCGGCTGAGCATGTCGGCCCGCTGCCCCTCGGAAAGTGTGGGGTCGGCGGCCACCACACCGGCCAGCCCGCCAAAGCCGGTGAAATACTGATAGAGTCCGTAGAGCAGAAGCGCCGCGGTCACCAGGCCGATCACGGTGATGGCCAGCTCCATCCGGCGCGGCTCCAACGGCAGGCGGCGAACCAGGATGAAAAGGCAGAAATAGGTAAGCCACAGAACCAGGGTCTCCAGGGAGCGGCCGGCACAGGCGGAAAAGAGCATCGAGGGCAGAAAGACGATCAGGAAGAGGGAAAACAGGGACGCGGTCCGGCCGAGGATACCCGGGGAAGCATCGCCGTCACGGGCCCGGAGCACCAGCAGGGCGCCGAACCCGGCAAAGACCAGCAACTGGCTCAGCGCTTTTGTCTGGAACCAGGTCTCCCCCGGGAGCACCATGTTGAGGGACACCACGAACAGGACCAGCCAGAACAGCAGCTTATCTGAATTCAGCTTGCCCGTGCGCATAAACGCTCCCCTGGCCGGGCCCGGTGTGAAACCCGCCCACGGTGCTCGACGTTACTGGTTCTGTATTCAGCAATTGCGCCTATTTTAAACGGCAATGATGTTCATGGCAATCGCGAAGTCTCGAAGGTCTCGAAGGGACGTACTTGCGTTATTGCGTAAAGGACAGATCAGGCCAACGAGGAGGGAACTTACATGAATTTATGAATTTTTGACAATCAAGCTGACCCATTGCATACAATTAGTCACTCCAACTATTCCAGACCCCAATGCAAATAAAAAATTCATAAATTCATGTACGTCCCCTATCAACTCTTAACGCAAGTACGCAAGTACGTCCCCGATCCCGGTACAAAAAAAAGGGACGGTCGCTAGCCGTCCCTACCCATTTCCGTTCGATCCAACTCTTAACCGTTGGTCTGCTTTCCATCCGGATACTGCACGAAGGAACCGGAAGAGTAAACGATGTCGGCGTTGAAGGTACTGGTGGTGCCGCCATAGCTGCCTGCGCCATCGGCCGTACCGTTCTTGCCCAGGCTGACAATGGTGTATTCCTGAGCGGTGAAGGTGGTGGTCCACACGGTGGTCCAGCCGTCATTCAGCGGGGGGTTCTTGAGGTAGTCGGGCATCAGACCGGTGAGGGACGTTGGATACTGGTTGTAGTCAATCTCATATGTCCCCATGCCGGTGCCCAGAGACCGCAAGTCGGCCATGGTCCTCTTCTGCTTGCCACGCTGGATGGCGTTGAGCAGGTTGGGAACCGCGATGGCGGCGATAATACCGATGATCGCCACAACGATGAGCAGTTCGATCAGAGTGAAACCCTTGTCTTTCCTTCTCAGCATCCTCATGTCCTCCTTAAACTGTGTTGCTTCCTTGCTTACCATGACGCCCAACTGATACTGCAATCCATGTACCACTCTGAATACTATTTATGGATCACCAATAAAATCGGCAAATTGCTTGCAAACTTGAGCTTTATCTTATTTGCAAAGTTTCATCACGGCCTGGCGGGGAACCTGGGGTGACAGGAATCCGTCACAAGAGTGACAATATATGTCAGTTTGCCGGATTCGTAGTGCAGATCAGGGGATTAGAGGCGGCTTACTCGAGATAACCGAGCTGACGCAGGGCCTCCTCGGTCGCCCGGTCCAGTTGCTCACGCTGGCGGCTGGGCAACATCCGTCCGGCCGCGGCATCCAGCCAGCTCTGCAGCAGGCGGTCCAGCAGAACCGACCGTTCCGGGTCAGAGAGGAGCAGGTCCCGCTCCTCCCCGTAATCCTCGAAGGGGCGGTAGAGGTGGTCCTCGGTGATCGACCAGTCCTTGCCCGGGTAGGCCTTGATGAATTTGCAGCCATCCAGGGTGACCGCCCGGATCACCCCGCCCACCGCTTCGCTGAACAGTGGTCGATCCGGCCGGATATCGGGATCGTCGATGGCCGGCACGAGGCTGATGCCGGAAATTCGCTCCTGCAGCGGAAGATCCAGAAGCCCGAGCAGCGTGGGCAGGATATCCACCGGACTGGCCGGCGTTTCCACCTGCAAGCCCGCCGGGAGCCGCCCGGGCCAGCGGATGATCAGAGGCACGTGGAGCACCTGGTTGTACAGGCCTGCATGGCAGAAGTGGATCCCTTTCTCAGTCATGCTCTCACCGTGATCGGCCACCAGCACCACCAGCGTCTGGCGGTGGATACCGGTCTCCACCAGCAGGTTGAAGAGCTTTCCGAGCTCGCTGTCGAGATAGGAAATCTCGCCCTTGTACAGGGCGATGATCTTGTCCGGGTCCACCGGCCAGTGCTTCAAGTCCTCTGAGAGGTCCATCCACGGGCGGGCCTCCACCGGTTCGAACAGGTCTTCCGGTTCGTACATGGTGTCGAACGGGCGGGGAGGGTCATAGGTCCCGTGGGGGTCGAAGTAGTGCACCCAGGCGAAGAACGGCCGCTGAGCCGCGGTACGGATAGCCCGAAAGAGCCGGCGGTTCCGCTCGCCGGCGGTCAGCTCGGTGGGGCCGCAGTTCAGAAACAACTCGAAACCCTGCCCGAAATTGGAGTTCTTCGGATTGAGGTGTCTGGCGCTCACCGCGGCCATGGTCTGGTAGCCCTGGCCCTGAAACAGCTCGGCCAGGGTCACCGCCTGGTCGGCCAGGGGCGTGGTGTTGTCATATACACCATGCTCGGCAGGGTAGAGGCCGGTCATGATCGAGGCGTGGGCCGGGTTCGTGCACTGGGAGGGCGCGGTGGCGCGCATGAACTGGACGCCCTCACCGGCCAGCCGGTCGATATTCGGGGTGGCCACGTCCGGACTGCCGTAGCAGCCCAGATAGTCGGCGCGCAGGGTGTCAATGGTGATCAGCAGCACGTTTGGACGCGGGTCGAGGTCCCGCTGCCCCTCTTCGCGGGCACACCCCGGGACGAGGAACATGGCACAGAGCAGCACGGCCAGGCACACCTTGACATATACTCTCCGGGTATCCCACCGTGGCTCGTCTTTACCGGTCATGGCCCGTTGCTCTCCCCGCTGCGTCTCGGCGGCAGCGCCGCGGCCAAAATCAACACCAGCGCCAGCAGGATGCCGGCCAGGGAGACCGCCGGCCCGGCCACCCGCCAGCGCGGCCGATAGGAAAAGGTAACCGTATGCTGGCCCCGGGGCACCTTTACCGCGCGAACCGCCAGGTTGGCCCGCTCGATCAGGGCCGGTACGCCGTCCACCATGGCCAGCCAGCCGGGAGCAAAGGAATCGGCCAGCACCAGGTACCCCGGAGCCGGACAGGTGAACTCCACCGCCACTTCTCCACCGCCGCGGCGTCGGATCCGGCATGGGGCATCGCCAAGCTCCTCGGCGGTATCCCCAGCGGTATCATCGGACACCTGCGCCGCCTGCCCCGGGAGGACCACCTCGCTCCGGGGATTGAACGACGGCGACACCAGCGCCCGGACCACATCCGGTTCAGTGGCCCGCCGCAGGGCCCGGGGGACCCAGTAGGCACGCGGCAGGCAGGCCCGGTTGACCAGCAGTCGGGCCTCGATGTTCGAGCCGCCGGACCAGCGGGTCAGCTCCTCGAGCAGCGGATCCTCTGCCACGCGAAACTGCACCAGGTAGCGCACGTTGAACAGACCGAGAAACCGGGCGCGCTCGGCGGCAGGGAGCGTGCGGGCCACCCGGGCCGCCTGGACCGCCGGGTCGAGGTAGAGCCCGTCCCAGTTCGGTTCGAAGGCATAGTCCAGGTCGGCGGTCATGGGAAAGAGGGTCTGCCGCATCCAGTGAAAATGCCAGAGCCGGTCGTTTTCCGGCGCCTGGAGCTGCGCTGAAGGGATGTCCTTCCCCGAATCGTGGTAGAACCGGAACTCGCCGCCGGTGGATTCCGGCCCCGATTCCCGCGCGACGATGGCCTCCAGCAGAACCGAAGGCGTGGTGAAGAAGTCGGGCGGCGCCACCGGGTTGAGCCCGCCAAGGGCCATCAGCAGATCAACCGCCAGGAGAAGAAAGAGCGATCCGGCTGCCGTCCGCCGCCACACCCCCCGGAGAGTGAAACAGAGGACCAGCAGTAGCGCGGACACCAGCCCGAGAGCCAGGCCGCGGAACACGGAGAACTCAATGCCCCGGGCGGCGGATTCCATCGGCCCCGCCGTCACACCATGGGCCTCGAGCATGGTCCGGAACCCGGGCAGCCAACCGAAAACCTGCGCCAGCAACAGAACGCCGCAGATCAGGGCCACCCCGGCGAAGAGTATCGCCAGAGCCCTTGTCTGGCGATCCCCGCCCTTGCCGCCGACGCCGTTCCAGGCCAGATCCGTTCCCAGGCCGGCCAACAGGGCCAGGCAGAACATCGCCGGAAAAAGGAACTTCACCGGGTAGCGGATCATTGACGAACCGGGCAGCAGATTGAACAGCGCCGGGAAAAGCGGTGTGTGCCGCCCCAGGGAGAGCAGGATGAAGAGCAGCAGACCGGCCCAGAGGACCAGGGCCAGACGTGGACGACTGCCCAGGGGCGCCGCCAGGGCCAGGAGCAGCAATCCGGCTCCGGTATAGATGGTGAGGATGTAGGGGAAGCTGCCGTCGAACCAGCCGTGACCCCAGAAGTCCCAGAATGAGAGGGCGTGGGGGTCACCGAAGAGGCCCGGGCAGGCCAGTTCCAGGAGCCGGAAGGGGTGGACCGAGTGACGGGCCGCCTCCTCCAGGGTGAACCCACTCCCCCGGTCGGTCAGGGGAATCAGTTCGGCACTGGGCAGCAGCTGCACGGCCGCGATCAGAGCCGCCAGCAGAGCCGCCAGGCAAAGGAACAGCGCAGCGCGGCCGGGGTGGAGCCGGCGCAGCACGAGACCGGCCCCGGCAGCCAGCAGCAGCACCCCCGCGGTGAGAAAGAGGTAGACCGGTTCACCGCCAAGAAACTGCAGGGCCAGCGCCAGGCCGGCCCCGGCGGCCAGACCGGCCGTTCGCCGCCAGGGGATGACCCGCGGCTGCTCCTGCCCGGCGGCACAGCCGGCGAGGAAGAGGTGCAGAACCAGCGGCAGGTAACAGGCCGAGGCCACCGCGTTGTAAAAATTTCCCAGGGAGAGGGTGAACCCGCTGAAGGCCAGGGCCGCGGCGGCCACCAGCGAGGCCGGCCAGGAAAAGCGGAGATAGCGGGCCAGCAGCAGGGTGAACAGGCCGCAGAGAAAGACGTGAAGCACGACGTGAAAGTTGAAGGCGGCATTGAAGGGCAATACCAGGTAGAGCAGGTTCGATGGATAGAAGACGGTGAAGTTGGGGTCGGCGAGAAAGGGCTGACCGAGGGAGTGGTTGTGGCTCCACCAGGGGAGCCGGCCCTCGGCATTCAGCGAAGCCAGCCCGATGGTCTTGGCCGG
This sequence comes from Acidobacteriota bacterium, assembly GCA_032127265.1. Taxonomy (GTDB): domain Bacteria; phylum Acidobacteriota; class JAQAZP01; order JAQAZP01; family JAQAZP01; genus JAQAZP01. Next base: position 35,724 of record JAQAZP010000293.1, read on the forward strand.
GTGATGAACCCTGAACATGTCACGGTAGTAAAAGGCGCCGCCGGAGAACGCCCCGGGAAAGAAGAGCAGGGCCAGGAGCAGCAGGAGCAGAACCGCGGCCAGCAGCCGCGCCCCGGCCGGGGCGTCCCGGGCCGGATCCGGCCTCCGGCTCCCTGTGGCGGGTGCAGTCATCGGCGCTCAGCTCCCCCCGGGGCCTGCGGTTTCGGCCCCGCCCCCTTTCAGTTCGTATTTTTTCACGTAGTAGCGCAGCGACCTGAAACTCATCCCCAGCAGGACCGCGGCACGGGTCATGTTGCCCCCGGCCTGGTTCAGCGCCTGAATGATGAACCGTTTTTCGATGTCGCGGAGATAGTCCTCGATGACAAAGCCCTCCTCCGGGATCTCACCGGGCATGGGCGGCAAGGGGCCGGAGGGGGCGGCGGCGAGGGCGGAAAAGTTTTCGGGCATGATCATCTCGCTGGTCTCCAGGGCCACCGCCCGCTCCATCACATTCTCCAGTTCGCGGATGTTTCCCGGCCAGCGGTGTTCCCTGAGCAGCCGCATCCCCTCCCGGGACACCGATTTGATGGACCGCCCCATCTCGCCGGTCAGCCGGGCGAGAAAGTGTTCGGCCAGCAGGGGGATGTCATCAGGCCGCTCGCGGAGGGGGGCGAGGTGGATGCGGATGACGTTGATCCGGTAGAACAGGTCCTCGCGGAATTCGCCCTCCTCCACCATCAGCTCCAGATCGCGGTTGGTGGTACAGATAAGCCGCACATCCACCAGGATCTCGTCCAACCCGCCAATGCGGCGTATCGACCGCTCCTGCAGTGCCCGGAGAAGTTTGGCCTGCATCCCCACGGGCATTTCGCCGATCTCGTCGAGGAGCAGCGTACCGCCGTGGGCCATCTCGAAAAGCCCCTTCTTGTTCACCACCGCCCCGGTGAACGATCCCTTGACGTGGCCAAAGAGTTCACTCTCCAGCAGCTCTGACGGCATGGCCGCACAGTTGACCGAGACAAAGGGCTTGTCATAGCGCGGACTGGTCTGGTGGATCGCCCGTGCGGCCAGTTCCTTCCCGGTGCCCGACTCGCCGGTGACCAACATGCTGGACTGGGTCCGGGAGATCTTCTTGATCAGGGCGAAAAGCTGCAGCATCTGCTCGCTGACCCCGATCATGCCTGCCAGGCCGTCGGCATCCTTCAGCTGGCGGCGCAGATGGATGTTCTCGGTGGTCAGACGCTTCTTTTCCAGTGCGTTGGAGATGATGTTCTTCAGCTCGTCCACATTGAACGGCTTCATCACGTAATCGTAAGCCCCGAGCTTCAGCGCCTCGATGGCCGTCTTGGCGGAGGCATAGGCGGTGATCATGATCACCGGTGTCCCCGGCTGGCGGTCACGCACTTCGCGCAGCACACCGATCCCGTCGAGGTTGGGCAGGTTGAGGTCGGTGATCACCGCGTCGAACTCCTGGGAGGAGAGCTTTTTCACCGCGTCCTCCCCCGAACCCGAACAGATCGGAGAGTAGCCTTCCTTCTTCAGCATGATGGAAAGAAACTCCTGCATGCTCAGCTCATCGTCCACCACCAGGAGTTTCGGCGCGTCCTCTTTCATCCCCGGCCCCACTTCAGTTGTGCTCCCCCCGGTTCCGGGGAAATTTTTCCGATCTCGGCGGTGAGCGGCACACCGGGTTCTCTTCCCGGGGAGCGCTCCGCGGGAGGACCCAGCGGTCTTCCGGAAACGGAGAGTACGATGCGCACCGTGGCCCCTCCCTCCGCCCGGTTGCCAATGGAGATCCGGCCCCCGTGGGCCTGGACGATGCGGTAGACGATGGCCAGCCCCAGGCCGGTGCCCCGGCGGAATTTTCCGGCAAAGGGCCGGAAGACCTGGCGTTTGGAGTCCTCGAGAAAACCGTGGCCCTGGTCGACGAACTCCAGGGTCAGCTGGTCACCCTGCGGCGGAGTCAGCCGGATGGTCAGCCGGCCACCGTCGGCCATGGCTTTCAGCGCGTTGCGGCTCAGGTTCCAGACCACCTGGCGCAACCGGTCGTCGTCGGCCCGCAGGCTCACATCTTCCGCAGGCAGGTCCACCTCGATCCGGTGGCCGGAAAGCAGTTCATCGCTGTTGCCCAGCAGGGTGGCGGTGTCCCGCACCATTTCCGAGAGGTTCACTTCCTGCAGCACCAGGGGCGCCGGCCGGGCAAAACTGAGGAACTCCTGGATGCTGCGGTCCAGCCGGGCCGATTCGCGCTGGATGATGGCCAGCAGGTGGCGGTGCTCGTCCCCGGCCGCGGCGTCGGCGCTGAGCATCTGCACCGAGCCGGAGATGGAGGCCAGCGGATTGCGTATCTCGTGGGCCACGTCGGCGGCCATCTCCCCCACCACGGCCAGCCGGTCCCGGGTCCGCAGGTCCTCTTCCAGTTTCCGCATTTCGGTGAGGTCCTGGAAAATAATGATGTAGCCCAGCGGGGTTCCTTCCTTGTCCCGCAGCAGCGAGGTGCTGACCCCCACCGGGATGATCACCCCGTCCCGGCGGGTCACCTTGAGGTCGAAACGGTAGAGCCGGCGACGGGACAGCTTGCGGTTGATCAGTCCGAGATACCTCCGGGGAAAGCCGAGCAGCTGCAGGATATCCTGCCCCATCAACTCCGCCTCGGCGTAGCGGGTGAGCCCCAGGGCCACCTCGTTGACCTTGGTGATTCGCCCTTCGAGGTCGAGGGTGATCAAACCGCTGCTCATGGAGTCGATCACCAACTCGTTGTAAACCTGCAGGTCGGCCAGGTGACCGCGCTGCTCCTCGAGGATGCTGCCGGTGCGCCTGAGGTTCTCGGAAAGGTAGCTGACCAGGAAGGCCACCGCGTAAAAGGCGAAGAAGTGGAGAAAAATACTGTAGTAGTGCGAGTAGACCGAGGCCGCCGGGACACCCACCGCCCCGCCCGCGGGAAGCAGGCCGAGATACTGCAGATCCACCAGGGTGCCGTAGGCGATACCGCAGACCGAGGCGAGGATGAATCCGCCGCGGCGATAGAGCATGATCACGGCGGTGATGATGGTCAGCAGGTAGAGGAAGCTGAAGGGGGAGGCAATGCCCCCGGTGTAATAGACCAGGCCGGTGACCAGACCGGCGTCGCCGAGCAGCTGCAGGTAGACAAACAGTCTGGAGCGGCCGGCCTTGCCCAGCAGCAGCAGGTAGAGGATGCTCAGCCCGTAAGTGATCCCGGAGAGAGTGTAGATGAAGTCAAAGGAGAGAACCGCGCCCCCTTCCGGGGATAGCTGAATCGCGAACAGGGTCCCCATCAAGGTGGTGACGATGACGACCCTGAAGACGATCAGCCGTACGATTTGCCGCTGGATTGTCCTTTGCCTCATGAGGGGATGATAAACCGATGCCGCGGCCATGAAAAGGGCCGCGGCATCTCAAGTCAACCTATTTTGCTCATCAGGCTGAACAGCGGCATATACATCGCCACCACGATACCGCCGATTATCGTGCCGAGAACAAAGATCATTATGGGCTCGAGCAGGGAGACCAGGTTGTCCACCGCGGTGTCCACCTCCTCCTCGTAAAAGTCGGCGATCTTGGCCAGCATGGCGTCCAGGGCGCCGGTCTGCTCACCAACTGCGATCATCTGCACCACCATTGGCGGAAAGACATCGGTCTCCTTGAGCGGCTCGGCAATGGTTTTACCGCCCTCGATGCTCTTGCGCGTGGCCATGATGGCGTCCTCCACCACGGCGTTACCCGCGGTGCGGGCAGTGATCTCCAGGGCTTCGAGGATCGGCACCCCGCTGGAGATCAGGGTCCCCTGGGTGCGGCAGAAGCGGGCCACCGAAATCTTGCGGATCAACATCCCCATCACCGGCATCTTCAGCGCCAGCCCGTCCAGAACGCGCCGGCCGCGATAGGTCTTGTGGTAGCGGTTGAGGCCGACGATCCCGGCGATCACCCCACCGATGATGAAGACAATATACCGACCGACAAAGTTACTCATCACCACCACGATCCGGGTGGGCAGCGGCAGTTCGGCGTCGAGCCCCTTGAACAGGGTGTCAAAGGTGGGAATGACCTTCCAGAGGATGATGATCACCACCACCACGGCAATGGAAATCACCGAGATGGGATAGATCATCGCCGAGCGGATCCGCTTCTTCAGCTTCACCGACTTTTCGATGTAATCGGCCAGGCGCTGGAGAATGGTGTCCAGGATACCGCCTGATTCACCGGCGGCCACCATGTTGCAGTAGAGGTTGTTGAACACTTTCTCGTGCTTGCGCAGCGAATCAGCGAGGGACGAACCGCCCTCCACATCCTGGCGGGTGCCGTCCAGAGCGCGCTGGAACGCACGGTTTTCCTGCTGCATGGCCAGCACCTCCAGGCACTGGACCAGCGGCAGACCGGCGTCGATCATCACCGAGAACTGGCGGGTGAAGATGGCGATCTCTTTCTGAGAAACCCCCTTGCCGAACAGCGGGAGCTTGAGCTCCCGGCCCTTCTCCTTGACTTCGGTGACCAGAATCTGCTGCTTGCGCAGGGCACTGATCACGGCCGTCTTGTTGTCCGCGGCCATCAGTCCGTCCCTGACATTGCCGCTCCGATCACGCCCTTTCCAGGTGAAGTTTGCCATGGTCGTTCTCGCTTTTCTTTCGCCGGCCGCCTTTTCGGCGCGGGCCGGAACCAATTGCTGCGGCTGTCAGACTGCTTCGCTTCGTCCCGGCGCCACTTACCGCCGGGCCGCCCCCCCCCCAGGGCCGCCGGGCCCCGCGGGCACCGCCGTGGGCTGAGTGATCAGCCCCGCGCCGCGATTGATCATTTCCTGCAACTCCTCCCTGTTGGAGGAGACATTCAAAGCCGTCTTGATCGTTATCTTTTTCCGGAAATAGAGCGTGGCCAGTGCCTGGTTGAAAGTCTGCATCCCGTGTGTCGACTGCCCGGTCTGCATCGACGAATAGATCTGGTGCACCTTGTCCTCACGGATCAGGTTGCGGATCGCCGGGGTGGGAATCAGCACTTCCATGGCCAGTACCCGGCCAGCGGCAGCAGCGCGCGGCAGCAGGGTCTGGCACATGATGCCTTCCAACACGAAGGAAAGCTGGGCCCTGATCTGCGGCTGCTGGTGCGCCGGGAACACATCGATGATCCGGTTGATGGTCTGCGCCGCGGTGTTGGTATGCAGCGTGGCAAAGGTCAGGTGGCCGGTTTCGGCAATCCGCAGGGCCGACTCCACGGTCTCCAGGTCCCGCATCTCACCGATCAGCACGACGTCCGGGTCCTGCCGGAGCACCGAGCGCAGGGCGTTGGGAAAGGAGTGGGTGTCGGAGTGCAGTTCCCGCTGGTTGACGATACAGGATTTGTGCGGATGGAGGTATTCCACCGGGTCCTCGATGGTGACGATGTGCTGGTGCCGTTCCCGGTTGACCTTGTCCAGCATCGCCGCCAGGGTGGTGGACTTGCCGCTTCCGGTGGGTCCGGTGACCAGCACCAGGCCGCGCGGCTTGTCGCAGACCTTGCTGATGACCTTGGGCAGCCCCAGTTCCTGAAATGTCGGGCATTCCCAGGGGATCATGCGGAAGGCCGCGGCCACCGATCCACGCTGGTTGAAGATGTTGGCCCGGAAACGGGCCAGCCCCTTGATGCCGAAGGAGAGGTCGATCTCCATATCCTCCTCGAGACGGTGCTTCTGCGCATCGGTGAGCACGCTGTATGCCAGTTTCTTCGTCTCGGTCGAAGAGAGCTGGGGCATCTTCAGCGGGATCAGCATGCCGTCCACCCTGATCTGCGGAGGGGAATTGGCCGTGATGTGAAGGTCGGACCCACCACTCATGTCGATCATGGCCTTCAACAGCTGCTGTAATGTTATCTCCACGATATAACCCCGTTACCAGCGGCGGGCCGGGTGAGTTCTGTCGGCCAGCCAGTTGCTTTCTCCGTCGGGCCGGCGGTTGCCGGCGTTGCACCGCCCTCACTTACCTTTTCGGATTGGTGGGGCACATCTTTACGGCTAAAATTGCCGCCTCCAAGCAGTTGATAATACATCCGTTAAACCGTCAGAACAGGGCCGCCGGCGCCGGGGCCGCCGGAAAGCCAAAACCGGGACCACCGATCAGGCGACGGTCTCGCGAAGAACCTCCTCCACACTGGTCACTCCGGCCCGGATTTTAAAGAGGCCGCTCTGACGCAGGGAGATCATCCCCTCTTCCATGGCCTTCTGCTTGATTTCCACGGCCGAGGCACCGCAGAGGACCAGTTCCTTGATATCGTCGCTGGCTTCGAGCACTTCGTAAAGGCCCACCCGGCCCTTGTAGCCGGTGTTGTTGCACGTCATGCAGCCCTCTCCGCGATAGAGCTGGATCGTTTCCGCCTCCTCCAGGGTGAAGCCGATCTCCACCAGCGCCTGGGGCACCGAGGTGATCTCGGTCTTGCACTCGGAGCAGATGCGGCGGATCAGCCGCTGGGCGCAGATCAGATTCAGCGAAGTGGAGACGAGGAACGGCTCGATACCCATGTTCATCAGCCGGTTGATGGTGCTCGGGGCATCGTTGGTGTGCAACGTGCTGAGCACCAGGTGGCCGGTGAGCGCGGCCTTGATCGCGATCTCCGCCGTCTCGAAATCACGAATCTCTCCCACCAGGATGATGTTGGGGTCCTGGCGCAGGAAAGCCCGCAGGGTCGAGGCGAAGGTGAGGCCGATCTGCTCCTTCATCTGCACCTGGTTGATGCCGTTGAGATTGAATTCCACCGGATCCTCGGCGGTCATGATGTTCGTTTCCGGGGAGTTGAGCCGGGAGATCGACGAGTAGAGCGTGTTGGTCTTGCCGCTGCCGGTGGGTCCGGTGACCAGGATGATCCCGTAGGGCTTGATGATGTTGCGCTCGAACCGTTTCAAGGAGTCAACCTCGAAGCCCAGCCTGGTCATGTCGAGCATCAGGTTGTCCTTGTCCAGCAGCCGCAGCACCACCTTTTCGCCGAACAGAGTGGGCAGACTCGAGACACGGAAGTCCAGTTCCTTTATCTTGCCCTGGACTTTCATCTTGGCCTTGATCCGGCCGTCCTGGGGCAGCCGCCGCTCGGAGATATCGAGCTTGGCCATGATCTTGATCCGGGAGATGATCGCGTCGCGCAGCTTCAGCGGTGGGCGCATGCTCTCGTAGAGCACGCCGTCGATACGGAAGCGCACCCGGTATTCCTTTTCGTACGGCTCGAGGTGGATGTCGCTGGCCCCCCGCTTCAGGGCGTCGCTGAAGATCAGGTTGACCAGCTTGATCACCGGGGCCTCTTCGGCGGCGTCGAGATCCTCGGAGGAAATGTCCAGATCGTCTTCAGCGTCCAGCACCTCCATGTCGTCCACCGCCGACTGGGCGGTGAGGTCATCCATCACCCGCTTCAGCTCGATGGCCGAGGTGCTCTGGTAATAGTGTTCGATGGCCTCGAGGATCGCCACCTCGGAGGCGATAACCGGCTCCACGTTGTAGCCGGTCATGAACTTGATGTCGTCCATGGCGAAGACGTTGGTCGGGTCCACCATGGCGATGGTCAACGTGGCCCCGGTGCGGTTGATCGGGATCAGTTCGTATTTGCGGGCCGTTTCCGAGGGGATCAGTTTGAATATCGACTCATCGATCTCGAAGCTGCCGAGATTGATCGCCGGGACGCCGTACTGCTGGCTGAGGTGAGCGGTGAGGTCCTCTTCTTCGATGTAGCCGCAGCGCACCAGCAGGGATCCGAGTTTTCCCCCCTCCTCCTTCTGCTTGCGCAAGACCTCCTTCAATTGTTCCTCATTGATCAGCCCTGCACTGACCAACATTTCACCGATTCGCATGCAAAGCCCCTTTGACGGACAGCCGGCCGCGCCAGGTCGTGCCGGCGCACCAGACATTTAACATCTTGACCACTGTTTTCCGCGGGAAAGAATTCCAGGCATCCAATCCCGCACTTTGGGCCGGCATCAACAGCAGCCGCCGGCAAGCAGGGCGTTCAACTTCATATCGGCCTCTGGAGGGCCGGTGTTGAGCGCTTCCGGAAGAAGATTTCAGGTCTGGGGAGATGGCGAGAAAAGCGGTTGTTCAGCGGCCCGCGGCCAGCCGCTGAGCAAGGTTGTCCGGCAGTCCGGCGTCCTTCATTTTGCGCATCGTAGGGCGATAGTCGTAGGCCACCCGGAAGAAGGTGATTCGCCCGCTCTCCGAGTCGTACCGGGCAAAAGCAGCGCGGGGATCACCGTCCCGCGGCTGCCCCACGGAACCGGGATTGAAGAGCAGGCGCTGACCGGGGCGCCGGGTCAGTTCCTCCTTGGGCCGTCGAAGGGCCTGGGTGGTGCAGCGTCCATCTTCCAGCACGGCGGCCAACGGCAGGTGGGTGTGGCCGCAAAAGATCATCGATGCGGGCACCACATCAAAAACCAGGCGTATCGGGCCCGCGGTGTGGAGATACTGGTCCTCGTCAAGGGGAGAGCCGTGAGCCGCCATTTCGCCCCCCTCCAGGGTCAGCGGCCCCTTGGGCAGCATGGCCAGCCAGGCCTGGTCCTCCTGGCTCAGCCTCTCCCTCGACCAGCGGGCCGCCGCCCGGGCCGTGTCGTTGAAATCGTGACCCGGATCGATCCCCGCCGCTACCCGGTCGTGGTTGCCCCGAAGAATAACCACCGGTTGGGCCATGGAGCGGATCCGCGAGATCACCTCAACGGGATCAGGCCCGTAGCCCACCAGATCACCGAGGACCAAAACCGCATCGGGCGACGGGAGGGCGCCGTCGGCTTCGAGCACCGCATTCAGCGCCTCGAAGTTGGCATGAATATCACTGAGCAGCAGATAGGTGCTCACTCCCCGAGTCCCTCCAGCCAGCGGACGATTTCTCCCACCGTCCGGTCCACGGCCCCCGCGGCATCCACCGACAGATCCGCCGAGGCATAGGCCGGCGTCCGCTGCTCGAGCAACCGGCCCAGTTCCTGCGGGTCGCCACTCCAGAGAGGCCGCCGATCCCGCCCGCCGGCGGTGTTTCCCAGACGCCGGACAATCTCCGCCAGCGGGCAATTCAACCAGACCCGCACGCCGCTGCGGTCCATTAAAAGCCGGTTTTCTCGGGAGAGGACAATTCCGCCGCCGGTGGCCACAACCGGGCGGCTCTGCAGGGGAAGCGCCGTCAGGGCCAGCAGTTCGGCCTCGCGAAAGGCCGCTTCACCGGATTCGGCAAATATGCGGGAGATGCTGCGGCTTTCGCGGCGCTCGATCTGATCGTCGAGGTCGATGAACGGCCGGTCCAGGTGCTGGGCCAGTGTGCGGCCCACCGTGCTCTTCCCCGACCCCATGAAGCCGGTGAGATAGATGGCGGTGCGGCCGGACGAGCCGTTCACGCGCGCCCCCGCTTGCGGCCAAGAACCAGATACCAGGCGCTGACCAGGAAAAAGATGCCGGCAACCAGCACGTCCAGCTTAACCAGCAACGACATCAGCGTGTGGGAAAAGGACTGGACCGCTTCGGATTCGAACTCACCCAGGATGCCGAATAGCAGAATCTGGCCCACCAGGAAGGGGGAAAGGTAGCGCACGAGAAAGAACCAGATCGGGCCGGTGGTAAACGTCTGATTCCCGTCTTGGACTTCGGACAGGGCGATGCGCTTTCCCATGGCCCAGCCGATGAAAACACAGCAGAGCAACGCCCCCGCCGGCAGCATGTAGTCGGCGGAGATGTGAAAGGCGAGATCGAAAAAGGACATGCCGGCGCTGTCGCCGGACCGCAGCCCCGCCAGCGCGCCCGCCCGGGAGGTGAAATGGGTGAAGAAGCCACTGGCCCCGCTGGAGAGTGCCGAGGGAATGCCGAGGAGGAAGATCACCCCGCCGAAGACCGCCGCCGCCCGGCGCCGTGACATTCCCCGCTCGTCCACCATGTACGCGGTTACCACTTCCAACAACGAGATGCCCGAGGTGAGGGCGGCGATAACCACGAGGAAGAAAAAGAGCGAGGCGAAGACCCCGCCGCCCGGCATCTGGTTGAACACTGCGGGCAGGGTCTTGAACAACAGGCCGGGACCGTCGCCGGGCTCGAGACCGATGGCGAAGACCGCCGGGAAGATGGCCATCCCGGCCATCAGGGCGATGATAGTGTCCATGGCACTGACCTGCAGAGTGGCGCTGGCCAGGTTGTCCCGCCGGCTCATGTAGCTGCCGTAGGTGATCATCGCCCCCATGCCGATACTCAGCGTAAAACAGGCCTGGCCCAGGGCGGCCATGAATGTTTCGGCGTTAAGCTTGCTGAAATCCGGGGCAAAAAGGAATTTGACGCCGCGAAGAGAGCCGGGGAGGGTCAACCCGCGCACCACCAGAATGATCAGCAGCAGGAAGAGCACCGGCATCAGGATCTTGCTCCAGCGCTCGATACCGCCCCGGACACCCTGGATGACGATCATCACGCAGAGCCCGATGAAAGCGAAGTGGTAGCCCACGGCCTTCCAGGGGTTGGAAGCAAAATCATTAAAATAAGTGGCCAGCGCCGGGGTATCCAGCCGGCTCAGGGTGCCGGTGAGAGACTCGATGAAGTAGCCGAGCACCCAGCCGGCCACCACGCTGTAAAATGAGAGGATGATGAACCCCGCGGCCACCCCCACACCACCCAGCACGAACCATGGTGTCCCGGGTTTGAGTGCGGCGTAAGCCCCCACCGGATTTTTTTCCGATCGTCGGCCGATGATCAGCTCGGTGAGCATCACCGGCAGGCCCACCAGGACCACGCAGGAAAGATAAAGCATCAGAAAGGCGGCGCCGCCGTGCTTTCCGGCGAGGTAGGGGAAACTCCAGATGTTGCCCAGGCCCACCGCCGACCCGGCGGCGGCCATCACGAACCCGACCCGGGAGCCCCACTTCTCACGATCCTCGCCGCCCCTGGTCATGGCCATGAAAACAGACTCCCGAAATGCCGTCTTCGGTGATCAGTGCGTTGAACTGTTGCGGGATACCCTGAAACTCGTGGTGCTCCCCCCCGAGGGCCCAGGGAGTCTCCCCCGCCGGCCCGGCTGCACCTAGTATAGAACAGCAACGGGCTCCGCGCAAAACCGGGACCACCCGGCCGCTCAGTTGTCCGCACTGTCGTCCTCCGCCGGCGCGGCGGTCCGCCCCGCTGTCCAGCGGTGAAGCCGCCGGCCCAGGGGGAACAGCAGCAGGAGTACAACGCCCCACTGGACGAGGCAGGTGCTCATCCCGAACCGCTCGAGCGGGTTCCACCAGCCCCGGGGCGACCACTGGGTGGACTGCCAGAGCCACCAGAGGAACATCACCGCGAATTCCAGGGGAATCACCAGACCCACCAGCAGGCTGAACCAGCGGCCGGCCGACTCCGCCTGGCCGCCGCCGGCCAGCGTACGGCGAAACCGCCGCAGACCGTATATCACGGCAGCCATGGAGAAGAGGAACCCGCTGATCAGCAGCCCGACACTCCAGACCCAGTCCTGGTTCTCCAGAAATTTCAGGGAGAGGGCCGAGGGCAGCCCGCAAGCGGAACAGATTATCCAGACCAGACCCAGGGCTCGTTTTCTGGTGAACCCGGCGTCGATCAGATTACGCACCGGCAGTTCCACCATCGAAATCAACGAGGTCAGCGCGGCAAGACTGAGGGCGAGAAAAAAGAGCACGAGAAAGAAGCGGCCCGCCGGAAACTGCTGCAGCAGGTGGGGGATCCAGATAAAAGCCATTCCGGTGTTCGCCGGACCGGACTGGCTGAGTACCTCCCGGGCCACGGCCCCGGGCAGGGCGGCAAAGGCGGTGGGGATGATCATCAGCGCAGCGAGAAGCGAGGCGCCGTTGTTGCCCAGGCCGGTGACAAAGCAGCTTAAGGTCACGTTCTGGTCCGCCCTGGAGTAGACCGCGTAGGTCAGCAGCAGGCCCCAACCGGCGCCGGTGGACCAGGCGGACTGGGTCAGTGCGTCGAGCCAGAGCTTGTGCTGCAGGAAATCGGGCGGATGGAGACGAAAGAGAAAGGCCACCCCTTCCCCGGCGCCGGGCAGGGTCAGGGTGCGCAACGCCCCCAGCAACAAGAGTACGAAAAGCACGGGGATCAGCAACCGGTTGGCCCGCTCGATGCCGCGGACCACCCCGCCCAGCACCACCAGCACGGCCGCGGAAAGGGCCAGCAGGTGGAATAGGCCGGGCTGCCAGGAACTGGAAAAGGCAATCCAGTCCGAGATGGCGCCGCCCTCGGCGGTGGTGGCGGAAAGGACCGGGCCGGCTGCGCCGCAACCGGCCAGCGCCACCGCCAGGTAGCGAAAGCACCAGCCGGTGATCACGGAATAGTAGAAGAGGATGGCCACCGAGCAGACAGTGACCCATCCGCCCATCCAGGTCTTGCCGGGGCCGAGGAGGCGGGCGAAACTGCCCACCGTGCCCATCCGGGTCCGGCGGCCCATGGAGAGTTCAACCATCAGGAGCGGCACCGACCAGAGGAAGAGGCCGGCCAGCCAGGCGATGATAAAGGCGCCGGCGCCGTGCTCGGCATGTTGGGCCGCCACCCGGGGGAAACGCCAGATGTTTCCGGTGCCGATGGCCATGCCGAGAGCGGCGAGGATCAGGGCGTTGCGTGAGTTGAACCGCTCTCCCCGTTCTTCTCTCAGCATGGTCCTCCCGGTACAGCGGGGTGGGATCAGGATAGCCGGGCTTTTTTCCGGGCCATGAACTTCTCCAGGTACCCGGTGGAGTAGTCACCGCGGATAAAATCCTCGTCCTCGATCACCTGCAGCAGGAAGGGTATCGAGGTTTTCACCCCTTCGATGACCACCGCCTGCAGGGCCCGGCGCATCCGGTCCAGCGCCTCGGAGCGATTGACCCCATGGGTGATCACCTTGGCGATCAGCGAATCATAGTAGCGCGAGATGGAGCTCGACCCGTGCAGTGCCGAGTCGATCCGGACCCCGGGCCCACCGGGGAAGTAGAGGTCGGTGAGTTGTCCGGGGCAGGGGGCAAACGTCTCCGGGTCCTCGGCATTGATCCGGCACTCGATGCTGTGACCGCGGTGACGGTACGTGCCCAGGTGTTCGGTCAACGGTTCACCGGCGGCGATGCGGATCTGTTCCTTGACCAGGTCCACGCCCATCACCATTTCGGTCACCGGGTGCTCAACCTGGATCCGGGTGTTCATCTCCATGAAGTAGTAATTGCCGTCACTGTCCAGCAGGAACTCGATGGTGCCCACACTAGTGTAGTTCACCGCCTGGGCCGCGGCCACCGCGGTGGCCGCCATCCGGGACCGCAACTGGTCGTCAAGGGCCGGCGAAGGAGACTCCTCGATCAGTTTCTGGTGCCGGCGCTGGATCGAGCAGTCCCGCTCACCCAGTTGAACTATCGTGCCCTGAGTGTCGCCGAGGATCTGGAATTCAACGTGGCGCGGGTTGACCAGGAACCGCTCGAGGTAAAGCGTGCCGTTGCCGAAGGCGGATACCGCCTCGGCCTGGGCCAGCTTGAACGAGTCTCGCAGTTCGGTATTTGAGACCGCGGTGCGCATCCCCTTGCCGCCGCCCCCGGCGGCCGCCTTGAGAATCACCGGGTAGCCGATTTCCTCGGCCAGTTCGAGGGCCCGCTCCTCGGTCTTCACCACGCCCTCGCTGCCCGGCACCACCGGCACCCCGGCAGCGATCATCGTCTCCCGGGCCTTGGCCTTGTCCCCCATCAACCGGATCACCGACGGTTCCGGGCCGATGAAGGTGATGCGGCAGGCATTGCAGATCTCGGCAAAATGGGCGTTCTCGGCCAGGAACCCGTATCCGGGGTGGATGCCATCCGCCCCGCTTAGTTCGGCGGCACTGATCACCGCCGGGATGTTGAGGTAGCTGGCCTTGTTCGAGGGCGGCCCGATGCAGATATCCTCGTCAGAGAAACGGACATGCAGGGAATCCGCGTCTTCGGAGGAGTAGACGGCCACCGTCTTTATCCCCAGTTCCCGGCAGGCCCAGATTGTGCGGAGGGCGATCTCCCCCCGATTGGCAATCAGGATTTTCTTGAACATGGAATGGAACCGCCTTCAATGGGCCGGCAGATGGCCGGTTACCGGGGCCGAATGGAGAACAGGGTCTCTCCGAACTCCACCGGCTGGCCGTTCTCGGGATAGACCCTGACCACGGTGCCGCTGACTTCGCACTCGATTTCGTTCATCAGCTTCATCGCCTCGATGATGCAGAGCACCTTCCCCGGCGACACTTCTTCACTCGCCGTGATGTAGGGCGGGGATTCGGGGCTCGGCGCGGCGTAAAAAGTGCCCACCATCGGCGACTTGACCAGCAGCAGTCCTTCCTCCTCCGCATCGGCCGGCGCAAGGACGCTCCCCGGGCTGGCGGTTGGGGCCGCCGGCGCCGGTTGGGTGACAACGGTGCCGGCGCCCCCGCCCACCGCGGGCGGGGTGAGGGAATTCAACGGCGCGGGTGCGGCCGCCGCCAGCGGCTGGTTCTTGCTGATGCGAATTTTGATGCCGGCCCGCTCCAACTCGAACTCGTTGACGTTGCGGGTGGAGATGATCTCGACCAGTTCTTTGATTTCTTCGAAGTTCACGCTCTGTTCGCTCCGTTGCTGACCGCCGGGTTGGCCGGTCGCTGTGCTTGCCGCCGGGCGCCTGCCCGTTCAGCGGGAGGACACCCGTTCCACGTATTCCCCGGTGCGGGTGTCAATCTTGACCACGTCCCCCTCGTTGAGGAACAGCGGCACGTTGATCACCGCACCGGTTTCCAGGGTGGCCGGTTTCGAGCCGCCGGACGCTGTGTCGCCGCGAAAACCGGGGCTGGTCTCGGCAATGGGAATCTCGATGAACATCGGGAGTTCCATACCCAGGACCTCTGAACCGTGGAACAGCATCAGCACCACCTGGTTCTCGCCGAGCAGACCGACCTTGTCACCCAGCATCTCGCCGCTGATCTGGACCTGTTCGTAGTTGTCCACGTCCATAAAATTGAATTCGCTGTCCGAGCTGTAGAGAAACTGCATGTTGCGTTCCTGCAGGTCGGGCTTGCCCACCTTCTCACCGGAACGGAATGTGTGCTCGAGAATCAGACCCGTTTTCAGATTCTTCATCCGGGTACGAACGAAGGCTCCGCCCTTCCCGGGCTTCACATGCTGGAAATCGACAATGATACAAGCCGCACCGTTGAACAGGATCTTCAGGCCGTTGCGAAAATCTGAAGTGGAATACACCGCTCTACTCTCCTGATAACCATAAGCGGTTTCAAATGAATCTGATCCGCTTGCAGATGACAAAGGAAACTGTTCGATTGCACAGCAGGGAATTATAGTGGGGCGATTCGGGGAAAGTCAATGAACGCCGGAGGGATCAGCCGAGTTCATCACGCAGACGCATTCCGGTGCCGCGCATCAGATGGGCCGCCTGACCGGCCGGACTTTGCGGCCCCAGCAGCAGGACCAGGAAGCAGTCGTCATTCACCGGCATCAACAGCAGCTGGGCCTGATCGGCGCGCAGCAACAATTCCCTTGGCTGGCCAAAGGAAAGATCACCCTGACCGCGGCTCAGCCTGCGGAGCAGGGCAGCGTAGTCGGTGGCCAGGGCCTCCCAGGAATCCTCCTCCCCGTTCCCCCCGGAGGGCACGGTGGCGATGGCCAGGCCATCGGTTCCCACCAGGGATACCCGCCGGGCGCCGTCCACCCGGCGAACCAGTCTACGCAGTTCGTCACCGATCACGTTGGACATGGGTCTCTCCCGCCGGGACGCCGGCGCAAGTGTGTCAGCTGCTTTCAGCGGAATTCCGGCTGAGCGCGCGGGCGGCGTCAAGCAGACGGCCCAGCGTTTCGATTTTCTTCCGGGTGCTGCCGGTGGCTGCCGCGTCTTCCAATTGACGGTCTTCCCCTGCGGCCAGTCGGACTCGTAGCTCGTCGGCCCGGCGGGCCATCCCCCGATTGTCCGGATCCATGGCCAGCAGCGTGTCGTAGATCCCCAGGGCTTTTTCAAACAGTCCCTGTTCCTCATACAGCCGGGCCAGGGTGGAGGTCTTGATCTGGATAGCTGAAGAGTCTTCCGCGGGAACAGTAGCCGCCGGCGGGTCGGCAGCCCGGGGCGCCGCTTCGGGCCTCGCTCCGGGTTCATCGTTTTGTTCAATCTGATCGCGGAGGCGCAGCCCCTCCTCGTCATCCGGGCTCATCCGGAGCAGCCGGTCCACTTCCGATCGGGCCTCGTCGGTCCGGCCCATCCGGATCAGCAGGCCAGCCAGGAGCCTGGAGGCCAGAAGGTTATCCGGGGAGTTGCCGATCACCGCCCCCAGTTCCTTTTCCGCCTCCGTGTCCTGCCCCAGATCGATCAGCGAACGGGCCAGGGTGACCCGGGCCGACGTATAGCCGGGGAAGATATCCAGACCGCCGCGGCAGACCTCCACCGCCTTTTCCAACTGGCCGTCGCGAAAATACTCTTCAGCCAGGGCAAGGAAGAGACGGGTTCCCGGGTTTTCCTCGTAAATCCGCTCCAGGCGCTCGAGCCGCGAGGAGCTGCTTGATTCGGAATCCACCATCACCGCTCCTCACCGGTCGCGGAAATCCGCTCGGCAATCACTCAACCGGAGGGGCAACAAAAGAAACATCCACGTGTCCGATGCTGTTCCCCACCGACGCGGAGACCACCGCGGTTCCGGTGCTGAGACCGCTGATCAGGTAGGCCTCCACCTGGCCGTTCAGGGCCACCAGGCCCAGGGTCAGGGCCCCATCACCAACGCCGCCGCTGTTCAGTTGCCCCATGGTCGTGCGCAGGGTTACCACTGTTCCATTGGGAACCCACCGGTTGGTGGCCGCGTCGCGGATGCGGACGGTGATTCTGGAGATGTCCACGCCATTGGCCTCGAGCACGGACGGATCGGCGTAAACAGTGATGTTGAACGATGCATTTCCGCCCCCTGGCGGATTATTCCCTGTCCCTCCACCGGGGTCGGTTGGCCCTGTATCATTATCAAGGCTGCTGCAGCCGAGCATGATGAAAGGGACCACGAGGCACAGCCCGATGAGCAGCACTCTGATCCTGATATGCATGATTGCCTCCCCTGGCATAATTCTCATTGGCGATTTCCTGTTGATGGCGTCTGATTGCCGCCCTTTCTTTCCTAATCGATCCAATGGGGTCGCGGTTTCACCGCGCCCCGGCTATAACCTAGTTCGCGTAATCGGCAAAGTTGATCCCGATGCCCGCACTGGCCGACACAGCGTCGCCGGCCAGCGTGTGCCCGTAAAAGTCGATGATGCAATTACAGGCGATGGTCGTATACCCGGTGCCCGGCTCGAAGCCGTAGGAAAACGGCGTCAGGTAGTAGAGCGGCGGTTGCAGTTTCTGATCCGCCCGGACGATGGTCAAGCCATCGATGATGGTTTCGCCGCCGCCGGCAGTCACCGTTGCGGTCAGCGCCTGCTGGAAACCTGCCGGTATTTCCACCCCGTCGTCGGTCCGCTGAAAAGTCACCCGGTAGCTGGTGACCTGGATGGTGGTGAAGGCGGTGCCGGTGGGCGGTGTGCTCTGGTTGCTGAAATGCGCGGCAAGGGTCACCTTCACCGTATCGGGCATGAAGCTGCCCAGTTCGCTGTCGTATACATCGCCAAAAGGCGTGCTCGCCGGTTCGATAGCCGAGACGGTGAGCCACACCGGTGAGGCCACCTCGTCGTACCGGCTGTTGCAGGCCGGCAGAACGATGAGCGACAGGACGCAGGCCACAAGGGCCACTCGTCTTGAAATCATGGCGTTGCTCCTCTTCATTCTCTTACCAGGTCCTTTTTTCATTTCCTTTTCTCCCGTCCCCGGAGCCTGGCCGGGCTCTTGTGGTTCAATACGCCGTGACCTTGATGATTCTGGGGGTAAGGAAAAGGAGCAATTCGTCGTTTTTCCTGGTCACTGACTTGTTTCTGAAGAGATGCTTGATGATCGGGACACTCCCGAAGAACGGCACCCGATCCTCATTTTCCGCCTCGGTCCACTGGAAAATCCCGCCGATCACCGCGGTTCCACCGTCTTTGACCATCACCTGGGCTTCCGCCTTGCGGGTCAGGATCGGCGGGATACCGCCAACCAGGTTTCCGAAATCCGGCGCGCTCTTGTCCACCACCACGTCCATGATGATGGTCTGATCGGCCGTGATCTGCGGCGTCACTTCCAGCTTCAGCGCGGCCGTGACGAACTGGGTGGTGGTGGTGTTGTTGGCGGTGGTCTGCACCGGGATCTGGGTCCCGCTTTCGATGACCGCCTTCTTGTTGTTCTGGGTCGCCACCTTGGGCGAAGAGAGGATCTTGCCCCTGCCGTCGGCTTCCATGGCGGTGAGCGCCATATCCAGGCGGAAGGTGTCAAGAATGTTGCCCAGGCTCAGGCCGAACCCGCTGCTGAAACTGGAGGCCGGCAGGTTCACCGCATAGCCGCCCAGCGGCCCGACGATTCCGGGCTTGGTGGTGCTGCTGACCCCTGCGCCATTGGCCTGGATCGAGTTGGGGAAGTTCCAGTTGGTGGTGGTTCCCGTGGTGGCGTCAGCCATACCGAGGAAGCCCCACTGGATGCCGAAGGCCCGGGAGAAACTCTTGGTGGTTTCCACGATCCGCGCCTCGATCATCACCTGCGGTGTGGGGCGGTCGAGCAGGTCGATCAAGCGGTCCACCAGCTCCACCGACTCGGGGACCATCTTCATGATCAGCATGTTGGTCCGCTGGTCCACGGTGACTTCGTCGCGCGCCGACATGCTCTTGAGGATGATCGGGCTGACTTCGGAGGCCTTGGCGTAACTGAGCGCCCGGGTCTTGGTGACCAGCGGCACGCTGAGCATCTTCTCCTCGCGCAGCTTGCGGGTCTCCTTTTCTTCCTGGGAGAGTTTGGCCGTGGGGGCGATGCGGATCACGTTGTTCTCCCGCACCCGGCCGAGGTTGAAGTTGCGCAGGATGATGTCCAGCGCCTGGTCCCACGGCACGTCGGTGAGCTTGATCGAGACCTTGCCCCGCACCGAGGGGTCGAGGACGATATTCTCACCACTGATGTCGGCGAGGAGAAAGAAGACAGCCTGCAGGTCGGCGTCGGTAAATTCGAAGCTTATTTTTTCACCGGTGTAGCGTTCCTCCTCCCCGGTGATGGTCTTCGTTTCGAACAGTTCCTGCATGTCGCTTTCGATGTCGCCGGCGGTAAACGCCACATCGCCGCCGTCGAGTTCGTCGTCAAAGGGGAAAGCCGCCTCGGCCACTTCCGCCCGGCGCGCCTCCTCCGTTTTTTCGATCCAGTAGGAACCATCGTCAGCGGCGGTGACCACCGGCTGCGGCGGCGCCGTTTCGACCACCGGCGGTTCCTCAATGACCATTGCCGTTTCCACCGCTGCCTCCGGCATCGGCTGCTCGTCAATCTGCGTCACCGTCTGAACCGGCGGCTCTTCCAGAGCTGTCTCCTCCGGCGGCTCCTCGATGCTCTCCGCGGGGATGACGTCCGGCATGATTTCCCGGGGCACCGGCGGCAAGACGCTGGCCATCTCAACCGGGGGGGTATCCGAGATCATATCCTGCGAGGACTGGTCCACTTCGACCTCGTCGCCGAACAGCACCAGCACCTTGCTGCCCCTCTCGACGATCCGGTAGTCGGCCGGCCCCGCCTTGAGATCCATCACCACCCGGGTTACCGGCACCGGGAGATGCTGAAACTGGGCCACCCTGACCCGGTAGAGGTGATCACTCTCCAGCTCCAGCACCGGGTTGCTCACCCGGTTCACCGTGCCGGTGAAATCGAGAACCAGCCGGTGGGGCGTGGGCAGTTCAAAGGGCTCGCAGGCCAGCCGTCCATCTCCGGCCACGGCCACGGTCACAGAGCTTCCCACCACCTCCACCTCGATGAGGTTCACCATCACGGCGGGTTCCAGGGTCTCATCCCACTGCGCTGCGGGTTTCCTGGGGGCCGGTTCGGGCAGCGGATCAGGCTCCGTGTCGGCCGGCCGGTCAAGGCTGGCCACTTCCACCGGGGCGGGCAACGGGGTGGTCACCGTCTCGGTCATCAGCGGCGTTTTCTCCACCGCGGTTTCCAGGCCGGCAACATCTCCGAATTCCAGCTCGTTAGCCGACCGGTCGGCGTAGTGGGCCTCCTCGGTGATCAGCACTTCGGTGTCCGCGGCGGCGAGCGACGACCCGCCGGCAGCGGAAAAATCGAGATAGAGCTGGTCGCCCTCCATCAGCACATCCACCGACTGGGGATGGCAGAGGTGAAATTCCATCCTGCTCAGGGACCTTCCGGCCTCCTCGGGAATGCGAACCACCCGGACCTTGTCCACGGCCCGGGACTCCACGGCGATCTCCTCGGGCATGGCGTCGGTGTCCACTTCGGACATCTCCAGGACGAAGAGATCTTCCCTCGCGTTGTAGGTGGTAAAGTCATAAGGAAGATTCGACTCGATGATGACCCGTGTCCGATCCCCCTCGTCCAAGTAATTAAAATCTGTCAGGACGACACGCCCCCCCTCAGCGGCAGCAGACGGGAGCGGCTCCGCGGCACCGTGCTTGAGGGAGCAGGCGGGCAGCATCAGAATGATGCAGACCGCCAGTACCAGACAAAGGTTTCTCATCGATTTCCCTCCTCGTCGGGGTTCAGTAGGATACTGACTTCTCTGAAGTTTCTCGGTAGCGTGGGGTCGTTGATCCGCTGGCGGAACACCACCCGGTTCTTGAATATTTCCTGGACTTCACCGTCGAACAGACGGTCGCCCACGTGAATGGTAAACGGTTCAGGCCCTGCCCCCCTGATGATCGCCACATACGAGCCGTCGGCCCGGGCGATAATACCTTGCACGTCGACCTCCGAGATCTGGATCCCCGGCAGGCCCTCGGGCCGCTGTCCAACGCCTTCCGTGCTCCGTTCGAGCAGGGACTTGAACGGGTCCCGCCTGCCGGCAACGTTGTAGGCATAGGGCGCATCGTTCTGCACCACCGGCTCGGCGGTTGCCTCGGGTAGCTCCGCCGTCTCCGCCGGGACCGCAGGCGCCTCGGCCTCACCCTCTTGCGCAGTCAGCGGCCAGCAAAAGCCGAAGACCGACAACAGGGCCAGGGAGGCGATGAAGAGTGTTGCAAACCCACCTGATTGTTTTCGAAGCACCATTTTATCCCCCGGGCCTACCGGCTTAGCGGGCCGGATGTTGTGTGGTTCTCCCTAATCGAGAAAAACGAATGTTGTGGCCATGAAGTTGGCCGACACCGTGTGCGACGGCGCTGACCTTTCCTTCAGGGCCTGCATGTTCAGGCCTGTGACATTGATGATCCGGTCGAACCGGCTGATCCGGTCATAGAACAGCGCCAGGTTGTGATAACTTCCCTGGAGGCTGATACTGATCGGCCAGTCGGCATAGAAATCATGGCTCACGATCTCCTGGGGATCGAACTGCTTGACCACCAGGTTCGACTGTTTGGCCTGGTTCTCCACCCGCCGGATAAGCACCTCCACATCCTTCTCCCCCGGCAGAATCTTGACCAGCGTATCGAGCTTGCGCTGCAGCACGTCCAACTCCACCTCGAACTCCTGGAGCTGCTGCTTGAGCGAGTTGGCCTTGCTGATTTCCAACTGCAGCGATTCCAGTTCCGCGGTCTTGGTCTCGATCTGCGCCTTCTGGTCCTTGAACAGCATCCACCAGCAGACGAGGAGCAGGGTGGCGCACACGCCCAGCACGATGGCGAACTGGGCTCCGGGCGACATATTCTTATAAGATTCCATATCGTGTCATCCCTATTCTGGTGTGGGCCGAAAAAGGCCGCCTCCGGGTCGCCGGAGCTAGCCCTCCTCCCCTGTTTTCTCCTCGGTGTGCCTGAAATAGAAGGTGAGGTTGAACACCACGACCCCCCGTTGTTCCACCGAATTGGCCAGGTCGGGCGACTCGATGTATTGCGAGCGCCGCAGGTTTTCGATGAAGTCGGCCACCGCGTTCAAAGTTATGGATTCGCCGTCCAGCTGAATCTGATCACCGCGCTGGGTAATGGCGGTGAGCCAGACCAGGTTGGGCAACGCTTTGCTCACTTCGTCGAGCAGGTGCACCGGCCCGGACTGCCTCTTTTTCAGGTCGCTGATGATGTCGATTTTCTGGCTCAGCTCCTGCTTCTTGGCGTCGAACTCTTCCACCTGCCGGATGATCTTCTGCAGCTTCTCCCGTTCTTCCCGCGCATCGGCGATATCGGCATCCAGGCGACTCAACCTGGAATTGTAGGAATACCACTGATAGCCGATATAGGCCACGGTGAGCACGCCGATGATGGCAAAGATCAGGTTCCGGCTGGCAGCGCCCGGCAGTCCGGTGGAAACCCGCGCTGGCGTCATCTTTTCTGTGAGCAGGTTGATCTTGATCA
>JAQAZP010000294.1:0-6715 GCA_032127265.1 Acidobacteriota bacterium
CCGACAGCGGCCATGGCCCAGGAGAGGGGCGGGCTCGACCCCTACGCGGTAAACACCAACTACCACTACGACACGGAACTCGGGGAGGGGTATTTCCTGGCGGGCGGCGGCGTTGACCCCGACCCGGGCCGGGGTGTTGACTTTACCCCGCAATACAACGACTACGACTGGATGATCACCGACCCGGTGGGTATCCGGCTCAGCGAACTGGATGCCTTTCGGGCCCGCTGCGACAGCTACGCCAAGGGTTTCGGCCTCGACGGCATCGAGTTGGTGGGCAGTGTCCAGCAGCTGGCGCAGCACGGCAACTCGGTGCAGCTGATCCCCAACCTGGTGCTGGCGCGGGGCGGGGAGTACCTGGGCGGCTCCTTCAGTATTTTCGTCCCTCCGAACTACTACCCCGACGACACGCTCCGTTACCCCCTCGTGGTCCAGATTCCCGGGTATTCCGCCATAAGCCTCAACGAGCTCGTCTTTGACCCGAACGGCAACTCTCTGCCCCTGGGGTTCCTTACCACGGTCCAGTCGTATCTAAACGACCCCAACGGACGCGGTGTGATCTACGTCGTCTGGAACGCGGGCGGATACGGATCCATTGGGGCCAATGACGCGTCACGGGATGCCATCAGCTACTTGATCCGCGTCCTGCGCGCCCGCTGCCGCGCCGACCAGAACCGGGTCATCGCCCGGGGCTCCTCCCGGGGGGCCTTTGCCGCGCTGACCCTGGCCGAGAACATTATCCACGGTCAAGAGAGTTACAACGTGATCGGCGTGTTTGCCAGTTCGCCGCCGCTCTCCATTGGCTCGCTGAGCACCATTCCCATCGCCACCAACCCCGACCTGGCCAACCTCTACCGGCTCTACGCCGGGGAGGACGGCAACAAGTACAGCGAGACCGCACCCCCGGGGGCCATACCCCAACCGGCCCTGATGCCGGTGTTCGGCACATCGGACCCGCTGGAGGCGGATATGCTCTGCCCCGATTACACCGGTCACTCCGGGGGGATCGACAACCTCGGCTGGCTGCAGGGGAAGTATCTCTACCTGGCGGCCGGGACCCACGACTCCTTCTTCCCGGTGACCAACTTCATCACCATGGACAAAAACCTCAGTGAGCGGGGTATAAACCACACGACCTTCCTCGTCCTGCAGGGCGGGCACAGCCCCATGCCCCAGGCTCGGCTCGCCGATGTGTTCAGAGACTTTATCTTCAAGATGATGTCGGACCCGAAGTTCGACCCGGCGGCCTATGTGCCGCCGGCAGCCTACAAGCACGGGGTGGGCGAGGCGGCGCGGAACTACCTGCTGGACACCGACCTGGTGAACCACCGGCCCGAAGACGACCAGGGCGCTTCGACGATGAAGACGCTGTTCCTCAAGGAGCTGCCCTTCAGTGCCACCATGCCCCGCCGCCTGGGCAGCAACGTCTATGGTGCCGGGTCCCCCAACGTGGCCGACGAGCCGGGCATCGTCCATCTCACCGGCGCCGCCGGCAAGCGATGGGAACTCTACCTGTTCAACCCGTCCAACTCGGATCTCACGTATCAAACCAGACTTTTCGACAGCAGTGAAATCGCCGATGTCACCTGGTGGGACGGCTCCTTCCCGGTCTCCGCCACCGGATACTGCGGCCCGGGAGGCAGTTGTACGCCGGGCAATGACTGGCTGCGCTGGAGCGCCCTGTACGAGGGTGAACACGCCACCGGTTTCACCAACTACGTGGTCGACGGGAACCGGATCTCCCTGGAGACCGAGATCCTCGACCGCCAGGCCTCTCCCCGGGAGCTTCGTGTCAATTACCTTGCCCTCGACCCTCCCCTGGTGGCCATGGGCGTCGACCTCGTCCCCGCGGTGGTGGCCGAACTGCGCAGCTCCCACACCTCCGGCGTGGCACCGTTCAGTGTCAACTTCGGTATGACCATTGCCAACAACAACGCCTATCTCCGAAAAATAGCCTTCCGGTTGGACACCCTGCTGGCCAGCGGCTTCTTCATCTCCAGGCACCGGGCGGGGTTCACCAACATCGGGCCCTACGACCGCTTCGACATCAGTGTGAACATGTATCTTCCGGCATACAGCGCCCTGGATGGAGACAACCTGTTCACCCTCCGCGCCGAGGATGTGACCCCGGCGCCCTACAACCAGCCACCCTTCCCGCCTTCCGGTGCGGGGGACACCGACGCGGTCACCATCAATGTGACCGTGCCGTAGCCGGGACCGGTTTCAACCTCTCCTTGTCTTGTTTTCAGGGGATCAGTCCGTCCAGGCCGGCTCGAGGCCCTCAAACATCGGGTAGAGACCCGGGTTGAGGGTTTTCAGTTCGGCACCCTCCGCCTCGGCGGTGGCGGCGAGGATGGCGTCGGCAAGACTGATGCCGTGCAGCATGCCGTATTCGCTCCTGTATGCCGCACCGGCGCGGGCGATGGCCTGGCTTACGGGAACCACCGCAAAGAGGGATATGAAGTCGTCCAGAGCCGCCCGCTCGTCTTCGTCCCGGGCCGCGGAATACAATTCAGCCACAACGACGGTGGAGAGGATGGTCCGGCTCTCGAAGGTCTCCATGAAGTCCGCGGCCCGGGGGTTGCCGCCGAGATAACCCGCCAGGACATCGGTATCGACAAGAACCGGTCTCATGGCCCGCCCCTTTCCCAGCCGTGCCGCCCCGCCCTGAAATCCGGAAGATCGGTGCGGTCTTTCCAGATTCCGGCTGTTTTTCGAAGGATATCCTCCCGCCGCCCACGGCTCTCCCGTTCGAGGAATGAATCAAGAGCCTCACGGATCAGTTCGCTCTGTTTCATCCCTGACCTCTCGGAAAGAGCCCTCAATTCGCCGACTTGACGTTCTTTAAGATAAATTTGAGTTCGAATCATGACATATCCTTAATGATGTATACATGTAATGTATATGTCTATGTTTATCATGTCAATGGTTTGGTGTCCGCGATCCCGATTCTTCTTGAAACATCGGCACAGGGAAAAATCTCTTCGGCGTTGCAACTTCTCACGGACCGCATCGAGGGAGGAAGGCATTTCCCTACCGCCGATTTCAAGGCTCTTCGATCCGGAGCAGGTCCGTTCGTCTGTCCATACCCGGCCGGTTCATATAAGAAACATCTTGACTGTGAACGTGAAAATGCTTATTTCTTAAGACAATCAGGCGTACTACCATCATGGCACGCCCGTCTTTTTCATTCTTAATCCGAGTCAGGGAGGATCGTCATGGCGAGAAGAACCGTTCTGTTGCTGTTTTACTGTCTGGTTCCGCTCCTTCTCTTGTTCGCCGCACCGCCGGCTCTCGAGGCAGCCGTAGCGGTGCCCATTCACGACGTCCAATACACCGAGAACCCTTCCGGCTATTCGCCATACTACGGCCAGGAGGTCACCATCACCGGTGTGGTGACAACCATTTCCTATTACGGGTATGTCCTGGCCGAGGGTCCGGGCCCCTGGCAGGCCGTATTTGTCTACACCTTCCTCAACTCTCCCGAGGTGGGCGACTCCGTGACCGTGACCGGCACGGTGTACGAGTACTACGGGATGACGGAAATCGTCAATGTCACCGGGGTCCAGCTCAACTCCTCGGGACATCCGGTGACCGCCACCACCGTGGACGTGGGCGACGTATCGCAGGAGCAGTACGAGTCGGTCCTGGTGCGGGTTGAAAACGTCTTCGTGGGCGCCATCCTTGATTACGGTGAGTGGGTCGTCACCGACGGTTCGTCATACGCCATCTGTGACGACTGGAACGACTACATGTACTTCCCTCACATGTATGACTTCCTGCCCTCGGTCACCGGCACCCTCAATTATTCCTTCGGGGCGTTCAAGATCGAGCCGCGGGACACGGCCGACATCGGCGGCGCTGTTCCACCGTCCGACCACTACGCCCTCCACGGCCACATCGTGACGATGAACGACGACCGGGACGTGATCATCGGCGGTTACGTGGAAATCCTGGGGGATGAGATCGTCAGCGTCCGGACCAAGCGGCCGGAGAACATCACGGTGATCCAGGCCGGCGGCCTGATCTTTCCCGGTCTGATCGATGCCCACAACCACCCCCAGTACAACGTTCTGGATGTCATTCCCTTCGGGACGCTCTTTGAAGACCGCTGGGAGTGGCGCGACCACCCGCTCTACGCTGATTTTAATCTCCAGTTGGACAACATTATGGATTTCGGAGGTTATTCGGCCCAGTATCTCAACGTATGGAAGCTCGCCGAAGTGCGGTCCCTGACCGCAGGCACGACGTCCATCCAGGGAAGCAACATCAGCGGCGCGGACTACATCGGCTTTGCCCACCCGGCAATGATCGTCAACAACGTGGGGCGCTTTCCGGAACGGGTTTTGACCGACACTTTCCCCCTGGACGATGGTGCGGCCTATTGGCAATACACGTCTATGGAGTGCTGGGACCGCTTTATCATCCACCTTTCGGAGGGGGTAAATGATGCCGCGCTGGCCGAGTTCTACGAGTGGCAGGGCTTTGGCGTCCTCGACGAGCGGACCAGCATCATCCACGGCGTTCCCTACGGCGAGGACGAGTGGGCGGCGATGGCCGCGGCCGGAGCGAACCTTATCTGGTCGCCGGTGAGCAACCTCACCCTGTACGGCGCCACGGCCCACGTACCGGGGGCGCTGGCCGCCGGTGTGGACGTGGCCCTCTCGGCTGACTGGACCGAATCCGGGTCGAGAACCATCCTCGACGAGATGAAGGCCGCCGATGCCTATGACAACGAAAACTGGGGTGACGCGCTCTCTCCGCAGCAGCTGGTGGAGTTCGTCACCCGCAACGCGGCGCACGCCCTGGGCATCGAAGACCGCGTGGGACAGATCGCCCCGGGGTACCGGGCCGACCTGATGGTGGTGCCCGGAAGCCCGAACAAGCCCTACCGGGCACTGCTCAGGTCTGACCCGGCAAATGTGAAACTGACCATCGTCAACGGCAAGGCTCTGTACGGCAACCCGGACCTGATGGAACAATTCTCATACAGCGACAATGCCGAGACCATCTATGTCGGAGGCCAGGAGAAGAGCCTGGCCATACGGCTGGACGCCCCCACCATCCCCGAGTCGGGAAAATTCTTCAGCCAGATCCTGGCCGAGTTGGAAACGGCGTACGAGGCGGCGGAACCAAAAGTGTGCGATTTTCTCGGGGCGGGAGACGAGACCGGCCCGCGGGAACCCTGAGGATTGGATGCTCGGGGGGGGATGTGCGACCCCTCCCGAGCGACCTGTCGAAGAGCACGGTCCGGCGGGAGGGATTGTTTCTCCTGAGCGACCTGTCGAAGACCGTAGCGAAGGGGAACAATCCCTCCAGCCAAACCGTTTCCTACTCCACAACCATCAAAACGGCATTGGCGTCAACCGCCTGGCCTTCCTCGACCAGGACCTCGGTCACCTTGCCGTCCTTGGGCGACTTCAGCTCGTTCTCCATCTTCATCGCTTCCACAACAACGATGCCCTGGCCCTGGGTCACTTCGTCGCCCGGGCCGGCCAGCAGCTTCACCACCTTGCCCGGCATGGGGGAGAGGATCTCGGCCCGGCCGCCGACCTGGTCGGCGCCGCCCTTGCCGCGCAGCGCCATCAGCCGCGGGTCGAGCACCTTGAGCTGGAAGAACTGGTCGTAGACGTAGAGGCTGCAGTTCTCGCCGGCGATGTCCACGCCTACTTCATACGAGGTACCGTCGAGGAGCATGGAAAAGAGGTCGGGCTGCGGTTCGGTGAGGTCCACCGTGTATTCCCGGTCGTCCACCTTCACCGTGTAACGCCCTTCGCCGTCGGCGGTCACCGCCACCGGGTGGGACTGCTGGCCGAGCTGGATTTCGTAGATCATGACCGGCTCCTCCAGCCGCGTGACCGCCAGCCCGGGGCGCCCCGGCCGTCGCCCGAGGTCACCGGCACAGAGGCGGCGGTCTTCTCGTCCCGGCGGTAGGCGGCCAGGACCGCGGCCACCAGGGCCACGTCGGTGCGGTCCTCTTCGGCGGGGAGCGGCCGGCCGGCGTCTTCGCCCAGCAGGCGGTCGATGTAGGACGTGTCGAAGTCGCCGCTGATGAAGTGCGGCTCGCGCATCACCCGCTCGTGGAACGGGATGTTGGTCCTGATCCCCAGGATCTTGTATTCCTCGAGGGCGCGCCTCATCCGCTCGATGGCTTCGGCGCGGGTGCGGCCCCAGGTCGAGAGCTTGGAGATCAGCGGGTCATAGTGGATGGTCACTTCGCCGCCCTGGTAAATCGCCGAGTCGTCGCGGATTCCCGGGCCGCCGGGCTGCCGCAGTGCGTGGATCGGCCCCGGCGAGGGGAGAAAGCCGTTGGCCGGGTCTTCGGCGTAGATCCGGCACTCGATGGCGGCGCCCCGCATCTGCACCTCTTCCTGGGTCATGGGCAGCGGGCGTCCGGCGGCCACCTCGATCTGCATCTTCACCAGGTCGGTGCCGGTGACCAGCTCGGTCACCGGGTGCTCCACCTGCAGCCGGGTGTTCATCTCGAGGAAGTAGAAGTTCATCTGCGGGTCGACAAGGAACTCGATGGTGCCGGCATTGTGGTAGTTCACCGCCTTGGCCGCCTTCACCGCCACCTCGCCCATGGCGGCGCGCATCTCCTCGCTGACCACCGGCGAGGGGCACTCCTCGATGACCTTCTGGTGCCGCCGCTGGATCGAGCACTCGCGTTCACCGAAGTGGATCACGTTGCCCTGCCGGTCACCCATCACCTGGA
>JAQAZP010000295.1:0-3439 GCA_032127265.1 Acidobacteriota bacterium
ATGTCAGGACTTTGAACGGATGTAACCAGTGATTAAATAGTTACCTGTCCCCTTTTTAAGTGGGCAATGAGTGGTTGGGCTAGTGTGGTGTCGGAAAGGCGCTGGAAGATGGCGTCCATCTCCCCGGCACAGGAGCGGAAGGCGGCGAGCACGGCCGGGTCGAACTCCTCGGGACGGGCCCGGCTGGCATCACCGTTGACGATCACACCGTAAGCCTCCTTGCCGGAGAGTACCGACTTGTAAGCCCGGCGGCTGCGCAGCGCATCATAGGCATCGGCCAGCTTTACCACCCGGGCCGACAGGGGGATTTCATCACCGGCCAAGCCCTGGGGGTATCCCGAACCGTCCCAGCATTCGTGATGGCTGAGTGCGATCTGGCGGGCCACGTCCAGCCGCGGTGAGTCACCGAGGATTTCCACACCATAGAGGGTGTGGCGCTTCATCTCTTCCCATTCGTCATGGGTCAATTTGCCCTTCTTCAGCAGGATGTCCCGACTGAGGCGGATCTTTCCCACGTCGTGCATCTGGGCGAAGTGGTGCAGTTCGCGCACCAGGTCCTCGGACAGGCCCATGGTGGTGGCCAGCAGGGCCGAATATTCGTTGACCCGCAGCAGGTGATTGCCGGTTTCCACGTCGTTGGCCGCGGAAGCCCGGGCCAGCGCGCCGACAGTGTAAAGGAAGGCGTCCTCCACTTCCCGGCCTCGGGCAGCGATGGTACGGAAGAAATCATGGTGCAGCAGCGCGGCCTTGAGGATGTATCCGTATTCCTCCTCCACTTTCCCCGGGTAGTTGATTCCCAGCAACAGGTGCGCACCGTCGGAGCAGACCGAAACGAAATTGTGCAGCGGCACATTTTTATTGTTCAGCCGGGACAGGGGGATGGCATTGCATTCTTCCGGTGAGGACTGGATGTCCACCGCCCGGATCGGATCCCCCTCCCAGTACACGTCGTCGTCGAGGGGGCACTTGCCCAGGTCAATCCACTCCCCCAGCCCCGCGACGGTGGCATCATCAGTTTCCCGGGCGATGAGCCGGGCCTGGCAGCCCTGCACGCCATTGCGCTCCACCAGTATCAGAAACTGCGGTATCTGGTCGTGGCGCGGAGCCGACTGCTCGATGTGTGAAAACATCCGCTGCAGCCAGCGCGCGGTGCCGAAGGTCTGCGGATCGAACTCCTTGAGAATGCCCCGGGAATAGTCGGTGACCGAGCCCAGATCCTTCATGGCGTTGTGCCACTTCTGGCTGAGCTGGTGGTAGTTGACCCAGTTGCGGACCTTGGCGATGACCTCGGTCATGTGAAACGGCTTGATCAGGAAGTCCATCGCCCCCAGTTCCAGACCGCGAACGCGGTCCGAGCGCTCGGACTGACCGCTAATGATCACCACCGGTATATTGCTGTACCGGGCTTCCTCGCTCAGCCGGCGGCAGAGTTCGTAGCCGTCCATGTTCGGCATCTTCAGGTCGGTGATGATCAGGTCCACCGAGAACCCGGCCAGGCGCTCCAAGGCCTCCGCCCCGTCCGTAGCGCTGAGCACCAGGTAGTTGGAAGCCTCGAGCAGCGAGCTGAGATAGTCGCGGATGGCAGCGTCGTCATCCACCACCAGTATGACCGCATTCGGTTCCATGGGAACACTTCCCCCGAGTAAGGAAACAGCTGAATAAACCTGAAACATTGAGTATATCTGATTGTCGGCCGATCCGTCAGTCAGTTCAAGAACTATTTTCCGCAAAAATCATCTTTCTTCACCTGATCGCCAAATCCACCAGCGGTTCCCGTGCCGCGAACATGTCCGAAGGGCCAGGTTGTGCCGCCGGAACGCCCGGAGAGACGCCGTACTGCACACCCAGTTGGCTGCCATGGCCGGGGCAGAAGACGGCGGCCGGCAGGAAATCGAGGACGGGGAAACCAGACGAAAACTGGAGGCGCTCGGATAGGTCAGGGAGTGATGCAGCCTGCCAGCACCCGGCTCAGGTCTTCCATCCGGTAGGGTTTGCGGAGCACGGCACAGAACCCGGCGGCGCGGTGGTCGGACATCGCGGCATCGTTGGAGTAGCCGCTGGAGACGATGGCCCGCACGCCAGGGT
This sequence comes from Acidobacteriota bacterium, assembly GCA_032127265.1. Classification (GTDB taxonomy): domain Bacteria; phylum Acidobacteriota; class JAQAZP01; order JAQAZP01; family JAQAZP01; genus JAQAZP01. The sequence goes on from JAQAZP010000295.1 coordinate 2,086, forward strand.
CGATCTCCTTCAGTTGCCGGACCGCCTCGCTCCCGCCCATGCCGCCGGGGACGGTCAGGTCGAGGATCACCGCACTGAACGGCTTGCCGGCCTCCTTCGCCGCACTGAATTTCCTGACCACCTGCTCGCCATCCTCGGACTGCTCCACCTGGTAACCGAGCCGGCTGATCATCCTCGAAGCCACCGAACGAACGCTCTCCTCGTCGTCCATCAGCAGGATCCGGCCCATGCCTTCGTTCACGCCGTCCTCGGGTTTGGTCTCCAGGGCCGGCTTGCGCGAAACGGGAAGGTAGATGAAGAAGGTGGTTCCCTCGCCGCACCTGGTGTCGAAGCGGATCAGGCCATTGTGGTTTCTGACAATCGAATACGCGGTGGCCAGTCCCAGGCCGCTGCCGCCATCGCGAGTGGTGAAATAGGGATCGAAGACACGGGGGCGGGCCGATTCCGGGATCCCCCCGCCCTCGTCCCTGATGGCGATCTTCACGTATTCTCCGTCGGGCAGGGTAATCCCGCTGTCCCGGTTCATGATGATGTTCTCGGCGGAGACGGTCACTTCTCCTCCGGCGGTCATTGCCTGTGCGGCATTGAGCACGATGTTGTGCAGCACCTGGTTCAGCTGTCCCATGTCGGCTTCCACCGGCCGCAACCCTTCGGAGATCCGGAGACGGCAGCGCACCGGCGACCCGCGGAGGGCAAAGGTCGCGGTCTCCTTGATCAGGTCGCGGATGGAGCCCACGGTCTTCACCGGCAGGCCGCCCCGGGAAAAGGTCAGCAACTGCTGGGTCAGGAGGCGGGCCTGCCCGCAGGCCTGCTCCGATTCGGCAAGGGCCCGGCCGATTTCGCTGTCCGGCTCGGTGTCGATCCGGGCGAAGGAGATATTTCCCATCAACGCGGTGAGGATGTTGTTGAAGTCATGGGCGATGCCGCCGGCGAGGATGCCGATGGAATCGAGCTTCTGGGCCCTGAGCAATTCCGCCTCCATCCGCTTGCGTTCGGCGATGTCGCGCAAAGTCCCGTATATCTTCTCCGGGTTTCCTTCCCCGTCGAAGCTCAACCGGGCGGTGATCTCGCAGGGCACTTTCAGGCCGTCACTGTCCTTGAACAGCAATTCGAATTCGGTCACCACCCCGGTGCCGGTCAACTCCGCCAACAGACGCTTGCGGACCGTGGGGTCGGCATAGAGTTCGTAAACCGACCGCCCGAGCAGCTCATTCCGGGCATAGCCGCCAATCTGCTCCACCGAAGGGCTGATCTCGAGAATCGTGCCGTCGATGTCGCAGACATAGTAGATATCCTGGATGTTGTCGAAGATCTTGCGGTATTTCTCCTCGCTCTCGCGGATCCGCTCCCCCGC
>JAQAZP010000296.1:0-11476 GCA_032127265.1 Acidobacteriota bacterium
GTCCTCGCTCCAGACCACGAATATATTGTTCTCACTGTCGATGGCTATGTCACTGGTGTCGAAAACGCCTTCGCCGTCGTTGAAGCTGATCAAGCGGTCGGAGGTGCTGCAGCTCCAGGTCAGCCCGCTGTCGGTGGAGAAACCGTAGTGGATCTCGTCATACGAGGGATCATCCTCGCACCAGACCACGTGGATCACGTCGCTGCCGTCCACGGCCAGCCGGACGTAGCTGGCGTATTCGTTGTCGTCGAAGCTGATCTGCGTGTCGGCGCCGGTTCCGCTCCAGGCGGCCCAGGCCGAGGGGACGGAGACGAGGACGGCCAGGGTCACGGCCGCCAGGAGAAAGAAAACACGGGTGGTGCGCATCACGGCTCTCCTTATGCTGTTGTGTATCTGAATGTGGCGTGAAATACCTGGAGAAGGTAATTCCCTTGAGAGTAAAGATACGTCGAATCGGGAAGAGCGTCAACGGATTTTTTGAGTACTGGTTTTCCTTGCTATCACTATGAAATTCATGGACTATCATCTTGTGAGCAGCCAATCAAACCTCACCAGGAGGTCAAGACCCATGAGATATCCACCTTCATTCATGCTGGTCACCCGCATCACCCGTCCAACCATACTGACCATGGCACTGCTGCTCCTGCTGCTCCTGCTGGCCGTGCCGGCAGGAGCCGGAGGCGAGCCCGAGAGCGTGAAACAGCTCACCGTCTTCGAAACCATCGACCAGATGGAAGCCAGCGGCGAGATCGCCTGGGATTGGGCGCTGCTCTACCGCTGCCAGGCTTACAAGCAGCGCGACAAGCTGCCGCCGGAGCTGGCATCCCTGCCCTACCCCGAGCAGTTCGTCTGCCCCTTCGAGCTTTTCGTTCGGGCAAAGAAAGAGCTGGGCAACTGCAGCCCCGAGGTGCGGGCACTGCTGGGCGGCACCTTCGACCGCCCCGAATCGATCGGGTTCGTCCAGTCGTCCATCGCCCCGATCCGGGTGCACTACAATGCCGCAAAATATATCCCGCGGGCCGAGGAGTTTCTCGGCCACGTGGAGCAGTTCTACCGCTACTTCGTCGACGTGGGCGGCTTCTACCACACCCCGCCCGACGACAACCGCGGCGGCAGCAACGACTACGATGTCTACATCGTGACCAACGGCTGAGTGGCGGGGATCACCCCCGAGGACGAATGGGACGGGTCGTGGTGGTCGGATCTCCGCTCCTACACCTACACCCAGCCCGAGGAGTTCGGCCGGCTGGTCACCACCCTGGCCCACGAGCTGAACCACGCCCACCAGCTGGCGATGAACTGGGGCAGCTCCACCTGCTTCTTCGAGTCCACGGCAACGATCATGGAGGACTACGCCTACCCCGAAGGGGACTGGATCAACGAGGTGCTGACCCCCTACTTCCAGACCCGGCCGTTCAAGGCCATCGACTGGTACGAGGGGGCGGGCCAGCCCTACCAGTATTCCGCGTTCATGTTCCCCAAGTTTCTCGTGGAGTATTACAACGGCAACCAGATCCCCATGGTGGGCGAGATCTGGGAGGAACTGGTCCAGACCGGGACGTGGGGCGAACCGGACTATCTCGACGCCATCGACACGGTGATCGCTCGCTACGGGCCGGAAACCTTTGACGAGATGTTCCGCATCTTCACCAACTGGCGCTGGTTCACCGGGGGGCAGGATGACGGCCAGCACTATGACGAGGCCGGCGAGTATGCGTCGATCACCCTGGAAGCCCACCACGACGCCGGGAGCTTCCCGCTCAACGGCGCGGCGGTGGATGAACCGCCGGCCGAGTACGGCAGCAGCTTCGTCCGTCTGGAGGGGGGTGGCACCGCACCCGGCGGTTCGGAGAACTGCACCTTGCACGTCGACGCTGACCCGGACAAGGCCTGGTCGGTGCAGCTGATGCTCTTCCCTGCCGGCGGCGGCGGCCCGGCCTACGAGATGCTCGAGCTGGACGAAGAAGGTTTCGCCAGTCACGAGGTGAGCGGGTGGAGCGGCATCGACAACCTGGTGATCTCGACGGTCAATCTCGGCGACGGCGACCACGACCCCGAGAGTTACGACTGGACCCCGTCACACTACCGCTATGCCGCGGTGGCCGGCGGCCAGCAGGTGCCGAGCATCGTTGCCGGCCCGGGCCCGGGCCCGACTAACCCGGCGCTGGTCCGCGGCTTCCACGCCGACGGCCAGCCCAACCCCTACGGCGAGTTCGAAGCGTATCCCGGCCAGTTCTACGGCACCAACATCGCCTGCGGCGACCCGGACGGCGACGGCGTGGACGAAATCCTCACCGGCGGCGGGCCCGGGCCCGGCGTTGCGCCCCGGGTCAAGCTGTTCGAGGCCACCGGCGAGGAGTTCCCCATCTTCGCCTTCGATGCCTACGGCACTTCGGGCTACGGCGTCAACGTGGCCTTTGCCGACCTGGATGAAGACGGCCGTGACGAAATCCTCACCGGCCCGGCCGCCACATACGGGCCCCACGTACGCGCCTTCCGCTACCTCGGCGGCGGCCGGGTGGAGACAGTGCCCGGGACCTCCTTTCTGGCCTACGGCACCACCCGTTACGGGGTCAACGTGGCGGGCGGGGATGTCACCGGCGACGGCCGCACCGAGATCGTCACCGGCCCGGGACCCGGCCCGGTCTATGGCCCCCAGGTGCGGGTCTTCACCCCCGAGGGCATGCCGCTGTTCAACAGCTTCATGGCCTACGGCACCCAGCGCTGGGGGGTCAACGTCTGCTGCGGGGATATCGACGGCGACGGGATCGATGAGATCGTCACCGGCCCCGGGCCCGGTGATGTCTTCGGCCCCCACGTCAGGGCCTTCGAGTTTGACGGCTCGGGTGCGTTCATTCCGATCCGGGAGGTGAGCTACTTCGCCTATGGCACCCTGCGCTACGGGGTGAACGTCACCTGCGGCGACATCGACGATGACGGCATCGACGAGATCGTCACCGGACCCGGGCCCTCGGCCCTCTTCGGCGCACATGTCCGCGGCTGGAACTACGACGGGGACGTCCTTGAGCCGATCCCCGGCTGCAGTTTCTTTGCCTTCTCCCCGGCCCAGTATCTCTATGGCGCAAAAGTGGCGGTGGGAAGGTTCCGGGAGTAAAACGCCGGGCGACGGGGCGATCTCTCACCCTGCCGCCCGGCCAACACCTGCCCGTCACCCCCAACAGGACACGGACAGGCTGGACAGGGTCGGATCAGAAGCCGCCGGACCAGCCCCCGGCAATGCCGGGATTGGCCAGGCCGCAGCCAAGCTTGCAGTATTGATACGCAGAACAAGCCGCTCCCGCGCACAGTGCACCGAGAGGCGGATCGACCATTGCGACATAGACACAAATCGTAAGGGCATTGGTGAGCCAGTCGTTGCAGCAGGACCGGCAGTCCTGGCCAGTCCAGGTCTCGTTCCAGCAGTCGTAGTAATTGTCCCAACCCCATTCGTACCCGCCGCCCGGCGGCTGATTCGACTCCAGAGCGACGATCCCCAGTGTGAACGACTCCATCTCGTTCCGCTCCGGCACCGGAAACTCACCGTCGATGACACGCATGATGGGATAGTCAAACACGATGACCAGGTCCTGGAAGGTGATCGCCTTGACCCAGGTGTTGTCCACCGATGATTCCGGGGCTTGGGCCACCTGTTTCAGAAGCCCGGCGGCGTGGGGGGCAAACTGCGTGTACGTCTCCGATCGCATCCAGGCGAATTTGCGGGCAAAGCCATACTCCCGGTCTTCTGCGATCAGCAGTTGCTCGTCGAGCCAGGTGAAGAAGTGCATCATCCGCTCAGGGATGGTCTCACCGGGCTTTACTGGAGCGGCAAGCCCGCCATCAGCCCCATTCCCATGGTAGCGGTGATAGAGCTCAAGGTAGCGGTCGAAGAAATTGTCCACCTCCTCGCTGGTCTGGAGAAAGTTGATGAAACTGTAAACCTCACCGCCGGCGTTGATGGTGACGTGGACTTCGTCTTCGGCTTCTGTCCAGGCATAGCTGGCAACGAGTAACTCGCTCCCCCCGTTCTCGTCCGGAATCATCAGGTAGAAACTGCGCAGGGTGAAAGGGCCGCCCTGTTGAATGGTGCCGGCCAGAGTGGCCAGCTGGTCGGTCTGGTCCGGGTCGGCCAGCAGGGTCAGTTCGGTCTCATAAAGCAGCACAGGGTCAGGAAGGATGTTGCCGGCCAACACGGGCTGCACCGAGGCCGCCAGCACCAGGGAGATGCAGAGCATCGCCACGTTCTGTTGGAGAATGCGGATGTTCATTGTTCGACTCCTTTGGATATCGTTCAGTTGTCAGATGCAGATGTGTGGTTTCACAGATCGAAGCGCCGGCCGGGTTCGTCCCTGCCGGCTGCTGTCATGCCGCTGACCAGGGGCGGCAGTGCCGCACCGATGAGGAATGCGCCCACGACCCAGGGGCTGGAGTGGAGGAGGAGGGCCGCTGCCCCGCCCACCATGGCGAAGATCGAGAGCACGGCCGCGACGCCGCTGATACCTGCCGGCCGTCCCACCATGTTGTGCCGCAACCGGTAGAGCGGCCGGGCCGAACCGACGGAGAAGAGGATGACCAGACCCAGCAGCGACAACTCCTGCCAGCTGAAGAATCGTGCCGGCCAACGGACAGACGCCGCCGGCACCAGGACCATCGCAATGTATGTCGCGACCATGAACGGCACCATGTGGAAAAGGTAGATCGACCACCATTGCAGCCTGCTGTTTGTATCTCCGTTCACTTCCTCTCCCTCCTCCGATGTTGGGGTTTCGATCTCCCGGGGAACGCCCCCGGCAAGAATTCAGCAAATTTGAGGACCGTCCCTGTCCACCTCCTTCCCACGGCCCAAAAGTTTACAATTTAGTATTTCTGTTATTCTTCATTGCAAGGAGCAGGCCAGGTCATGGGATGTCTGGTGGGGCAGCTATTCGGGCCAGTGGTGGTGCGGGATTTGGTGTGGCAGGGGATGTCGGTGCAGGCCAGGTGGATGCTATTGAGAATTCCTGGAGGGTCTCCGCCGGTTTCCGCTGGCATCAACCCGGGTTTCCAGTGTGGTGTCCCGGAAATAAGTTATCAAATGATTCGGCCTCGGCGCCCGGCCCAATGCCGAGCGCCCCTCATTACTATTGGTAGGCCTGGAGGAAAAGTTTGTTGCTGGCCGGGGCAAAGGTCACCCGCCGCCGCCTGAGCAGCTCACCGCCGACCAGGATGTCGGCGCCCATGGCCTGAAGGCCCAGGCCGAGCAGTTGCGGCATCTCGCCGAACTCCAGCTCCACTCGCTCACCACCGATCTCAGCGGGCAGCCGGTGCACCGGGGTGTGGAAGTCGCCCACCACCGGGTGGTAGTCATCCCACTCCCCCACCCTTGGTCCGTTGACCAGAGCCTCACCGCCGATGTAACTGAGTGTGGAACCGGTATCGACGTAGCCGCGCACACGCTGCCCGCCGACATGCACCGGGACAAAGGGTGCGCCCTGGGCAAAGGCCGGGAGCAGTTCCACTGCCGTGCCCGCAGATTGCGGACCGTCATCGTCAAAGGTGACAGTCATCCGCTGCGCGTCCACCGTTGTGAAGAAGGTGTTGATGAAGTCGAGACCCACCAGGCCGCCGGCCCAGTCGGGGAGAAACTTCTCACCAACCAGGGAGAGCAGCAGGGACGAAGCCCGTGCCGTCCGGCCGCAGAGCCGGACATCGGTGCCGATGGTGGCCGGCGACCCGGTGTCCATGATGATGTTTCGGCCTTCGATGTCGAAGACCACGATTCCGTCTTTGAACTTGAACGGGATTGACCATTTCATGTTGAACCTCCAATTCTGTTGATAATGACTGTTGCTGGTTGCGAACCTGGTTGCCGCCCGACCCGGGGAAGCGTCTTGCGTCACGAGGCTGCGGTTCCTGCCATGGCGTCAAGGCCGGTGATGAGCCGCCACTATTGCGCATGGTCAAATGACGGGGCAGATGGTTCTGTTGTGACAGGTTGATTTTCTCGAGCTCGAATCATATTAGGATGGGAGCTTCCGAGCGGGTCCAGCCGGATTCCGAAGGAATCCGGTGCCGCAGATGGAGGCCGCATGGTTGCCACATCAAGGGGCCCGGATGATCGCCGCATCGGTGACCCGGATTGCGGCGCACCAGCGGTCCGAATTACCAGGGATAATCAAAAAAGCAGGCCCCTCGAAAAAACAGAGTTGACAATCCCGAAAAAAGTATTATTATTACTGCCAGTGGCGTTGTCACTAGTCACGAGCAGGAAGCTGTTGCCGCCCTAGCCATCTATACTGTTGCAATGGGGCGGCTTTTATAATACGATGTTGTTGACACTGACATTGTCTTTGACGTTGAAATATGAGAAGGAGAATACCATGGTCCTCTTACACAATCGCCCGGGGAACAGGAAGATCACAATGGCCACGCTGATCGAGGCGAGCGGCCTCAACGAGCGCCGCGTGCGAAGGTGCATAAATGACGGTCTTGTTGAAGGTGCCCGAGGCAAGGGACAGGCGGCCTATTACAGTGAGACGACCCTGCGCAAGTTGAAGTTGATCAGCATGCTCATGAACCAGAAAGTGGAGCCACTCGGTCGCGAGCCGACCCTTCCCGAGATCAAGAAAATCCTCGAGTTGCTGACCAGTGAACAGGAAGAGGGAGTCCTTGCGGGGGTGCCTTTCTCATTCGTCGATACCGGGGACACGGACGAAGCGGTCGTCGTGGACACGAATCTGAACCGCGAATACCTCGATATCCAAAGGAAGGCCGCCCGGGGAGCGCTGCAGGAGAGCGATATCAGCGATCTCCGCTCACTGTTTGCATCAACATATAGCCGGAATCGCATAAATGAATCGAACTTGTATCACGGTGACCTGGGCGAGTTCGGGCAGCTGCTGAAGATGCTCCATGAAAAACTGGAGGCCCTGATCAGCGACGAGCGCGAACCGGATACGGCCGGGGAAGACACCTGGGTGCGGGTGAGGACCCGAAGTCCAGTGCTGGAAATCCATGTGCGATCACCGCGCAGCGCCACCGACCGGGCAGAGTTGAAAGCAGTCAAGAGCGTCATCGAAGAACTGATGAGACGAGGGCACGGCCCTTATTACGACTGAAAGCGCTCACCCGAGTTTGAACCTGAGCGACATGACGATTCTCACAAACCACGCAGAGGGGGGGTGATTCAAACGAACGACAACACGAGTGACAAATCATTAGTAGCCAAAATTATCGACCGCGTCCCGGGAGCCAGCGATCTCTTTGTCGACAGGTTTTCAAAATTCGTGTACTTCATCCTGCACGGAATCCTGGGCGCGAAGCCTGACATGGCGGATGATCTGCACAACCAGGTCTTCCTCAAGCTTTTCGAGAACGATTTCAAGCGGCTGCGCAACTGGAGCAGAGCTGGCAACGTTGCCAGCTACCTGGCTCCCATCATTCGGCACACGGCGATTGACCACTTTCGCAAGCTCAAGGTGCAGAGCGAAGTGTCCCTCGAACAGAGTGACGACGAGGACGACACCGCCCGGGGCATGGAACCGGTAAGCACCGACCCCGGCCCGGAGGAGGTGGCAGCAGCAGCCGAACGGCGCCGTCTGCTCTACAAGGCGATCGACGAGCTCTCGGAGCGGGACCAGGAAATCATCCGCCGGCGCCATCTGGAAGAGCAGCCTTATGAGACAATCGCCCGCGAAATGGGTTACAAGATCAGCGGAGTCGGGGTATTATTAGCCCGGGCGGAGAAGCGGCTGAAGAAAATCCTTGACGAGCTCCTTGGGGGTGACGGTCTCGCGCCTGCTATTTAGCAGTCGCCCTGTCAGAATCATCCCCCCTTCCCCGTCCTGTAACCGAGGACCATGACACACGCAGCACCAGAACAGATCGTCGCCTTTCGCGACGGAGAGCTGAACGACCCCGAAATCGAGGGCCACATCAGGAGCTGCCCCCTCTGCCGCCGGCAGCTGGGGGAGGCGCGGTGGGTGAGAAACCACACCCAAAGCCATCTGCTGATGCCCCGGGGGCCGGTGCCCACCACCGACGAGGTCGCGGCTTACCTCGACGATGCGCTGGACGAGCAGGAGATGGAGCGGGTCGAGACCCACATAAGGTCCAACGACCTCCTCCTCGCCGTTTTTGACAAGCTGCTGATGTTGAGCATGAAGCTGGAATCTCCGCTCCCCAGCAAGGATAAAGTGGATGAGCTGAAAGCCATGCTTCGCGGCCCGCGGTTGCTGGGCCGGCTACGGGTCTTCGTCACCGACCGCTTCAAGCAGGTCTTTCATCCGGCCAGGCCGGGAGAACCAGCGCTGGGACGGGAGATGAAAATGCTGCTGGCTGATTCTGACGCCATAATGCCGTGCATGGAAGCGTCAACAAATTTCTACTGCGATCGAACAGAGGTCTTCGATATTGCTGCGGCCCCGCCACCGCCGCCCGGGCCCTCCAATCCGCGTCTGATCGACGCCGGCCGCTGGCTGATACGGGCAGTGACCAGCGAGAGGGATGGTGAGGCAAGACTCGAATTGGTGATCGAGGATGCCAAATCCGGCCAGCCGGTGGAGAAGCTGCCGGTCAGACTGGAGCCTGGCTGGGACGACCCGGTCCACGCCATGACCGATGAGAAGGGCTCGGTCCTTTTCCCCCTTCCGGAAGGCGACTCCCGCCTGGAAATCGGCGAAGGGCCCCAGATGGTCCTTGAGATCAACGCCGATTTGAACCATGACTGACGATATATACCGATTTATGCGTTGCCATACAGCGCGATTGCGTGGTATAAACACGCATGAGTACTTTATCTTCAATATTATCATCCCGCGCTCGAGCCAGGATATTCAAGCTTCTTTTCGGGTGCACCACGCCTGAACTGCACAACCGCGAGATCTTCCGCAGGGCTTCACTCAGTGAGAGCGCCATCCGGCAGGAGCTGGGGAAACTGACCCGTCTGGGCCTGATTTTGCGGCGCCGGGACGGCAACCGGGTCTGCTACACGGCCAACCGGAACCACTCCCTCTTCCCGGAACTCCGTCAGGTGGTGCTCAAAACCAACGGTCTGGTGGATATCCTGAAACCGAGGCTGTCCACCGCCGACATCCAGGCGGCGTTCATTCACGGAGCTCTTGTCCGATCGGAGGAGACCGAAACGAGCAGCATCGACCTGCTGGTGATCGGCCGGATCGGCCAGATGGGCCTGGAACTTCATCTTGCTGATCTGCCACAGAAACTGGGCCGTGAGATCAAGCCGCTGGCGCTGACGGAAGCGGAATACAGGGCCAGGCTGGGTTCGGCGACCGGCGGAGTCACCGGCATCCTCTCCGGCCCGAAAATCTTCGTTATCGGCGGCCCGCGTGAGCTCGAGGCCCTGGCTGGGAAGCGCTCCGATCTGTCCTGACGGCTATCGAACACCTGCCAGACGCATTCTCGTCACATCCACCTGTCAGAAAACCTCTCCACCCTTCGTCATGTGCCTATCAAACGGAAATATTGCCGGCGCTGATGCCGGCCAGACTCGAGGAGAGACATCATGGACATCATCAAGAAGACGCTCGACACGGTGGAGGTCCACTCCCCCACCACGTTCCGCAACCTGACCCTGTTTCCGCTGATCCGCAAGGCGAAGGAAGACGGGCCGACCTACCTGACTCTGAACGAAGGTCTCTCCGCCAGAACGGTGAAGATCACCGAGGTCTCCGCTGGAGGCAGTGTGCCCGAGCTGCTGCTGCAGAACAGCGGCGACAAGCCGCTGCTGGTGATCGACGGCGAAGAGATGGTGGGCGCCAAGCAGAACCGGGTGATCAACCTCACGGTGATGGTGGATGCCAACACGAAGATCGTGATCCCGGTCTCTTGCGTGGAGGCCGGCCGCTGGCACCACACCTCGGAGGAATTTGCCGCCTCGCCCAACACCATGCACGCCTCGGGGCGCCAGGGGAAGATGGTGGGGGTCACGCACCACCTGCGGACGTGTGATTCCCGGGCCTCCGACCAGGGCGGTGTGTGGAACGACATCAGCGGCAAGCTGGGCCGGATGCAGGCCCACTCCGACAGCAGCGAGATGAGGGCGATCTTCGAAAAACACGGGGCCACCATCGACGACTTCGTCCGGGCCTTCAGCCCGGTGGAGGGTCAGGCCGGCGCCATCTTCGCCATCGGCGGCCGCATCGCCGGCCTCGAGCTGTTCGATCACCCGGCAACGCTGGCCCAGCTGCTGCCCAAGCTTGTCCGCTCCTATGCGCTCGATGCCCTCGACTCCCGCTATGCCGGCGGTGAGCAGGGTGAGCTGAGCGAGGAAGAGCAGGCCCGACTGCTGGACGGGGCGATGCTCTATCTCGCCTCGGTGGGGCTGGCCGACGCCACCAGCCACCCGGCCATCGGCCTCGGCGAGGACATCCGGATCAGCAACAACGCGGTTACCGGCGCCGCGCTCATCGTGGATGAGCAGGTGATCCACCTCAGCGCCTTCCCCAACGAGGAGCAGGCCTCCGGGGACGACCGCGGCCGCCAGGGCGGGATGACCAGTGCTTCGGCACGGAAGGGGTTCCGGCGGTAAGCGCTGGGGGTGAGAAGATGAAGTAGAAGTAGAACTAAGAGTAAGGGAACAGTGATGCGAAAGGGGCGCCTCCGGGAGGGGGCGCCCCTAATTTGTCATTGCCCTCCGTTGCGAGGAGAGGGCCTTGCCCTCGACGAAGCAATCTCCCACGCGACGCCACCCGTGAATATAATCATCCTGAGGTGATCGAAATGCCATACACCGTATATGTCATTGAGCTGGATCCAGAGGTGCTGACAAAAGCGCGATTTCGAAACCGGAACCCTGGTTATCGAGAGGGCAAACCGTGCGTGTATGTCGGGTCAACTGCCCATTCGCCCGAGAAACGGTTTAAGCAGCACATCGATGGAATTCGTTTCCGCTACAATATTTACGCTCGCGATTTTGGTTTTCGACTGCGACCAAGGCTCTACAAGAACTACCAGGGATACAAGACCCGGGCAGAGGGAGAGGAAGCGGAGGAACGACGGGCAAAGTCGCTGCAAAAACGCGGCTATGCGGTTTGGCGGGGGTGATTGCTGCAAGCAGGCTGCATTTCCAGGGAATCATTGCCTGGACGGATTCAACTGGCGCGAGAACAGCTCGCAGTTTCAGTTGCGCTCAGGTGGCTGCCGAAAGCTATCTGATGTTGATAGGCAGGAGGTGTTTTATCAACCGCCCCCATGGTGATGGATCAACACCACTCTTCTCCAAAGTTTTTATAGTTTGGCTCTGGCTACTCTGAACCGAATGAACACTTCCATCCGATTGAAGATTACTAAGATAAACGAGCACTAATGGGTAACCCTGATCGGAAGCTCCCAAATAGAGCTCTGGTTTCGCAACCGACTCATCGACATCAGAAACCGTCTGGGGTTCGGACCAGGAACCATTCTCATTGATGCGGTAAATCAGGGATGAAACGGTTCGACCACCCTCCACCGATGTTGCCACATAGACAAGATGCGCTAT
>JAQAZP010000297.1:0-3843 GCA_032127265.1 Acidobacteriota bacterium
GGACATCTGGGCGCAACCCCAGGAAATCTCGCAGGTCTTCGTCAACCTCATCAGCAACGCCCGGCACGCCCTGAACGATAAATACCCCGAACCCCATGAGGACAAAATCCTGGAAATCACTGCCGAACCGGTGACTTACAAAGGCGGTCGTCAGGTGCGGATATACTTTAAGGATCACGGCTGCGGAATCCCGGCGGCGATCATCGGCAAGGTGATGAATCCCTTTTTCTCCACGAAGACCGAACGAAAGAGCACCGGTCTGGGCTTAAGCATCAGCCACGGCATCGTGGAGGAGCACGGGGGCCGGTTTAGCCTCGAAAGCGAAGAGGGGCGGTATACGAAAGTCGTGATTGAGCTTCCGGGCCACTTTGAATCGAAGCAATAAGGATACCGCCATGCCGCCGCGTATTCTGGTCGTCGACGACGAGGAAAGTATTCGTTACACGTTCAAGCTCTTTTTATCCGATGAAGGCTACGCGGTCTCCGGCGCCGCCGACTGCGACGAGGGGATCGCGCTGCTGCGGGAAAAAGACTTCGATCTGATTTTTGCCGACATTATCCTGCCTGGCCGAAGCGGCATCGACCTGCTGAAAGAGGTCAAGGAGATTCGTCCCAACGCGCTGGTGATCATGATCACCGGCGCTCCCAGCGTCGACACCGCCGCCGAATCCTTGCGCATCGGCGCCTTCGACTACATCATCAAACCGATCCGCCAGGATACCCTTTTGAGGACGGTCAGCATCGCGCTCAAACACAAGGCCGTCAGGGAAGAGAGGGAACAGTGCCGCCTGAACTTCGAGGCCATCTTCCGCAGCGTCAACGAAGGCATCATCACCGTGGACGAGAACATGGCGGTCGTGGAAATCAACGATGCCGCCCGGCAGATCTGCGGATTCCAAAGGGGTGCGGTGATCGGCAAACCGCTGAGGGAGCTTGTGGACCGTTGCGACGGCAACTGCATCGGTGCGCTGGACGAGACCGTGAAAACCCGGCAGCGGGTGAAACTGCGTTTCGTCGAGTGCCGTTCGGCCCAGGGGAAGCAGCAAGTGGTCAGCGTGACCGCCTCGCCGCTCCTGGGGGTGAAAGACCGGTTTACCGGTGCGGTGATGGTGGTGCGCGACGAAACCCGGCTGGTGAGCCTGGAGCGCCGCCTGCAGGAACGCCAGAAGATCGACAGCATCGTGGGCCGCAGCGAAGGCATCGAGAAAGTGCGGGCCATGATCCGCGACCTGGCGGACGTCCAGACCACGGTGCTGATCCTGGGCGAGAGCGGCACCGGCAAAGAACTGGTGGTGAACGCCCTGCACTACTGCGGTGACCGGCGGCAGGGCCCGCTGGTCAAAGTCAACTGCGCGGCGCTTTCGGAAAACCTTCTGGAAAGCGAGCTTTTCGGTCACGTGGCCGGCGCCTTCACCGGTGCGGTGAAGGAAAAGGTCGGCCGCTTCCAGCGGGCGGACGGCGGCACCATCTTTCTGGACGAGATCGGCGAGATATCCCAGCGCATGCAGTTGCGGCTGCTGCGGGTGATCGAGAACATGGAATTCGAGCGGGTCGGCGACGCCACCCCCATCAAGGTCGACGTGCGCCTGGTGGCCGCGACCAACCGCGATCTGCAGAAACGGGTTGCCAGCGGCGAGTTCCGCGAGGATCTCTACTACCGGCTGAAAGTGGTGCAGATACCCGTGCCGCCGTTGCGGGAGCACCGGGACGACATCTCGCTGCTGGTAGAACACTTCCGGCGAAATTTCAACCGCAAGTTCGGCAAAAAGATCAAGGGCATCTCCTCGGGAGTCGAACAGATGTTTCTCAACTACCCCTGGCACGGCAACGTGCGCGAGCTGGAAAACCTCCTGGAGCACTCCTTTGTGCGCTGCCGCCAGAGCGTGATCACCGCCGAAAACCTGCCCCCCGACTTCCTCGAATATTTCGAGTCCCACGCAATGTCCAAAGACGTAAATCCCGAGAACGAGGCCAGCGCCATTCGCAAGGCGCTCGAACAGGCCGGCGGCAACAAGACCGAGGCCGCCCGCCTGCTGGGCATGAGCCGCCGGACGATTTATCGCAAGCTTAAGAATCTGGGGATTGAGTAAAGACCGGCAGGACCCCTCGCGGGCGGCCCGCCGCGCGAGATCGCTACTTTTGCCGGAGCCGTGCTAATATTGATGGCGATGGATATGTCGCGTCCCCGCCCTAAGGCGGGGGCAGGTGGAGGGGGTCCCGGCATATGCGCCCCGTTCTTCCCGCGGTACTGCGGATCATCCTGCTCGCCTTCCTCGCGGTGTCTTCCTCCGCAATCCTCTATGCGACGGTGATGAACGAGCGCACGGTGGAATCCCTCGCCGACCGGTCGCTGGAGAGCACCGCCCTCGCCCTCTCCTCCGCCACGGAGAGTGCCCTGCGCGCCGGCAGGGGCGGAACGGACAGCGAGGTCCAGGGGATCCTGTCGGACCGGGTGGTGGCCTACGCGCTGATCGCGGAGAAAGACGGGATGATCCGGCTCCACACCAATCCGCGGATGACGGGCACCCGGCTGCCGGAGGACCCAAGTGAATGGCTCCGGACCGGGCAGCCATCCGGGCGGAGGGTGGTCCTGGGGACCGGGCTGCCGGCGTACGAGTACGACTATATCCTCCACCCCCTCCACGGGGGCCCTGAACTGCTCCGGATCGTGCTCCACACGACGCCCGCGGACCGGGTCCTTGCCGGCACGCGCAGGATGCGCTGGACGGTGGCGGCCGTGCTGCTCCTCCTCTGGACGGTGGGTGTTGCCCTGGACCGAATGGTTTCCCGGCAGTTCCGCCTCCAGGAAGAGGCCGAACGGCGGGAACGGCTCGCCCTCATCGGCCAGATGACCGCAACCCTTGCGCACGAAATCCGCAACGCCCTCGGCAGCTTCAAGGGATTCACCCAGTGGGTGAGCGAGAAGGTCGAGCCCTCCGACCCGAGGAAGGCGGGGCTGGATAACGCGCTGCGGGCTGCGGGCCGGATCGAGTCCCTCGTCAACGAGCTCCTCCTGTTCTCGCGGCAGGAAACGTACGTGACTTCCCCCGTCCCCGTCCTCGACATCGTACGCGACACCGTGACCGCGGAGTCCGCAGGGTGGGCCGGGAAAGTGGAAATTTCCGTCGAGCCGGGCGCGTGTGCGTTGGCCGATCCCGACAAGCTGGGGAGGGTCTTGCAAAACGCGGTCCGGAACGCGATCGAGGCGATGGGTCCGGAGGGGACTTTGAGGGTCGAGTGGTGGAGGGACGGCAAGTGGGCGGAAATCCGGGTGGAGGACACCGGCCCGGGAATCCCGGGGGCCGACCTGCCGAAGCTGTTCACGCCGTTCCACACGACGAAGCCGGACGGCACCGGGCTTGGGCTGGCCTACTCGAAGAAGGCGGTCGAGGGGATGGGGGGCCGCATCGGGATCCGCAACCGGGACGGGGAGGGCGGCGCGGTCCTGTGGGTCCGCCTCCCCGGGAAAGGGTGACCAGAGAGATGCCGAAGAACATCCTGGTGGTGGACGACGACGAAATGATGCGTTCCTTCTTCGCCACCGTCCTGAAAGAGGAGGGGTACACGGTAGAGGCGGCGGGCAACGGGAAGGAGGGACTCGAGGCGTTGCACCGGTCGGATTTCGACCTCGTCCTCACTGATCTCCGCATGTCCGGCATTTCCGGACTGGATTTGATGCAAGAGGGGAGGAAGGTGCGCCCCGGGGCCCGCTGGGTCATCGTCACCGCCTACGGTTCCATCGGGAACGCCGTAGAGGCGATGCGGGCGGGGGCCTCGGACTACCTCACCAAGCCCCTCCGGGACCCCGAGGAGCTTCGCCACGTGGTCCGGCGGGTGCTGCGC
>JAQAZP010000298.1:0-25467 GCA_032127265.1 Acidobacteriota bacterium
ATCGGGCAATAGCTGAATCCCAGGCGAAAAAGCTCAATCCGGGCAGTGGTGTGCCGTTCATGTCAAAGGCCCGCACGTGGGCCCCGAAAAAGGAGGAGGGGCCTGGGCCGGTGACGATCTCGTCAATGCCGTCCCCATCCACATCGCCGCAGGTGACGTTCACACCGTATTTAAGTGTGCCGTATGCAAAGAAGCTGACACCGGGCATCGAAGCGATGCTGTTGTTGTCGTAATTCCATCCCCGAACGTGGGGGCCATACACCGCACCCGGGCCCGCTCCGGTGATGATTTCGTCATAGCCGTCGGAGTCGAGGTCGCCGGACGCCACGTTGACACCGTAGCGGTTCGTACCGTAGGCCAGGAAGCTGACACCCGGGACGACCTCGCCATCCAGTGTCCAGCCACTCACGTGCGGGCCGAACTCGGGGCCGGGCCCGGGACCGGTGAGCACCTCGTCGAGCCCCTCGCCATTCAGGTTCGCGCAGGCCACGTTGACCCCGTATTTCAGGATTCCGTAGGCCAGCCACTCCGCTTCCGAGGTGCGCACCAGCGGCGGGTTGTGAAGCCCGGGCCCGGGACCGGTGACGATGCCGCTCCAATATTCGGGATAACTCTCTCCCAGGAAGAACCGGTGCTCGGCCGGGAGGGGGTCGATGTTGCCGTCGGTATCCCGGGCCCGGACACGGAAATAGTGATACGTCCCGGTCATTTCGACGGTGGAGATCACGGCGGTGGTGGCGGAACTGTACTCGCTCCAATCTCCCTCGTCGACCTGGTGGGCGAAGACAAGATCGGCGGCCGGGTCGGAGGCGTCCTCGCCCGTGTAAATGTAGATCACGATGGGTGAGTTCACCCACTCGTTGTCGGGGCCGAAAATGATGGTGGTGTCAGGCTCTTCGAACTGCACCGGGTAGTGGAAACCAAGATCAACCTTGCCGGCGTCGGGAGTGAGATCGGTCCTCGTACTCCGGATGTCGAGGCCGAAATTCTGCGCTGGCGCACTTCCGGCATCCACACAGGGGCTCTGCTGGGTCTGTCCGGCGCTCACCTGGCTGAGGAAGTACTTGCGACTGTAACTGTACCATGTGTTTCTTAGCTCGCCCTGGGAGATGAACAGCGGGTCGGCGTCGATGTTTCCCTCACCTTCCCAGCCCCCCTCGACATCGCTGTAGGTGACGGAAGCATCCTCGTCGATCTCATCCTCCACATTCCAGATGATGGAATTGATGACCGTGCCCTCACCATCGATGGCGCGAATTCCATAAAAGGTGTCGTTCCAGGCCACCGTGCAGTTTTCCATGGTTTCGAACGAACCGTAGACGGCACCTCCCCACCCCCCGAGTTCGGTCCCCCAATAGTCATGGTATTCGGCGTTGTTAGCCGCGAACAAGCAGTTGCTGAAACTGGGGTTTGAAGAATAACTGCAATTTACGCCGCCTCCCCGCACACCTCTGTTGTACAGGAAAATGCTGTTGGATATGACAGGGCTCGATGAGTAGAGATGGATTCCGCCGGCCCCGTCGGAAATATCATCCTGGTCCACACGGCAACGGAAGACGATCAGGTCGTCAAGGACCGACGAGGACGCGTTGCAGTAGAGTCCGCCGCCCGCCGCCATTGCGTCGCAGTACTCGATCACGATATTTTCGATGGTGGGTGAGCTGTCATTGCAAAGGACGCCGCCGCCAAGCTCGGCGTCGCCGTTGCGGATGGTGAAACCGCTGAGGATGGAATCCGGTCCTTCACCGCTTTGAAAGATAAAACCCCTGCCGCTGTTCTCGCAGTCGATGAAGCAGTATCCCCGGCCGGTCTCCGAGGTGACCAGGATCGCCTTGCCTCCGAAGTCGAGATCCCTGTTGCCCGGTCCATGGTAGTAACCCTCGGCAACCAGCACGGTGTCGCCGTTCACGGCGGCATCGATTCCCGCCTGGAGGGTCGGCTGTTCACCCGGGACATGAATGGTCTCTGCCGATGCCAACCCGGCAGCAGCAAGTACCAGCAGCCCAAAGGCCAGGAGCTGCTTGTGCATCGATCCCTCCTTCACGAGGCCCGGACCAATCTCCGGGTGGCGGACGATCGGAATGGTACATGCATAGAAGTATACCCGCGCTCGAGGGCAGTCAAGTTCTCAGCTCGCCCAGCCAGATATTGTCCATGAATTGAGGGTCCTCGCTGCGCTGCCGGTTCAGAGAGTTGGGGGTGCGGGAGTAGGAGCATCCACCACCTCGTGATATATATGGGCTGGTTGATACGAATGCGGCCGGTTGATCACTGGTCCCGATTCTGCTGACTACTTTGAGGTTCAAGAGCCATGCTGTTTTCTTGTAAAGTAAGGCCAATCAGCCTTGTTGTCCTCTTTTGCCTGGCTTCAGCAATCTCCTACGCGACAGCGCTGCACACCGGAAAATGCGTCGGCGTGACCGACGGCGACTCGATCTTCGTGATGATCGACGGCCGGGAGCAGGAAATCCGCCTGGAAGGCGTCGATTGCCCCGAGTTCGGCCAGGCGTTCTGTAAACGGGCGAAACAGTTCACCTCCGGTCTGGTGTTCGGCAAAGACGTCGCAGTACAGGAAGTCACCTTCGACAATTACGGCCGCATGGTGGGGCGGGTCTACGTGGGGCAGGCGGATCTCTCACTCGAACTGGTTCGGGCCGGCCTGGCCTGGCACTACAAAAGGTACTCGAAGGAGACACGGCTTTCCGATGCCGAGGTCGAGGCCCGGAGAGACCGCAGGGGCCTCTGGGCCGACGAGAATCCGGTAGCGCCATGGGCCTTCAGGCACCAGGGGGGTGCGGAAAACCAGCCGAAGGAAGATGCTACGGGCGATCTCCACGGCAACATCAAGAGCAAGGCGTTCCACCATTCATCCTGCCCGCACTATCAGTGCAAAAACTGTATCGTTGTCTTCAAAACCCGTGAAGAGGCCATCCGTGCCGGATATCATCCCTGTGGAAACTGCAAACCGTAGCGGACTGGCGCATCCGGAGTCGCGCCGGCTAACGGGTTGCGCTCGTCGAGGCCCCGATCATGTTTAATATCCGCCGGATTTACGACCTGACCCTTGATCGGGACCGGGAGACCGTCACCCAGGTGCAGGCGATCCTGCGCGAGCAGTTCGTCTACATCGACGAGGAGGACGTGCTCAACCTGCCGCGAGAGCTCCACGACCCGGTGCGCTTCCGCTTCCGCAGCATCCTCTTCGTGGCCGAGAGCGGCCGGCGCCGGCTGATCGGTTTCGCCGTGCTGATGCACTCCATCGACCCGTCCTTCTGCTACCTCGACTTCATCTCGGCCAACCCGAAGAACAGCCGGGGCGGCGTCGGCTCGGCCCTTTACCAGCGGGTGCGGCAGGAGGCGGGGCAGCTGAAGTCCGTCGGGATATTCATGGAGTGTCTTTCCGATGACCCGGCCCTCTGCCGCGAGCGCGCGATCCTGCGTCAGAACGCGGCGCGTCTGAAGTTCTACGAGCGGTTCGGGGCGCGGCCGATCGTCAACACGGCCTATGAGACGCCCATCGTGGCCGACGATCCCTGCCCGCCGTACCTGGTCTTCGACGACCTCGGGCTGAAGAAGCCGCTTGGCCGCACCACGGCGCGTACCGTGGTTCGCGCGATCCTCGAACGGCGCTACGGAAAGTCATGCCCTCCGGGCTACATCGACCGGGTGGTGGCTTCGATCAGGGACAATCCGGTGCGTCTGCGCGAGCCGCGCTACGCGGTTGATGAGCAGGTGCCGCCGGTGACCGGCGAGCGGCCTGAGGATTCGCTGATCGCCCTGGTGGTCACCGACCTGCACAACATCCACCACGTGCACGACCGCGGGTATGTCGAGTCACCCGCCCGGATCCCGTCGATCCAGAACGCGATCGAAAAAACGGGCCTGTTCCGACAGATTCCCATCCGGCACTATTCCGACAAATACCTCAAGGCCGTGCACGACCCGAAATTCGTGACCTACCTTAACCGCGTCTGTGCCAACATCGAACCCAAGGAGTCGATTTACCCTTACGTCTTCCCGCTGCGCAACGCGGCCCGGGAGCCGGTGGACCTCCCGGTCCGTGCCGGGTATTACTGCATCGACACGTTCACCCCGCTCAACCGCACGGCCTACCAGTCGGCCAAGCGGGCCGTGGATTGCGCGCTCACCGCGGCCGACGCGGTGCTCGAGGGCCGCCGCCTGGCCTACGCCCTGGTACGCCCGCCGGGCCACCACGCGGAACGGCGCGCCTTTGGCGGGTTCTGCTATTTCAACTCCGCCGCCATCGCCGCCAATCACCTGAGCCGCCGGGGCCGGGTGGCCGTCCTCGACATTGACTACCACCACGGCAACGGGACACAGATGATTTTCTACGGCCGCAAGGACGTGCTCACCGTTTCGCTGCATGGGCACCCGCGGTTTGCCTATCCCTATTTCTCGGGCTTCGAGGACGAGCGCGGCGAAGGCGAGGGCCAGGGCTTCAACATCAACATGCCCCTGCCCCAGAGCCTGGACGGCGCCGCGTATCACGAGCACCTGCGGCGGGCGCTCAGACGCATCCTCCGCTTCGACCCGCTCTACCTGGTGGTGGCCCTGGGTTTGGACACGGCCAAGGCCGATCCCACCGGGACCTGGAGCCTCCTCGCCCGCGACCTCGAAACCAATGGCCGCCTGATCGGCGGGCTGCGGCGGCCGACCCTCGTGGTCCAGGAGGGCGGCTACCGCATCCGCAGCCTGGGGATGAACGCCAGCCGTTTCTTCCGGGGGTTGTGGGATGGGGCCTTCAACCCGCGGGACTGAACCCGGCCGCGCGAAACCCCTTGCCGAATCATGTTTTTTGTTCTATGATGTTGAAAAACTTGATCTCGATTTCATTCATCCGGCAGTAACACGAACGAACTGAATAGCCTGCGGATTGCGAACGGCCTCAGCGACCGCTGTCTGTCCGTTCGTATGACTCGCTTATCGCACGGTCCAACCTGGTGTGAAGAAGTTCTGTGCGAAAAGCGGGCTGAGGACGGACGTCATCATGCCCAAGCACATCGGTATCGTTGCCTGCAGCGCCGAAGGGGCGGCCCTCTGCTACCGCACCATCTGCGCCGAAGGGCCCTTTGTCCTCGGCGAGCACATGCACCCCGAGATCTCGATGCACAGCCACCCCCTGGGGGCCTACATGGCGCCCATCGAGGATGGAAACTGGTGGGAGGTGGGCCAGCTGATGCTCTCCTCGGTGCGCAAGCTGACCGAGATCGGGGCACGGCTGGCTATCTGCCCGGACAACACGATCCACCAGGCCTTCGACCTGGTGGTGGCGGAGTCGCCGATCCCCTGGCTGCACATTGCCGACACGGTGGCCCAGGAAGCCCGGTCCCTCGGCTTCGAGAAGCTGGGCATCACCGGCACCAAGTACCTGATGAGCGGGCCGGTCTACCCCGAGACGCTGGGCCGGTTCGACATCGACTGCGAGATCCCCGGTGAGGCGGAGCGGGAGCGGATCAACGAGATCATCTTCACCGAGCTGGTCAAGGGGCTCTTTACCGAACGCTCACGGCTCTATTTCAACGAGGTTTTCGAGGGGCTGAGGATGAAGGGCTGTGATGCGGTGGTCATGGGGTGTACCGAGATCCCCCTCCTCGTCGACCCCAACGACAGCCCCCTGCCCACACTGAATTCAACGCGCCTGCTGGCCAGGGCGGCGCTTGCCGAAGCTGTACGCAAAGACTGAAAACGCATTTCAACATCAGCGGAAAGGGTGGCGATGAGCGAAAAGAAACGGTCGGGCAAAGATCGCCGGGCGAGTCGGGACCGCCGGGTGAAGGACGACCCGAACTACAAGGGGCCAGAAAGAAGAAGCGGCAAGGACCGTCGGACAGGCAAGGATCGTCGGAAGTCCACCAAATCGTAGCCGGGGAACAGTTCTCCTCACAGCCTGCGGTGGCGCCAGATCTCGGCGATGGGTAGGGGCAGGGCCAGGGCCAGGCAGATGGCGGCGCCGGTGGGCAGGTCCCAGCGGATGGAGGCCAGGGTGCCGGCTACGCTGCCGGCTACGGCGATGATCACGGCCAGCAGGAACACCGACCGGGTCCGCGAGCCGAAGCTGCGCGCCGCGGCGGCGGGCAGCACGAGGTAGGCGAAGGAGAGCAGCACGCCGATCTGGGCGATGGCCACCGAGAGCACCAGCCCCAGTCCGGCGAAGAAGAGCAGCTCGATCCCGCTCACCGGCATCCCCAGTACCGCCGAGGTTTCGGGGTCGAAGGTCACGGCAAGGAACCGCCGGTAGCCCCAGAGGTGGACCACCACCAGCAGAGCCACTACCCCGCCCAGCAAACCCGCGTCCGCGGGCGTCACCCCGAGCAGCGAACCAAAGAGCAGGGTCGTCTCGTCCAGCCCGCCCTGGACGGTCTTGCTGAGGAAGACCACGGCCAGCCCGCCGAGGATCACGTAAAAGATGCCCAGCACCGTGTCCTCGGGCAGCGAGCCGCGGCCCGCGCGGTGCCACCCGGCCAGCAGGGCGATTACCACGGCCACGAAGGCCAGAGCGCCCAGGCGCGGCTCGAAGGAAAAGAAGAAGGCGGCCGCGGCGCCGCAGACCGCGGCCTGGGCCAGGGTGACGCTGACGAAGACCATCCGCCGCTCCACCAGGTAGACGCCGTAGTAGCTCAGGGGCAGCGAGGAGAGCACGGCCACCAGCAGCGGCCACTTGACGAAGGACAGGGTCTCGAGGAACTCGCCGCCCATCATTGCACCTCTCCGTTGCCCTGCCCGTTGTCGGCCCAGGTGAGCACCGGCTTGCCGTCGACGTTGATGATGCGCAGGCCCGCACCATAGGCTTCTTCAAGCTTCGGGCTCTTGAGGATCTCCTCCCGCGGCCCGGCGAGGCAGAGATCCCGCCGCCCGTCGAGCCAGAAGAAGTGGCTCACCTCGGGCCCGATCTCGGCCAGCAGGTGGGTGATCAGCAGCAAGGTCACCCCTTCGCCGTGCAGCCGCGCCATCAGGCCGGTCACCGTGTGGCGGGTGGGGATGTCCACACCGTTGGTCGGCTCGTCGAGGATCAGCACGTCGGGGCGGCGGTGCAGGGCCCGGGCGATCATCACCCGCTGGCGCTGGCCGCCGGAAAGATCGGAAAAGCGCTCCTTGGCCATGTGGGCCAGATTCACCCGCTCCAGGGTTTCAGTCGCAGCCGGCGGGTTGCGGAGGTCCAGGGCCCCCAGCTCGATGACCTGGCGCACGGTCAGGGGCAGGGAGTCACGCACCGAGTTGAGCTGCGGCACGTAGCCCAGCCGCAGGCCCGGCGCCCGGCGCACCGTGCCGGCCAGCGGCTTGAGCGCGCCCAGCAGCACCTTGATGAAGGTGGTCTTGCCCGCGCCGTTGGGCCCGAAGATCCCCCAGAACTCGCCCCGGGCGATGCCCAGGACCAGGGAACTGATCAACGGCCGGCGGTAGCCGATGGCCACCCCCTCGAGCTGGAACAATGTCTCAGCCACTGGTGTTCTCCACGATGGCCCGGGCGATGGTCCGCATCAACTCGGGGTAAGTGGAGGCCTCGGGGGTGCCGCCGGTGTACGAAGGGATCACCACCAGCTTTGCCCCGGTGTCCCCCGCCACCTTGGCCGCGACCTTGCGGTCCTGGTAGACCTCGCAGATCACGGTCTTCACGCCCTGGTCCCTCATCGACTTCTCCAGTTTCAGCAGGTGGCCCGGAGACGGCTTGATCCCCGGCTTGGGCTCCACGAAGCCCACCACGGTGAAGCCGAAGTGCAGGATGAAGTAGTCCAGCGTGGCGTGGTAGGTCACCACCGGCCGGCTGCGCGCGTCGGCCAGCAGGTGGTGCAGTTCGGCGTCCAGCGCGTCCATCGCTTTCGCCGTCTCCGTTGCGTTTCGGCGGTATTCCTCCGCGTGCTCCGGGTCGGCACCGCTGAAACTTCCGCCGAGACCGCGGGCCACGGCGGCCATGTTCGCCGGGTCGAGGTGGTAGTGCGGGTTGCCGTATGCGTGGACGTCACCCATGGAGCGGTCCACGCCCCCGGCAGGCACGCCGATGGGTGTGATGAAGGCCGAGCAGTCGACGTATCCAGGCGTGCCGGGCTGGATCCGGCGGTTGCCCGACTGGCTCAGCAGGGGCGGGAGAAAGCCCGCTTCCAGCTCCAGCCCGTTGAGCAGCAGAATGTCGGCCTGGTGCAGGAACCTGAGGAAGGACGGTTTGGGATCCACGTAGTGCGGGTCCTGGCTCCCCTTGGCCAGCACCGAGACCGAGACGTGTTCGCCCCCCACCTGCTCGGCCAGCCAGCCGAAATCTGGGTAGACCGCCACCACCTTCAGCTGGTCCGCGGCTGCTGCAGGCAGGCAGAGCCCGGCGGTGATCAACAGGGTCAGCAGCAGTCGTTTCATGGTCGGTTCCTTTGCTCGCCGTTTCTCCATTGTCATGAAAAGTAGGGACGGGTACTACTTTCTACAATTCTATCTGTGACATGTGTTTGGAGAAAGTAGTACCCGTCCCTACTTTTCATGACATCCTTTTCTAAAACGGGTGCGCCCCGTGCGCCCCGATGGCAAAGATATACTCGAAGACCAGCGCGTTGCGCGGGCCCACTTCATCATAGTCGATCCGCTCGGCCTGCAGCCTCAGCTTCTGGAACTCGGAGGGGAACCAGGTCAGCGTCAGCGCGCCGCCGGTATCGTGCTTCGACGGCTCCCACGGGTGCTCGGCGTAATCGGCCCGCGCCCCGACAAACCAGCCGCGGGTGAATTGCCAGTCCACATAGGAGAAGGCCCCGGTGGAGCGCTGGAGGCCGATCACCCCCTCGAACCCGTCGTCGAACCCGCCCTCCGGAACGTCGGCCCCCTGGTAGCGCTCGAGAATCAGTTCGGTGCGCCAGAGAAGCGAGGCGCGGGTGGCCGAGGAAAGCGGCTTGTAGCGGTAGGTCACCGCCACGTTGCCCAGGCCGGTGCTGTGCCCCGCGGCGTTGCGGCCGGTGACCAGCGAGAGCTGGGCCTCGAGATTGGCATTGTCCGAGAGGTCCCAGAAGCTGCGCCAGGCCCCGAGATAGGAAAGGTCCGAGCGGCTGCCGGAGAAGACCGCCTCGTTTCCCCCGCCGGCCAGCTCAAGGGTGACGTCGCTGAACCAAGGGGTGGGGATCAGGCGGTTGACGCTGAGCCCCACGTCGGCCAGGCCTTCCGCGCCAAGCATGGTGCGCAGGGCCAGGGGCTGATTGGCTTGGAACCAGGAGTGGGTGTGCAGGGTGTTCTGCTTGCCGAAATTCATCTTGAACTTGCCCAGCTTCATCGAGAATCCGCCGGGCACGCCGGGGAACACCGCGAACGCTTCCTCGGTGTCCAGTTCGCCGTCCTCCAGGGCGAGGTAGACGCTGGCGCTGGCGATGGGGTCGATGGACGCGCTGAAGGCCACCTCCACCTCGCGGACCTGGAAGGGGTCGGCCTCTTCCCATGCGGGGTCATTCCCCATGGAGTAGGTGAAGTCGGGGATCACCGAGATGGCCGGGTTCATCAGCGACACCGAGCGCGGCGCCGACGGAGTGGCCGGGACCTCACCCCCGGGGACGTTAGGGGACGCATCATCGTCCCTCGCTTCCGCCTCGGCCTCGGCCTGCTTCGCTTCCAGTTGCCGGATCTGGCCCTCGAGCACTTCGATCCGCCCTTGGTACAGCTCCATCATCTCCCGCATCTGTTCCTGCAGTTCTTTGATCTGCTGCTGGATATCCTCCAGGGTCGGCTCAGTTTCCTGGCCGAAGGCCCAGGCGGACCCGAGGAGGCAGAGCACAATTGCCGCGATGATCGATCGCATCATCTCGTCCTTTTGAGAGTGGAACCTCTCGGCCCCTGCCCTGCATTACCTGCGTCCCGGATCATGGACTGGGTTGTCGACCCACCGGATTGCTGACGGCTGCGTGGCATCAGTTTACACCGAAACCGCGGGAGAGTGGAGCACGCCCGAAAAGAAGACTTGATCCGGAAGTAAAAGATAGACTATTGTTATCCATCAAGGGAAATCAGTCAAACTCTTGTCCCTGGTCCCCGTGACCCGGGGGTTGTCCGTAACCGCGGGGTTGCGGGGCCGGTGTCGCAATACAGGTGGCTGTCACCTGTTTCTCAACAAGGATCGAACAATGAAACAGACATTTATCATCAGCCTGCTGATGCTTTGCTGCCTGCCGTTTACGGCCAGCGCCGCCGTCACCGGCAGCGAAGTGACCTACAGCGCGGGCGGCGTGGAGATGAAGGGCTACCTGGCCCACGACGATGCGGTCGAGGGCAAACGCCCCGGCATCCTGGTGGTTCACGAGTGGTGGGGCCACAACGAATACGCCCGCAAGCGGGCCCGCCAGCTGGCAGAGATGGGCTACACCGCCCTGGCCGTGGACATGTACGGCGACGGCCGGCAGGCCGACCACCCGGAGAACGCGCAGAAGTTCGCCATGGCGGTGATGTCCGACCTCGACGCCGCTTCGGCCCGCTTCGACGCCGCCATGGAGGTGCTGAAGAAGCACCCGGCCACCGACCCGGAAAAGATTGCGGCCATCGGTTACTGCTTTGGCGGCGGTGTGGTGCTGCACATGGCGCGGATGGGCAAGGACCTCGACGGCGTGGCCAGCTTCCACGGCAGCCTGGCCGCGCTCACGCCGGCGGAGAAGGGCAAGGTCAATGCGAAGATTCTGGTCTGCAACGGCGCTGACGACCAGTTCACCACCCCGGAGCAGATCGAGGCCTTCAAGAAAGAGATGAGCGATGCCGGGGTCGACCTGCGTTTCATGACCTACGAGGGTGCGAAACACAGCTTCACCAATCCCGAGGCTGACCGCATGGCCGAGAAGTTCGGGCTACCGCTGGGGTACAGCGAGGCGGCGGACAAGAAATCCTGGCAGGACCTCGACCGCTTTCTCAAGGAAATCTTCGCCGGGTAAGCGACAACCAATCCAACAGGACAATCCCGACCATTTGAGTCGGAAACTCTCTTGCCCTGTCTTTTTTTTACCAATATCATATCGGGAAACCCGATCGGGAGCCGGTTTCCTGGCAAGCGGTGTGTCCCTCCCGGCATCCAAGAAGGAGAACCAGATGAGTAAAACAGAAGTGAACGCCTTTGCAGCGATGGAAGCGAAAGCGGCCCTGGAGCCGTTCAGCTTCGAACTGGGTGAGCTGGGCCCCGACCAGGTGGACATCAAGGTGGAGTATTGCGGCATCTGCCACTCCGACCTGAGCATGCTGAACAACGACTGGGGGATGAGCCAGTATCCGCTGGTCCCCGGTCACGAAGTGGTGGGCCGGGTGGTGGCCGCCGGAGAATTCGTCAAGGGGATCAAGGTCGGCGACCAGGTGGGCCTCGGGTGGTATTCCGGGAGCTGCATGCACTGCGACCACTGTCTGGACGGCGACCACAACCTCTGCGCGTCAGGCGAATCGACCGTCGTCGCCCGTCACGGCGGTTTTGCCGACATGGTGCGCTGCCAGTGGACCTGGGCCACACCGATCCCCGAATCGCTCGACCCGGCCAAGGCCGGCCCGCTGTTCTGCGGCGGGATCACCGTCTTCAACCCCATCGTTCAGGCCGGTGTTCAGCCCACCGACCGGGTCGGTGTCATCGGCATCGGCGGCCTGGGTCACCTGGCGCTGCAGTTTCTCGGTAAGTGGGGCTGCGAAGTCACCGCCTTCACCTCTTCCCCGAACAAGGCTGACGAGGCCCGGCGCATGGGCGCCCACCACGTGGTCAACTCTCGGGACGACGAGGCGATGGCGAAAGTGGCCGGAGCCTACGATTTCATCCTCAATACCACGAACGTGAGCCTCAACTGGGGCTCCTATCTCCAGGCGCTGGCCCCGAAAGGTATCCTGCACACCGTGGGGGCGGTCCTGGAACCAATCCCGGTCCCGGCCTTCGCCCTGATCAGCGGCCAGAAGTCGGTATCCGGCAGCCCGATGGGCTCTCCGGCCCTGACCCGCAAGATGCTGGAGTTCTGTGCCCGTCACGGCATCGAGACGGTCACCGAGGAGTTCGACCTGAAGAACGTCAACGACGCCCTGGCCCACCTGGAGTCGGGCAAAGCGAGGTATCGCATCGTGCTCAAGGCGTGAGTGGTGGCCCCGGATCACCCCGAGGAGGAGCAGATGACCGCCGAGCAGAACCTGAGCCGCGTTTCCTGGAGACCCCACCCGGCTCTCTGGGGGCTGGCCCTGGTCTACTTCCTCTTCCTCTGGGTTCCGGGAATCACCGGGCAGTACACTTACTTCATCGACGAGCTTTACTTTCTGCCCTGCGCCGACCACCTGGCCTTCGGCTATGTCGACCATCCGCCGCTTTCGATCCTGCTGCTCAAACTGATCAAGGCCATAATCGGGGATTCCCTTCCCGCGCTGCGGCTCTTTCCCGCGCTGGCCGGGGCGGCCACGGTGCTGATTATCGGTCACATCGCCCGTCGTCTGGGCGCGGGGCTCTACGGACAGGCCGTTGCCGCCGGGGCGGCGATGATTGGCTCGATCTGGCACGTCACCTTCGGTTTCTACTCGATGAACTGCCTGGCCATACTTTTCTGGGCCCTGGTCTTTTTGGTACTGGTGGAGATCGAGAAACGTGATGAGCCGCGGCTCTGGCTTTTGTTCGGCGTTCTGGCCGGGTTGGCCCTGGAGAACAAGCACACATTCGTCCTGCTGCTTCTCGGCCTTGGTGTCGGGATGATCCTCACCCGGGCGCGGCGGCATCTGAAGAGCCGCTGGCTCTGGATCGGCGCGGCCGTTGCCCTGCTGCTCCTCCTGCCCAACATCATCTGGCAGGTGGTCAACAGTTGGCCCTCCCTCGAGTTCTACCGCAACGCCGACCTGTACAAGAATGTCCACACCCCGCCGCTGGAGGTGTTGATCCAGCAGGTGCTGTTCAACAATCCGGCGGCATTCCTGGTCTGGTTGGCCGGACTGGTCTTCTTCCTCGGGACCAAGCGGGGGAGGCCCTACCGCCACCTGGGGTGGCTCTACCTGGCCCTGCTCACCGTCATGCTGGTGGGACAGAAGAGCCGGCCGGACCGCATTGTCGGCGCATACTCGATCCTCTTTGCCGGTGGCGGCGCCTTGCTCTGTCACTGGACCAGGCGGGCGAAGCTTCGCTGGCTGAGATACGCCATTCCGGTGATCCTCGTCACGAATGGCCTGGCCCTGGCGCCGCTGGGACTGCCCCTCCTGCCGCCGGAAACAACCGCGCGATTCGCTGCCACGCTGGGGGTCATTCCCCAGGTGGAGGCAGGCGAGGGGAAGAAAACCGATCTGCCCCAGTGGCTCGCCGACCGGTTCGGCTGGGAGCAACTGGCCGACGACGTGGAGCAGGCGTCGTTGTCGCTCTCCGCCGAGGAGCTGGCCAACGCCGTGATCCTCGCCCCCTCCTACGGACAGGCCGGAGCCATCGAGCTGCTCGGCCGCGGCCGCGGCCTGCCGCCGGTCTATGGCACCCAGAACAGCTACGGGCACTGGGGGCCGCCTCCCGACAGCACCACCGTAGCCGTGGTGGTGGGTTTTCGCCGGGAGACCATGGACTGGCTCTTCGAGGAGGTGGAGCAGGCCGGGTTCCACGACTGCGACTGGTGCATGAAGTGGCGTGACGAGAGCCCGATCTGGATCGGCCGGGGGATGAAGATCCCTTTCAGCCAGGCCTGGCCCGAGCTGACCTACTACGAATAGAATCCGCCGCCACCCCCTTCTCACATCCCGCAACGCTGATATAATCTCGGCAGTTGATTCAAATCTTCATCTGAAGTGGTGAACCCATTTCAGACCCAGGGGGATATCGTGGCACGATCGATGGCGGTGAGAGGAACCCACCAGCGGGTGATTTCCCTGCTTTCGGAATGTATCGACCTCAAACAGCCCGGACTCCGGGCCCTCGATCTGGGGGCCGGCCAGGGTGCTCTGTCGGCCCGGCTGAACGAAGCGGGGATCGAGGTCGACGCCTGCGACCCTGACCCCGGATTGTTCCAGGTGGCCGGCGTCCAGTGCCGGCCCATCGGCAAAAATGGACAGCTGCCATACGACGACGCGCGTTTCGATTTCGCCGTGGCGGTGGAGGTGGTGGAGCACATCGACGGGCACCGGGCCTTCTTCGACGAAGCCGCCCGGGTGCTCAGGCCGGGCGGCCTGCTGCTCTTCACCACGCCGAACATCCTCTCGCTCAAGTCGCGGATGCTCTTCTTCTTCGGCGGCTACTATTACTCGTTCGGCCCGCTGGAGCCCGGCACAGTTGACCCGGTCTCGCAGCACATCTCCCCTTTCACCCTCAACCGCTACCAGTGGATGCTCTCCCGCTGCGGCTTCCGGCTGCAGCGGGTGGCCACCGACAAGCGGCAGAGTCTCTCGCTCGCTTTCGCCTTTCTCGTCCCGCTGATAAAATTGGTGATGCTGGTGGAGGGGAAACGAAAGAGCAAGGTGCCGACCCAGAACACGTCCACCCTGCTCTTTGGCCGCAAGCTGATCGTGGTGGCGGAAAAGGTGGAGCAGGAGCAGGCAGGTGAATAATTGCTCGGTTGATTCGTTGTTACCCCTAAGGAGGTTCCGATGAACCGCACGCACTTTATCCTGTACGTGGCGGACCAGGAGTGGAGCACCGATTTCTACTCCCGGCTGCTTGACCGCAGACCCCGGCTTCACGTGCCCGGGATGACCGAATTCGAGCTGCCGGGCGGGGCCGTGCTCGGACTGATGCCCGCAGAGGGGGTCAAGCGGCTGCTCGGTGATGCCGTGATCGATCCCGGATGCGCGGCCGGCATCCCCCGGGCCGAGCTCTACCTCGTGGTGGATGACCCGGATGCGTATCACCAAAGGGCGCTGGCTGCCGGCGCCAGGGAACTGAGCCCGCTTCAACCAAGGGATTGGGGCCACGATGCCGCTTATGCCATGGACTCAGACGGGCACGTGATCGCCTGTGCCCGGGAATCCAGTGAGGAAGCAGAGTGAGGAAGCAGATGGGCTGGATAAAAAGTCTCAGACAGGCGTTTGACATCCTGACCTTCCGCCGCAGCAGTATCCAGGCGGTGGCCGAAGACCCCTCGGCATTGCTTATGGGGTTGAGCTTTATCGCCCTGTTCAATTTCATCGGGGGACTCTGGAGCGGATTCCCCAGAGTTGTCTATGTCACGGTGAGTGCCATCGTCAGTTCTTTCGTCATGGCGGGTATTCTCTATCTGCTTGCCCGCCTGTTCGGGGGCCGGGGGGGGTACCTCGACCTCTGGAAGCCGATAGCCTACACCTCGGTCATCGGGGTCCTTACGCTGATGATCTCAATCATCATCCGAATCTTTTTACCCGCCCCGCCCTCTCCGCCGCCCCTCCACTGGTCCTCCTGGCTTGTCTCGGGGCTGCACTTTGCTGTTTCCGCTTACATTTTCATCGTGACGGTCTTCATCCTCGAAACGGTGATGGCGTTGCAGCGTGTATCGGCCATCGCAGTGGCACTGATCGTATATGTGGCCATCCCTGTGATTCTGATGCTGCTCCTGACCACGCTGACCGAAGGCTCTCCACTTTTGCCTTGGATCTACGGGATTTTCTGAACAGGGCCGGATAGGAAATGCGTGTGACCGGCGGAAAGGGCAGCGACGAACAGGCGGGTCGTTTTCTTTCGGTCGGACTCCTTGACCCGGTGGGCGGAATTCCCTATTCTTAGTCTATCCGGCACTCGTGAGTCGTTAAGGTTCCGGCTCCTGATCTGATCAAGATTCGGTCCAATAGCCCTGCCGCGCCAACAGGGCTGCGATCCGAACCTGCTCCGACTCCAGCCAGCTTAGCCCCACCCGATGCCGGAAAGCCCTATAGTTTTGCCAATCCGTGATTGGAGGGTTCCATGGCCATCATTACCATCAGCCGGGGGCTGAAGAGCGGTGGGGAAGCCTTGGCTCGCGAACTGGAGAAACGTCTGGGCTACAAGTGCATGAGCCGGGAAGTGATCTCCTCCTGCGCCCGGAAGTACAACATCATGGAGGAGGACCTCTACCAGAAACTGACCGAGGCCCCCAGCCTCTGGCACCGGATGACCAAAGAGCACAGCCGTTACCTGATCTACGTCAAATGCGCCCTGATCGAGGCCGCGCGGCAGGACAAGATCATCTATCACGGCTACGCCGGCCCACTCTACCTCGACGGGATTGAACACGTGCTGAAAGTTCGGCTGGAGGCCCCCCTTGACCTGCGGATTCAGAACATGGTGGACGATACCGGCCTCTCGCGGGAGGAGGCTGCCGCGGCCCTGCTCAAGGTCGACGAGGAACGACGCCGCTGGGTCAAGTTCCTTTACGGCAAGGACTGGTACGATCCGGCGCTGTATGATTTTATCGCCAATCTCGGCAACATTTCACTGGACACCGCCGGCGAGATGATTGAAATGCTGGCCAACAGTGAGGAGTTCGCCACCACCACCAGGTCGGTGAACCGGCTCAATGACCTCCTGCTCGAATCGGAAGTGCTCGCCGCGATTACCGCCGACGACCGGATCTGGGACCAGAACATCAAGGTGGCGGCGCAAAAAGGAGCGGTCACTATTCGGGGCATGGTCAAGAGCCGCAAACTGAGAAATCTGATCGTCGAAACAGCCGAGTCGGTAAAGGGAGTCACCAGGTGCAATACCCACATCTCCCTTGCCTCCGACCAGTTGAGAGGCGGGATATTCGGCCACGATTGAGCCGGTGCAAGTGCTGCAGGGGAACGGCCGGCCTGAGGAGCGAATAGACGATGAGGATAATCTGCGTATCACGGGGCAGCAAAACGCACGGCAAGGACTTTGCCGAGGCGCTGGCCGCCAAGCTCGGCTACCACTGCCTCAGCCGCGAGGAGCTCTTCGAGGAGGCGGTGAAACGCCGCATCCCCATCGGCAAGCTGGAAACGGCGATCGTCATGCGCCGCGACACGTCCGAGGCCCTCTCCATAGAACTTGAGCACTACAAGGCGCTGGCCACCTCGCTGCTCTGCGAGAGGGCGCTGGAAAACAACATCGTCTATCACGGGCGAGACGGGCACCTGTTGCTGCCGGGCGTGGGCCACATCCTCAAGATCCGGGTGGTCCTCGACCTCGAGTCGCGGATCAACCTGGTAAGCCAAAGCCTCAACCTGACTCGCAATAAGGCCAAGCAGTACATCGAGAACGTCGAGGACGACCGTCGGTCGTGGGTCCGTAAGTTCTACAACGTGGACTGGGACGTTTTCACCCTCTACGACATGGTACTCAACCTCAGCCAGATGAGCGTCCAGAACGCTGCCCTGGCAGTCTGCTCCATGGCCCAACTCCCCGAGTTCCAGCCCACGCCGTCCGCCACCGCGGCACTGCGCGACCTGCTCCTCGCCTCGCGGTGCCGCCTCCGACTGTCCGAAGACGAAAAAGCCCGCCGGCTCAACGTCAAGGTACGGGCCAGCGAGGGGATCGTCCATGTCACCTACCCCCACGGGGCGGTGAAGGGCCTGGAAAACATAACCACGCTGATCGGCGGTGTGGAGGGCGTGCGGGAGGTGGTCTGCACCGCCGCCGAGACGAACATCCTCTGGATCCAGGAGGCGTTCGAACCCGAAGGACCGTCCTATGGTTCGGTGATGGAGATCGCCGCCTCCTGGGGCGCTGCGGTGGAACTGGTCAAATTCACCCCGGGTGACAGTGAAGAGGTGGCATCGCCGGTGCCCGCGGAGGCAGAATCCGAAGAGCCGTCAGGCTGGCGCGAAACCGGGATCATCGACGATGAGGACCGCACCTACCAGGACGAAACGAGCGACATCGCACGCCTCTACGCTCGGCTGATCAGCGACGGCAAGGCCGGACGGAAGCGGACCCTCCAGGGGTCGCAAAAGACACTGCTCAATTCCATCGACCGTGCCACCAGCTACCGCCTGATCATCCTCGACGGCATCTTTCTCACCAAGGGCACCTCGACCCGCAAACGCCTGGTTACCGAGTGGTCCAACGCCCTTTCCGATTCGCTGAAAGTCCCGGTGCTGACCATCGACCAGATCGTCTCCAAGTATCATTTCGGACCGAAGCAGACCGTGCAGATGATCGCCTGCGCGGCACTGGCCGGCCTCTCCCTCTATACGGTGTTCCACTTCGACGACCAAATCCTGGCCTTTCTCTCCCGGCCCGAACTGAAGTGGCGCCTGGTCTC
Organism: Acidobacteriota bacterium; assembly: GCA_032127265.1. GTDB lineage: Bacteria > Acidobacteriota > JAQAZP01 > JAQAZP01 > JAQAZP01 > JAQAZP01. The sequence continues at coordinate 18,111 of JAQAZP010000298.1, forward strand.
GATGGTGGCCATCACGGCTTTCGTTCCCTTTTTCGCGCAGGTCTACGGCACGGTAACCTCCTCGGTGCTCAAACTGTTCAAATTCGACTGACCAACAGGTGAATCATCATGGGTGATCTGTTCATCGCGCTCGACCTCACGACCTGTTTCCAGGTGATCCTCCTTGGCTTCATCGGCGGTGTGCTCAGCGGTTTCATCGGCAGTGGCGGGGCTTTCTTCATGACTCCGGGGATGATGAACCTCGGCGTTCAGGGTGTGGTGGCGGTGGGTTCGAACATCACGCACAAGTTCGGCAAGGCGATGGTCGGGGCTCGAAAACATGGCGAGATGGGGCATGTGGACAAAAAGCTCGGCATCTTCATGCTGGTCACCGCCCTGCTCGGCATCCGTCTGGCCGTCTGGATTTCCACTTCGCTCTTCGGCAGCGGCGGCGGACACGGCGAGGGCTCAGGGGCTGCGGCCAACCTGTATATCAGCCTGGTTTTCATCATCGTCCTCTTCTTCGTTTCCATTTCCATGCTGCGGGATTCGTTGAGAAAAAGGGAGGAGGGCGATTCCGGGCCGTCGAAACGAATCGCCACCTGGCTTTCGGGCTTCAGGCTCTTCCCGATGATCGACTTCCCGGTGGCCGACGTGAAAGTATCGCTCTGGGTCATCCTGATCGTCGGCCTCGCGGTGGGCTACCTTGCCGGCACCATCGGCGTCGGCGGGTTTCTCGGGGTGCCGGCGATGATTTACGTCTTCGGCATCCCCACCGCGGTGGCCGCCGGAACCGAGCTGTTTCTGGCCATGTTCATGGGGGCCTTCGGTGCGATCAACTATGCCCTCGAGGGTTTCGTCGACATCCGGCTGGTCCTCCTGCTCTACCTCGGGTCGCTGCTCGGGGTTTTCATCGGTGCCTACGGCACCAAGGTGGTCAACGAGCGGATAATCCGCCTGGTCACCGGGGTGATCATCATCCTTTGCGTGATCAGCCGCGCCGTGGCCGTGCCGATATACCTGGCCCAGCTCAAACTGCTGGTCCTGGTGGACCCGTCGCTCTATCCCATGCTCAACTCCATCAGCAAGGCGATACTCTATCTCAGCGGGCTCAGCGGTGTCTTCATCATTCTGTTCAATGTGGGGCGCGGCTACATCCGGCACCGGCGGGCGATCTCCTCGATAAACACTTAGCCCGGCAGAACGACGGAAGCTCCGGGTGAAAGGAATTCAAACCATGGGAAAACGCGGCTTGGACATCTGTATCATCGATGACGAGGTGGTGGTCTGCAAGCGGCTCGAACAGTACCTGGGGAAATCGAAACACCGGGTCGAGACATTCGTCGACAGCACCTCGGCGATCGAGCGGATCGACGGCAAGACATTCGACATCGTGGTCACCGACATCAGGATGGACAACATCAACGGGATGGAGGTGCTGAACCGGGTGATCGAAAAAGGCGAGAGAACGAAAGTGATCATGATCACCGGATACGCCACCATCGAAATCGCGCGCGAAGCCCAGGCCAAGGGGGCCTTCGACTTCATCTCCAAACCGTTCAGACCGAAGGACCTCAAGGTGGCCATTGACAAGGCCGCCGCCTCGCTGGAAGCAGATGGGAAACTCTGATCAAGAGCCGTCGAAACCCGGTGCCCCTACCTTAGCAGCTCCTCGTCGTCCCGCACAGACATCGACGCCGAGGAGACCAGGATCAGGCAGTCCCTTCTCGAACGCCCCAGTTTCACCATCAAGACCAGGCTCGCCCTCATTCTCTTCAGTATTTTCGTGATCAGCGCCACCATTGCCGCGTCGGGGATATTCATGTTTTCGCTGATCAAGGACCATATCCGTTACATTTCCATCGCCGACCGGTTGTCCAATGAGATCCAGCACGTACGGCGGATCGAAAAGAACTTTTTTCTCTACAACACCGACCTGTCTGAAATCCAGGAGCACCTGGCGATCGCCGCCAGCCTGCTCGACCAGGCATCGATAGAGCTTGGCCGGGTGGTGGGGGCGGAGGAGATCGAAGGCGTCCGGTTGAACCTGGGAGAGTACGAGGAAGTAGCCGAACAGATGCAAAAGAAAGGGAACGATGAGCGGTTCCGCAAATCGGATGAGTTCATCTACCTCTCCGATCGGATCCGCTACCACGGTTCCATCGCCCTTGAACGCGTTCTCTTCATTTCGCAGAAAGAACGGGAACTGGTGATCGTGAGATTGAGACGGATGACCGGCATCTTCATCCTGCTGCTGGGAATCATGCTCATCCTGTTCGTCTTCATTGCTGCTCATATCAATCGCCACATCGTGCTGCGGCTCAACCGGCTGATGGAGGCCACCCAGCGCTTTGCCGGGGGGGACTTTCTGCCCATCACCCCCAAGCGCAAGTACAAGGACGAGTATTCAAACCTGGCCATCGCCCTCAACCACATGATGTACGAAATCAACAAGCGGCAGAAGATCCTGATGGACTCACAGAAGCTGCGCGAGATCGGCAATCTCACTGCCGGGATCGCCCACGAGCTGAACAACCCGCTGAACAACATCATCATCACCGCGGATGTGATGCGCGAGGGGTTCGATGACTTGAGCCGGGAGGAGATCGACGAGATGATGGAGGACCTGGTAACCCAGGGCGAGCGGGCGCAGAAGATCGTCCAGAACCTGCTCGATTTTGCCCGGCAGAGCGAAGCCGAGCACGAGTACGTCTATATCAACGAGATCATCGACGAGACGGTCCAGCTGGCCAAGAACCAGATCAAGATGCAGACGATCAAGTTGGAGAAGAACCTGCAGAAGACCCTCTCGCCGATCTACGGCGACCGCAAGCTGCTCGACCAGGTCATCCTCAACCTGATTCTCAACGCCATCGACGCCATGCCCGGGAGTGGGACGCTGCGCATTGAAACAAGCGAGAGCGATCAAGCCGGATTCATCTCTGCCCGTTTCACCGACACCGGTACCGGTATTCCGCAGCACCTCATCGGATCGATCTTCAACCCCTTTTTCACCACCAAAGCCACCGGCGAGGGCACCGGGCTGGGGCTGTCGGTCTCCAAGGGGATCATCGAAAAGCACGGGGGAGACATCAGGGTGGAGAGCATCGAAGGGCAGGGCTCCACCTTCACCGTCCTCCTGCCCAGTGTTTCCATTCCCGCCGACCGGAAAGCGCCGGCAGAAACCGGGGCGGCCTGATCCAGTTTTCCCACTGCTTGTGATATGGTTTCAAGGATCCGTCGAATCAATTCAAACCAATACCACTGATTGAGTTCAGATCAGTGCATTGAAAAAGCAATTTCCCATGGAGCTGGCTGCATGACCGACAGCTGTCAACTCGATCCCTCCAACCTCGAGTTCCCGCTGGAGTGCCAGTTCCGGGTGATTGCCGAGGATCACGAGAAGATGGCCTTTGTCATCGAGACGGTATTGATGCAACTGGGTGTGGAGACCCCGGTGGTCCGGGGCAACAAGTCGAAAAACGGAACCTATGTGAGCTACCGCATCACCACCGTGGTGAACTCCCAGGATGAGATGAGTCGGATCGATGCCGAACTGCGCCTGATCGAGGGCGTGAAGATGGTTCTTTGAATGCCTTCCTACTACGCTGAAAACCTGTCCGGCCATCGACTGCGGCGCTGTTACGAACTGGCCACGCCGCGGATAGTGCAGTATCTGCGGGCCGAGATCGACCATGTCCGTTCCCGCCTCTCCCCCGGCGACGAAGTTCTCGAGCTGGGGTGCGGCTATGGCCGGGTGCTCTCCGAGCTTACCGGTGATGCCGGCCGCCTGGTGGGTATCGATACAGCCGTGGAAAGTTTGCGCCTCGCCCGGCAAACAATGTCTCCCGGGATGGCCTGTCAATATTTTGACATGGACGCTTCAGCCATGAGTTTCAGGGATGATCAGTTCGATGTGGTTCTCTGTTTACAGAATGGCATCGCCGCCTTTTGCGTGGACCGTGAGCAGCTGGTCCGCGAAGCCGTCCGGGTCTGCCGGCCAGGGGGGCGGGTGATCTTCTCCAGCTATGCCAAAGGGTTCTGGGACCACCGGCTGGAGTGGTTCGAGCTGCAAGCGGCCCACGGCCTGATCGGTACCATCGACCGTGAGGCCACCCGCGAAGGCGTCATTGTCTGCTACGACGGTTTCGAGGCCGGGTATGTGCGGGCGGAGGATTTCCGGCAACTCTGGCAACAACTCGGTCTGGTCCCCGAGATCAATGAGGTGGACGGCTCGGCCACGTTCTGTGAATCGGTGGTCGGTTGATCAGGAGAAAGGTGGCGCCATGAGCACGGCACGCGTCTTCCGGATAAACGTCTCCAACGGCGGGGTGCCCAAGCTCCCCGTGCCTCGCGCTGAAATATCCTCGTCAGGGGTGGCCGGCGACCGGCAGAACAACCTCGAGTTTCACGGCGGTCCTGACCGTGCGGTCTGCCTCTTCTCTCTCGAGCGGATCATGGCCCTGCAGGCCGAAGGGCACCCGGTCTTCCCCGGCTCCACCGGTGAAAACCTCACCGTCTCGGGACTGGACTGGGATGAAATCGTTCCCGGCATGCGGCTGAAGGTGGGCGAGGCCGTGATCCTCGAAGTCACCAGCTACACTACCCCCTGCAAGACCATCGGCATGTCTTTTGCCGACGGCAACTCCATCAGAATCTCGCAGAAGGCACACCCCGGGTGGGCCCGTCTGTATGCCCGGGTGCTGGAACCTGGTGCAATCTCCATCGGAGACGGAATACGGCTGTTGCCCCCGGCAGACTGAGACTTTGCTTATGGCCTCGCCGCAGACATCGTACACGTGTCGCTGGACGTGAAACCGGAGGGAAGGTAGGGAGGCTGATTATACGGGGGCGGTGTCGTGTCCTGGGCCTGGAGGTGGAACGTGTTTATTCCGGCAAGCGACGGGAAATCGGGTATGTGGACGGCCCAGCTCCTCCAGAGGAACTCTGCCGGCTCGAGCACCGTATGCCCGTTTCGCCAATTGGAATAGAATGCGCCGTTGCCCAGTGTCACGTCAAGCCGCAGCGCCGCCGTGCGGGTCTGGTCGGGCCGTTCGTTCGTCACCACAAGATCCATGGACAGATCCAGGGGGAGTGTCCCCGCTGCCGGAGAGCAGAGAAGCGCGGCGCTGAGCGTGGGAACCTGGGGCGGGTCCGATCCGAGGCAGAGAACACCATAGGCCTGGCCGGTGAGGTAGATTTTTCCGTCGGCTAGGGCCGCAGCCTGGCCGGATGCATCGCCACTGAAGGGATAGGTCCAGACTTCACTTCCGTCCGAACCGTTGAAGCAATAGAGGAGATTGTTGGCCAGATCGGGGACCACGACCCGGTCGTCGCCGATGCTCGCCTGGAAGAAGGTGCTCGACGGCTCGTGAACGCTCCAGAGTTCATCTCCGGTTGTGGCATCGAGGCAGTTGAAATAACCGCCCGACGTTCGGAAGTAGATCTTGCCGTCACTGGCCGCCACCCGGCCGGGATCCTGGTAGGGATAGACACACTCATGCACCCAGACCTCTTTGCCTGACATTGCATCGTGGCAATACACCCGGTCGTGGGTGACGGTGTAAACTTTGTTGCCATACCAGACGGGGTATATGAACAGCCCCGGTATCTGCCAGATGAGAGTGGGACCGGTGGCTTCGTATTTCCGCATACTATCATCCTCTGAAACGAAGAGTTCATTCCCCGGAGCCAAGGCGATCCCTCCAGGGTACACCTCGTCGTAATAACTTCGGTACCAGAGGCGCTGGCCGGTGAAACGGTTGCGGCAGATCAGTGTGTGGCCGCGGCTGCCGACCCCCCCCGAGTCCAGCCAGTAGGAGTAGTAGTAGATCCGGTCGCCCGAGACATAGGCGGTGGACGACCAGCTGCTCACATCAAACGTGCCCCCGGTTCCGTAGGCGTTTTCAACCCATACTTCCTCTCCGGTTTCGGCGTCGAGGCAGACCATGGCGCCGTAGCTCCAGAAATTCTTGAGCCCGACATAGACTCGGGTGTCCGTGATCGTGGGTGCAGAATCGATGCGGCCGTCGGTGTAGATGTTGTCATAGCTCCAGATTTCCTGACCGGTGGCGGCGTCGAGGCACCACAGGGCATCCCTGCTGGTGACGTAGACCCGGCCGTCCATGACGCTCAGTGGCTGACTCGTTTGGCCACCCGTGAGCCCCCGGTACCAGATCAGATGCACTTCATCAGGGACCGTCGAAGATGAGGCCGCACTTCCGCTGGTATCATGCCTATACATCGGCCACCAGTCGACGGTGCCGGTCTCAGTGCCGCTGGCCCCGTTGGTGATGGTGAACCCCTCGAGCAACGAATCGCGTCCTTCATGACTCTGGAAAGTCACCACGTTGCCCGTACTGCTGCCGTCGATGGTGGTGGAGGCGGGGCCGTTGACGCTGGTCACGGTGATCGCCTTGCCCAGGAAGTTGATGTTTTCGTAGTAGGTGCCGTCGGCCACCAGGACCGTGTCGCCCGGAGAGGCGGCATCGATGCCGGCCTGGATGGTGGGTTGGTCCAGCGGGACATTGATGACCAATGCCTGGGCTGAAAAGCGGACCGCCAGGCAAGCCAATAGAACGACAGCACATCGAAGTGACGATTTCATGATGGCTCCCGGCATGAGTTGGAACCGGAAAGTGCGAGATATCGGTGGATCGTCGATCCGTATACAGTAACATAATTAATGCCTGGTAAGTGTTTGTGTCAAGGCATTGCTTGATTTAAACCGACTCATCAGGAAAGCAAATCCTGCGGCTTCTTCATTGTATTATCCATTTGTGGGTTAGTGCCTGGTGCCTTGCCGGACGGGAGGTATTTTCATGTTGACCAAAAGGAGGGATCAATGGCGAAAGTGATCAACATCGCGGAGTACTTCGAAAAATTCGACGACATGTTTTCCCCCAAGGTAGTGGGCGAACTGAATGGCCAGCTGGTGTTGCTGGTTCGCTGTGAAGTGGACAAGGTGCCCTGGCACACCCACCTGGCTCCACCCGGGTGAGTTTTGCATCGTGAAAAGGGGCGTGGAGCACCGGGTGATTCCCCACGGTCATGTCCGGCTGATGCTCTTCGAGCCGGCGGGCATCGCCCACACCGGCAGCGTTGAATCGGAGATCACGTTGCCGTCACTGTTTATCGCCTCGCCGATCCAGCTGGCCAGCGGGTTGGTACAGAAATCGTTGATCGTGTTCATCTTGCCCAGCTTCTGCGTGCCGGAGCCGGTGATCCCCGGTGCGTCACCCTGCCACTGGTAGTGCTGGGAGTGGAAGAAGTTCGTGGCCTCGGCTTCGTGACATTGCAGGCAGGTTGCCGTGCCTTCGTAGTGCTCGAAGTAGCCGTCCTGGTGGGTCCAGGTCCGCGCGGCGGCCGGAACGGTTCC
>JAQAZP010000299.1:0-15286 GCA_032127265.1 Acidobacteriota bacterium
CGCCGTAGAGGGCCACCGAGACCACCGGCATGCTGTCGAAGGCGAACTTCTCCACCAGCGGCGGCTCGGTGTCGCCGGGCAGGTCGCCGCGGATCGAAGCCACACGGTCGCGGACCTCCTGGGCGCCCACGTCCACGTTCTTGTCCAGGACGAACTCGATCATCACCTGGCTGAAGCCCTCGAAGCTGGAGGAGCTGAGGGTCTTGATCCCCTCCAGGGTGCTCACCGCCTCCTCGATCCTGTCGGTGACCTCCAGTTCGACGGTCTCCGGGTCGGCGCCGGGGAGCACGGTGAGGATGGTGACGTAGGGGAACTCCACCTCGGGGAAGAAGTCCATCCCGATTTCGTTGTAGTTGATCAGGCCGAAGACCAGCAGCACGCTGATCACCATGGTGGCGAAGATCGGCCGTTTGACGGATATGTCTGCCAGGATCATGGTCTGCCCCTTAGTGGTAGAGCACGGTGTCGCCGGCCTTGAGATCGCCGGTGACCAGGTAGTTTCTGCCCTCGGATCCGGCCACGGTGACCAGGGCCTGTCTGGTGCCGTCGCCCTCGGCCACATCGACGTAACTTTCGCCGACTTCATTGCGACTCACGGCGTCCCGGGGGATCTGCAGCAGCTCCTCTCCCCGGGGAAGCCGCAGGCTCACCGAGGCGAAGAAGCCGCTCTTCAGCGCACCGTCCCTGTTGTCGAATTTCGCTTCCACCGGTATGGTGCGGGTGCTTACGGAGGCCGATGGGCTCACCGCGTGGATCGTTCCACTGAACAGACGGTCGCCAAATGCGGCCACCTTTGCCTGCACCGGCTCGCCAGTGGCTATCCGCATCCCCAGCTTTTCCGGCACCTCGAAGACCAGCTTCATCGGCCGGTCCACCACCAGGCGCATCATCTCGTAGCCCGACGACATGCTGAGGAACTCGCCCTCGGCCACGAACTTCTGGCCCACGTAGCCGGACGCCGGGGCGGTGATCCGGGCCTTGGTCAGGCGGTGGCGGGCCTGGGCCAGCACCGCATCGGCCATCCGCTGGTTCGCCTCGGCCTGGGCCAGGCGGGTGGCGAAGCTGTCAAAGCTCGACTTGGGGATGGTGTTGTCCTTGTAGAGCAGTTCCTTCCGTTCATACTCGTTCTTCGCGTTATCCAGGTCGGCTGTGGCCATGTCGAGGCTTGCCTCGGCCCGGGTCACATCGAGCTCGAAATCGGTCTCCTCCAGCAGCGCCAGCAGGTCGCCTTTCCTGACCCGCTGGCCGATCTCCACCGGGATGCGGGCGATCTTGCCGTCCACTTCGCAGCTGACAGTGACTTCCTGCCAGCCTTCGAAGCTGCCCACTGTTTCGAAGACTATTTCATCCGAAGCGGCGGTGACCGTGGCCGAGAGCATCTGTTCGGAGACCGGCACCTCCTGCCGGTCCCCGGCGGCGGCCTGTTCAGCGGCGCTGGCGTCGCTCAACCCGATCTTGTCGGTGTCGCCGTTACAGGCGGGGAATAGCGCCAGCAGCGGAATGATTGCGAGTATCAGCAGTGCGGCGGTGCGCTCACTGTTCCAGGACATGATCCGGTTCTCCTTCAGTGGTGGCGGTGATCCCGCGACCCAGGGTGCCCAGGCTGAGTTCCAGGGCACAGGCCGCCAGCACCATGTCGTTCTCCACGTCGTTCAGCATCCGTTCCGATTCGATCAGCGTTCTCCGGGCCTCCAGCAGGTCGAGGTCGGTGGCCTCGCCCACGGCGTAAATCTTGTCGATATCTTCGTAGGTCTGGGTGGCCAGCCGGGCTTGCTCCTGGATCACCCCGTAGACCTTCTGCAGGTCGAGGGTGGTCAGCCGGGTCTGGATCACCTCGCTGCGCACCTGTTTCACCAGTTCGTCCCGCTTCAGCTCAGCCTGAATCTGATTCTGTTCGGCCTCCCGTTTGTGCGAAAGGGCCAGGCCGCCGTCGAAGATCGGCAGCGAGAGGCTGAGCACGCCGCTCCACCACCGGTCGGTGGGGAAAGCGGCCTTCTGGTGGATGTAGTTCACGTCGGCGAAGAGGGTGGGCAGCCACTCGCCGCGGGAGATCTCCACCATCAGTTCGGCGTTCCTGATTTCCAGGTTCACGGCGCGGATCTCGGGCCGCGCGGCCAGCGCCTCGGCAATCATCTCCTCCTGGTCGCCGAGGCCGGGGGACGGCGCCGGCGGCTGGGCCACTGTGAACTCGCCGCTGATCCCGGTGAGTACGGTGAAGTTTTCCCGTCCGCGCACCAGCCGGTTCTCCGCCTCGATGAGCTTCCGCTCGGCGCTGACCACGGCCAGCTCGGCCCGCAGCACGCTGACCCGCACGGCCTCGCCGGCGTCGAACAGCGACTGGGCCACCTGGCGCTGGCGGGCGGCCAGCTCCATGTCGGTGTGGGCCAGCCGGATGTCGCTCTGCGCCTTGAGGATTTCGGTGTAGCTGGCGGCCACGGCCAGCAGCACATGCTGGCGCACCTGCTGCAGGCCCTGCCGCGAGAGGTCGCGCAGGTTGTCGGTGTATTTCAGCGCCCGGCGGGGCCGGCCGCCGGCGTAGAGCACCTGGCGCAGGTTGAACATGTAGGACCAGTCGTTCTGGGGCAGGATCTCGAAGGTTGCCGGGTTGCCCTCTTCATCCTCGCCGAAGTCCAGTTCCTGCGACTTGTCGTAGCGGGTCAGGCTGCCGTTGAAGGTCAGGCTGGGGATCACCTGCGACCAGGCGCCTTTGTGCACCGCCTCGGCCTTGGCCACCTCGGACCAGGCCCGGCCGATGGTCTCGTTGTCCGAGAGCACTTTGCTGAAGACCTGCTCCAGAGTATATGTGGTGCCGGGGGCAGTGTCGTCGGCTGCGGCCGGCAGGGCGGCGTGCAGCGCCAGGACAAGGATCAATGCGGCCAGTGGCCACCAGGGCCGATTCATTCCGTTTCTCCCTTTTTGTTGACAATTCCGTGAAGGACCACGTCGATGACGAAGTCCACCTCCTCGTCGATGGGGGTTTCCTGGCTGCCGATGATGTAGTCGGCCAGCACCGAGTCGACGGTCCCGGAAAAGACCCGGGCCAGTTTCCGCGGTTCCAGACTCCGGATCTCGCCGGCGGTCATTGATTTTTCGAAATAGATGGTCATCAGGTCGATGAACTGCTCGTATTCCTCGCGCATCCGGCACTGAAAATCCTTTCGCGCCGCGTGCTCGCTTCCGCCCATTCGCGCCCGGTAGTAGAGGAAGATGTTCCGGTTCGCGCTGACGAACTCGAACTGGTCGCGCACCATCTGCCGCATCCGCTCCAGCAGCGGTGCATCCGATTCCAGCGCCTCCCTGGTTTTTCCCAGCAGCCAGGTGATGTCATCTTTCAATACCGTGAAGACCAGCTCGTCCTTGCTGGGAAAGTAGAGGTAGAGCGTTCCCTTGGCCACTCCCGCCTCTTCGGCCACCCGGTCGAGGGTGAACTCCGGTCCGCTTTCGGCGATGACCTTTCGGGTGGCGGCCAGAATCGCCTCGGTGCGGTAGCGGGCCACCACCTCCTGCTTCGACTCCTTTTTGTTCGCCATGGCGTTGCCTTTTCCTGTCCGATGACCGCTTGGTCAACCTGGTGACTCTCGAGTCATTTTGCTGACCGGAGGGTCAGGACTCTACCAATTGTGCAGGGAAGAGTCAAGAGTTCCATGGGAAAATCGGCACTGGTCATCCTCAGATCAATGCGGACATTGCAAGGCGCTGATTCCGGCACTAGAATCGTGGACGTCCGGTTAACTGCACGAGGCGGAAGGAACTGTAGTGACTCCCTTTCTCATCGCCTTTGCCGTCTGTATTATCGGCTGGTTTTTTTACCGATTCTGGTGGTATGGCTGCGCCACCTGGGTTCCGGTACTCTGTTACCACCACGTGGCCGAACCGGAGGGAGACGATCCGGGCGGGCTCTACATCAGTCCCCAGCTGTTCAACGACCAAATGGGGCTGCTGCGTAAACAGGGCTACAGCCCGGTGTCGCTGGACCAGCTGCATAACCACGTGACCGGTGGTCTGGAGCTGCCTGAGAAGCCGGTGGCGGTGACCTTCGACGACGGCTACCTCGACAACTGGACCTACGCCTTCCCCATGCTCTGCCATTTCGAAGTGCCGGCCACCATCTTCGTCATCACCTCGAGAGTGGGAGAGGGCGATCCGCGTCCCACACTCGACGATGTGCAGCAAGGGACGCTGACCCGGGAAGCGCTGGACCAGGGCCACCGGGAGGCCGGCGAAGACGGCGGTGCGTATCTCAACTGGAACGAACTGTCGAGAATGCGGGCCACCGGCCTGGTTTCAGTGGCTGGCCACTCTCACACCCACATCGACCTCGCGCGGGCGGAGCGGCAGACCGCGCTGGACGAGCTGCGAACGTCCAGGGGAATGCTGCAGGATAAGGTGGGCGGCGAGTGCACCGACTTGGCCTGGCCCTTCGGCTTTCACAGCCGGTCCGCGGAACGGACCGTGCGGACGGCGGGATACCAGACGGCTTTTCGTGTCTCCACCCGGCTCTTCGGCGGCCGGGGGAACCGCCGCGGCGCCAACCCCCTGGCCTTGCGGCGGCTGGCCGTGACCCGGGATCTCGACCTGGAGAACGCCCTCGAATTCTTTCATCAGCCATCCCTGCCGGCCCGTCTCCGGGCCGTGGCGGGCTTTGTCCGCTATCATCTGGGGAAAGTTGGGGGACGCACATGAATATATGACTTTTTGACCGGCCATCACCGGGGGCGGGAAAAGTCATATATTCATGTACGTCCCCGGTTGTGGCCGCTTTTCTTGGGTCTGGCTTTCCTCTATGATGAGCCCCGACAACAACACCTAATCCGGGGGACCGTGCCGCTGATGAACCAGACAACCGTTGACAGGCAATTCCACTTCAAACTTCTCGTCCCGTATCTTCTCTCCATCGCCTTCAGCTACGCCTGCATGCTGGTTCCCGAGGAGGAAATCCGCAAAATCCTGCTCTGGGAGGATGGCGTGGTGGAGACTGGGGGGGCCATCTGTCTGTTCCTCGCGGCGGTCTTTTTCCTGATCCTCTTCTTCCGCTCGGAGGGGGATGAGGGGTGGCTCTGTTTCGGGACGCGGAAGAACTGGTTCTATCTCGGCATGGCCTTTCTCTTTTTCTTCGGCGCCGGTGAGGAGATCAGCTGGGGCCAGCACTACCTGAAATACGCCACCCCCGAGTTCTGGCAGTCGCACAATGTCCAGGCCGAGTTCAACGTCCACAACCTGATCTACTTCAACCAGCGGGAGTTTTCCGGAGAGATCAAGCCGGCCTGGCAGCGGATCATGACCGTGGAGAACATCTTCACTTACGGCACGCTGTTCTATGTCTTTCTCCTGCCGCTGGCGGCATCGGTGAACCAGCGTGTCCGGCAACTGGTGGAGCGGGCCGGCCTGCCGCTGGCCCCGCTGGCCCTCTCCTGGGCCCTGGCCGGTTACTTTGCCTGGGTCAAGATCCACAAGTTTTTCCTCCTTCAGGAATACCTGATGCAGAACAATACCGAAATCATGGAAGCCATGTGGGGGGTGCTCTATCTGCTGATCGCGCTCTACTGGTTCTCCAGGTCACGACAGCGGGCCGCAAAAGGAGAGCCGGCATGACCGTGCCGGGAAAGAGCGGGTTCGGCACTCCGGCCATGGTCCTCGGGCTGCTGGCCGCCTTCCTCCTCATCTTTGCCGCCACCGTGGGCAAGGAACGGCTTCCCGGCGGTTTCATCTGCGACGAAGCGGCCTACTTCATGATGACCCAGAGCCTCCTCGAGGATGGGGATCTCCGCTGGGAGCAGCGGGACGTTGTCGCCACCAACCGGATTTTCGAGGGTGGGCCGCGAAACGTGATCCTGATGACACCGGACGGCGGCCAAAACCTCTACTACGGCAAGCCGTATATCTACTCACTGCTCGTCCTGCCCTTCTACGCCCTGATGGGGGTCAACGGCTTCGTATTCTGCAATGCCCTGATGTTCCTGGTCATGGTCTGGCTGGCCTGGCGCTACCTGAGTGTGCGGAACAGCGCCGGGCTGGCCCTGCTGATGGCCGTGACCTTCTTTTTCCTCTCCGCCGCCTTTCCCTATGTCTTCTGGATGCATCCGGAAGTGTTCAACATGTTCGTCATCTTCCTCGGCTGCTATTTCTGGATCCATCCCGGACCGGGGAGCGAAGAGGAGGGCGGGACAGGGGTGAAGCCCGGCTTTTTTACCCGTCCAGTGGTTCGGGCAGCCCTGGCCGGTTTCTTTTTCGCCCTGGCCGCCTTCTCCAAGTTTCCCCACGCCGCTTTTGGCGGCTTCTTCGCGCTCCACGGCCTGGTCACCCGGCGCTGGAGCAGGCTGGTGGCCCTCGCGCTGGTCTTCGCCGCCGGGTTCGGCATCATGGTTCTGGGCCAGCTGGCGCTGAGCGATGCGCCCTCGGTGTATCACGTGGCACGATGCGCCATCACGCGGGTGGACTCGGCCGAGCGGCTGGCCGGAGTGGCCGATCTGCTGCTGGACAAGGATCCCCGGGGCGCCGGCGAGTACGGCGGCGGCGGGCTGGGCCTGTTCAACATCGACGGCAAGTTCCCCTACAACATCGTCTACTACGCCATCGGGCGACATACCGGGTTGGTGCCCTACTTCTTTCCCGCGGTGCTCGCTCTCTACTGGTTCTTCTTTCGCGGCGGCCGGAGGATGGGTCTGGAACGCTGGGCTCTCCTCGGGGCGGCGGGGACGCTCATCGGTTTCTACCTGCTGGTGCTCTCCTTCAACTACCAGGGGGGCGGCGGGTTCATCGGCAACCGCTACTTCGTCTCCTTTTACCCGGCATTCCTCTTTCTCATCGGCCGCATACCCTCGCTCACCGGGGTGGTGGCCGGTTGGGTGGTGGCCGGGCTCTTCCTTTCCCAGCTGCTCTTCACTCCCTTCGGGGCCAACACCAGTCGCCAGTCGCTCCAGGCTCACGTGCGCAACCCGGTGTTCCGGGTGCTGCCTTTCGAAACAACCCTGCGCTGGATCCCGTCCTACATCGACCAGGTGCGGGGTTTCGAGAAGGGCACGATCATGTATCGCCTGCGCTTTCTCGACCTCGACGCCTACCCCGAGGGTGACTCCTTCTGGGTCCGGGGGAAGAGCCGCACCGCGGTGCTGCTGATGTCCCGCAAGCCGCTGGAGCGGATCATCTTCAGCAGCTCCAGCCGGGACCTCGAAGCCTGGTGCCGGGGGGCGAAAGGCGTGTTTCGCACCGTGCCGCTGCGCCGCTTCGAGGAGGGTGGGCCAGCCGGGGGGACCGAGGTGGAACAACTCCAGGTGGTGCTGGAGAACCCCAAGCCACGGGCCGTGCATCCCTTTGCCTCCGAGGAAATCACCAGCTGGTTCTATGTGGTGAAGTTCAAAACAGACCAGGGCTTCATCCCCAAGTTCAGTGAACCGGGGAGCACCGACATCCGCTTCCTCGGCGTGAAGCTGTCCCTGCTGGGCGAGGGCGAACCTTACATCGGCAATGAGTTCTTCCGCTATGAGCTGGAGCGGGCCGATCTGCCTGAAACAGCGGCCAGCGGGTCGGAATTCGAGGTGCCGCTTCGTCTTCGGTCGCTCAGCCCCTATGCCTGGGACGACAGGGTCCGCCTCTCCTATCACTGGATGACACCGGCCGCCGACGGTGGCAAGCCCCGGCCCGTCATCTGGGACGGGCTGCACACCGCCCTGCCCGGCGGCCGTCTCGGCCCGGGCGAGACCATGGACACGATGCTGCAGGTCCGGGCGCCCGACGAGCCGGGGCGCTATCTCTTCCAGGTGGACCTGCTCTGTGACGCGGTGGACTGGTTCGCCAACCGCAATCGCTGGACCCCGGCGGCCCAGGCAGAGGTTCTGGTTAAAGTGGACACCGGGGAGGAGGGTGCCGATGACTGACGTCGTCAATGCCGCGCCCCGGGTGGCGGTGATCCTGCTCAACTGGAACCAGAAAGAGATGACCCTGGCTTGCCTGCGATCGCTGGCCGGCGTGGACTACCCCAATTTTGGCGTGGTCCTGGTGGACAATGCCTCGGGGGACGGTTCAGCCGGGGCGGTGCGGCGGGACTTTCCCCAGGTCACCGTGATCAGCAACCACGAGAACCTCGGCGTGGCCGGGGGGCGGAACGTGGGTCTCTCACACGTGCTGGAGGAGGGGGCCGACTATCTTCTGCTGCTGGACAACGACACCGAGGTGGACCCGGGCTTCCTCACCGAGATGGTCCGCGCCGGGGAAGAGGAGCCGAAAGCGGGAATCCTCACCGGCAAGATTTACTTCCATGACCGGCCGGATGTGATCTGGTGCGCCGGTGGCACACTCGACCTCTACCGCTGCGACTTCCGGCTCACCGGCCACGGCGAAACTGACCAGGGGCAGCACGACCAGCTGCGCGACGTGGACCACGTGGCCGGCTGCTGCCAGATGATCACCCGCCCGGCCCTGGACGCCGTGGGCCTGCTGGACGAGCGCTTTTCCCCCTATTTCTGCGAAGACACCGACTGGTGCGCCCGGGCAATCAAGGCGGGGTTTCGCGTGCTCTACGTCCCCCGGGCCCGGCTCTGGCACCACGTGGTGAAGAAGACCGAGGTCTCGGACCGCTACCTCTTTCTCAAGGGCCGCAACCTGCTGCTCTTCATGCGCAAGCACGCCCGGCCCCGGCACTGGTTTGTCTTTGCCTTCGTGGCCCTGGGCCGTGCGCTGAAAGTGGTCTGGCGGGAGCTGCGGGCGGGCAATATCAAGCACTTCTTCACCATGGCCCGCGGCGCGTTCAGCGTGCTGAAAATCAGAAAAAAGTAAGTACCCCTGAACTAGAAGATCAAGACGATGGACCGGTTCCCCTCCTGGTCCTCGGTCTCGTGCTCGGCGATGACGGTGAAGTTGGCTCGGATCAGTTCCACCACAGCCGCCTGCTGCTCCTTGCTGTAGAGCTGTACGATCTGAACCCCGTCCCCTGCGAGAAACCCCTGGTAGCGGTTGAGGATCGGCACGATCTTCTGCTGGTCGAAGTAGTAGATCACTTCGCTCCACAGGATCACGTCGTAGCGCTGGTCGTCCTCGTAGGTGGCGATGTCGGCGGCGGCGAAGAAGACATTGTCCCGGTCACGGAAATCCTTTCGGCCGCGGCCTACTGCCACCCGTGACACGTCTACCCCGGTGAAGCGGGAAAAGGCGGAAAGGGCCTCAATGGTCTTGCCCGTGCCGCAGCCCAGGTCGAGGATCGATCCGCCGCGGAGGTGCTCCTCGATGATCGAGGCGAAGTGCTCAGCCGGGGGGTAGTCGATGTAGTCCCAGTCACCGGTCCGGTATTCGTAATCCCAGATTAGCCGTTTGAACAGGGCGGTGTTGCGCAGGACCAGCTTGCGCAGAATGGTCTTCTCCTTGAGCCAGGTGGTGAGGTTTTTCAGTTTTCCCATGGTGTGCTTACCTTATCACAGCTCCGGTACGGGTGGTGCCGGCCCGCCGTCCAACCCGCGTTGGTAGATCTCGTCGGCCAGGATTCGGGCCACCGTGCGGTGCCCCTCAGCGGTAAGGTGGTTGTCGTCGAGGAAGTAGGCCGGGATACCCAGGTTCCGTTCTTCCATGTCCCGGCAGAGCAGCGGCAGGAGGTCCACGGTGTCGATCCCCTGTCCGGCGGCGTGGGTCTGAAGCACGGCCTGGGGCCGGCCGAAGGCTGAGGGGTTCTGTAACTGGAAGGCGTAGGGCAGGATCACCAGCATGGCCGGGATCTCTTCCTCCTCACAGCGAAGAAAAATCCTGTCCAGGTTTTCCAGCGTCAGGGCCCAGGCCTTGTCGGTAAGCTCTTTCTTCTCTTCGTAGAGCAGGTCCATCACCTGCAGAGTTTCGAGCTCCCGCGCCCCATCAGCCGGTGTGCCGCCGAAGCGGACCCGGTCACGGAGGTAGCTGCCAAAAGCGAAGATATGGCTCCAGCCGGCCAGCCGGTCGCCCAGTCCCTCCACGGTGTGGCGCAACTGGAAGCCCAGCTCGCTCCCGCCGTACTGCAGCAGGCTGAACTTCTCGGTGACGTCGTTGAGCACGAAGCAGACCAGCACCAGGTCGGGGTCGAGCCCGAGGCCGCTGCGGGCCAGGTATTCGTATTCCTGCCACGGGGAGTAGCCGTCCACGGCGGCATTGAGTGTGACCACCATGCGCTCCGGATTGCGGGCGTTGAGGTCCTGCCCGACGAGCAGCGGGAACGGTTCGTCGTCACGCACCCGGTAGCCGAAGGTCACCGAATCGCCGAGGAAGAGGATGCGGAAATGCTCCACCCGACCCGGGGCCGGCAGCTCGGGCCCGCGCAGCCCGAGCGAGTTGATCGATACCGGCACATCGCCCCAGGTGCTCTTGACCGCCGGCCTGAGCCGCCAGCCGAGATCCGGGTCCCGGGCAAAGATGGTGGTGGTCCGCGAGTTATCGCGGTAAAAGCGGACGGAGAGAACCTGCTCCAGGGTGAATACGGTGGTCAGCAGCGTGACGGCCAGCAGCACCAGGTTCACCCGCAGACTGCTCCGGGCCGACCAGCGGAAAAAACCGATTTGCCGGAGGAGGAAACTGCCGGCCAGCAGCGCCAGGCCACCCAGGGCCAGCTTGAGCCGGGCGGCCGGTACCCGCTCCGCCACCCGGTCCAGCAGTCCGCCCCAGGGCCGGAAGGCCCAATCGATCAGCGTGCCGCTGAACAGCATGGCCAGGGCCAGCAGCACAAAACCGAGAAACACCATAAGGGCAAATAGAATCCGCGCATTTCCCGTGCTTTCGGTGGTGTCGTCAACCGTGTGCATCAATGAATCCCCGTGATTGGAAGCGCCTTTTATTCAAGGTCATCAGGCCGGAAAGGAAACATCCGGCCGGTGGGCATTGTAACGCGATTTTCCCCTTCCGTCATCCGGCTTCCACGCCACCCGGTTTCGCTCAAGAAGGAGGGCCGATTTGCCGATAGGAAAGGAGAATAAAGGGGTTTCTGTCGGCAGCCGGCTCAGTATCCGTTGGCACGACAGATCTGATCGTCCGTTGCATGTTCGCTTCTCTTTGGGCACAGGATGTTTGCGAACCGGTTGAATATCGAGCGGATTGCGGGCCGGCCGCCGGTAGGATACACTCGCGCTTTACCAGAGAATCTTCCCCGTGACACCTGGAGGGCCTTCGACAATGTGTCGTTTTGATTGCCACCACGGCAGCCGGATTGCCACGCGGGCTGCCGTTTGCGTGCTCCTGCTCATTTTCACCTGCGGTCTCAGCAATCTGCCGGCCGACGACCTGGTGACCGGCGACGGACTCACCGTCCAGGTGGACGGTTCCGGCCGGGTGACCGGGGTTCAATTGGCTGGTGACGAGTTGCTCACGACGGGCGCCAGCGGGGGGTTCACTCTCACCGACTACTCCGGGATCAGCGGGACGAACATCCTGGCCAATTCCGGGTTCGAAGGCGGATTCACCAACGTGGTGGACAACATCTGGGTCCCGGACAACTGGAACCTGGTCACCGCCACTGGTTCGGCGGACAACATCATGCTCCTCGCCGACACATCAGGCCCCTATGAAGGGACCAACACGCTTCGTTTCGTCACCACCCAGTCGGGGGGCGAGCCCGAACCGCTGACCCCGGACCTGATCGAGGTGGTCAGCGACACCTTTGCCGTGGATGCCGATGTGATCTACTATTGCAGCTCCGTCTGCCGCAGCTCTTTCGGCTATTCCGCGGACAGCAGCTCCTGGTCCTACAACCCCGATGTCTATCTTGACTTTTACGACGACAGCGGGGTGCTGCTGTCCAGCCAAAAAGTGTTCGCGGTCCAGCAGACGTTCTACAACTGGACCCTCTTCACCGGGTGGGCCCGGGCTCCGCTGGGGGCGGTATCCGCCGCGGTGCACATCTCGGTCACCGGCAACGTCATGAGCTACGGCGCGGCCATCGAGCTGCTCTTCGACGACATGCGCTGTTTTCGCGAGCCGGCCGGCATCCGTGACATTCCAGTCAGCGGGACGGTGACCAACACCGCCGGTGTGCTGGACCTGCAGGCGGTGAACGTGGGGGCCCGCGGCCTTGACGTGTCGGCACGAATGGAGGCGCTGGCCGACCGGATCGAGATCAGCGGTACCGTAACTCCCACCGCGGGACAGGAAGGGCAGGACCGGGCTCTGGACCTCTCCTTCGTTCTGCCGGTGGACACTTCGTCCATGGGCTGGTTTTGGTACGACAACCCGCACAAAAGCTATCGAATCCGTGACAAGTATATCTACGAGGAGTTCGTGGCTGCCGACGCCGCTTCGCCGAATCTCAAGGTCAACGTCTACAACCTCTCCTGTATCACCGACGGCGACCACGTGCTGAACATCGGCCGCGACTATGACATCGTTCGGCCGTACTACGTGCAGTACGAGGCGGAGGACGACCTCTACATCGTTCGGTTCCAGATGGGACTGGCTGCGGAGCGTGACCATGCCTCCTTCGATTTCATCATCTACACTTCACTGCCCAACTGGAATTTCCGGGGGGCCGTGCAGGATTACTACGATATCTACCCCGATTACGGCCGGTTGCGCCAGATTGGCGGCCAGCCCATGGCGGGTGGAATAAATGGCGGCGATCCCGAGGCGATCATCGGGCAACCTTTCGGCACGAACCCCGAGGATTTCGCCGTCCGCTACTATAAAAACAGCGACACGGTGGATGCGGAATACCTCACCGACACGCTGGGGCTCCATCAGGTCTTATACATGCGGCCCTGGTGCGTCACCTACGATGCTGACGAGACAGATCCGCCGCCGCCCTACGTCGAATTCCGCAACGCGATCAACAAGCAGCCAAGCGTTTTTACCGAGGAGTGGATGATCGAGTCTTTTCCCACGGACTACCTGATCAATATCAACGACACCAGCAATCAGGACTACCTGCTCTACCGGGTATCAAACTTCCCCTTTCAGGCGGTATACCAATATTTTGCAGCGGTGTATCTCAACACCAAGGACCTTTCGCCGAGCTTCGGCAACCGCTACATCGACCAGCTGGACGAGGTCTACCAGCATTTCCTCGAGACCCTGGAGAGCGAGGATTATCTCTGGGGCGTGATGATGGACCTGACCAACGTCGGTGGCGCAGCCCTGGATGGCACGCGGAGCCGATTTGCGTCGGCGGGCTACGACCTGACGTATTCCACGGCCACGTTCAAGCCGGCGCTCTGGAATCTCAACGCCTTCCAGACATTCATGGGCAGCTTGCAGGACCATCTGGAGACCGCCCAACCGGATCACGACGTGGTCAGTGCCAACGTGATCGAATACGGCTACCTCTTCTCAGCGGTCAACCACCTCGACACATTCGGTTTCGAGTGCTCGCCGATCACCGGGTGGAACTGGAACAACAAGCACTTCGACTACCGCAAGATCGTGGCCGGGAGCAAGCCGTTTTCGCCGGTTCCGGTGTACAAGGACACACTGGTCTTCGACGAACCGAGCAACGAGTACTACAAGGGGATGTGCGATATGTACAATATCGCCCTGCTCTACGCCTTCTACCTTGACCCGCACAGGTTCACCGAAATCATGAACAAGGATCTCGAGGAATTGCGCGACGTCTCAGCCGGGGTGGTGCCCTATATCGACGATTTCATGGAACTGGGCTGGAACCCCTGCCACAAGATACAACTGGTGGATGAATCCGATCAGCCGGTCACCGACGCATACACCATGATCGAGCGCTACGGGCCCAGCGCGCAGTTCGACTCGGGCGAGACGATGTATGTCGTGGTGCACTACAACGACACCAGCCTCAAGGTTTTCGACACCTTTTTCCCCCGGCCGGGGGCGCTTGGTGAAACCAGGAACTTCCGCATGTTGATCGACGTGGATGATATCGGGATGACCGAGCCGGTGACCCTGGAAGAGATGACTGCCTCGATGCATGATATGGCGCCGGTGACTCCGCCCAACCTCGTCATGACCAACAACGGCGACGGGACGGTGACCATCACCGGTACTATCGTCTGGCGTGACACCCTGGTGCTCAAACTGAAAGAGTACATCCCGGACACCATACCGCCGGCGGTGCCCACCGGTGTGGCGGCCACGGTGATCCTGCCCTGAGAAGTTGAATCAGAAGGGATGGAATAGCCCCCTGAAAAGGGGGCTATTCATGTACCGGCTCTAGTATTCCCGCAGCAGCACGTCGCAGGCCAGGCGCATCTTGCGCAGCAGTCCTTCAAGGAAGCTGCCCTTGATCGCCACCCGGGACTGGACGATCAGTTTGCGCTGCAGGCGATACTTGTTCATCTTCACCTTTTTCGGGCCGATGTCGGTGAAGTTGGCCTCTTCCAGCGGTTTCCAGAGCGTTTCCGGCGGGTAGCCCCAGGTACGCAGGTCCTCGGGGTTCAACTGGCCGATGATATCCTGCATCAATGAGAGCTTGGTCTGGTCGTAGGCCAGTTCCTCGGCCCACTTGTCGATGGAGCTGGTCACCGGCCGGGTGTGTTTTTTCACGCCCAGCGGGTCGCCCAGACCCTTGACCTCCGGTTGCTGCCGGCCGTATTCCACGCAGTTTTCCTCGAAGGGCAGGCCGAGGAAGTCGAGGATCTCCTTGACCTTCTTTTCCGGTTCACGGGTGATGTCTTCGTAGCGGACGTGGATCAGCGGCACCGGTTTCTCACGGAGGAACCAGGCCATCACCGGCACGTAGCGGTTGAGCAGCGGGTTGTACTCCTGGGCCAGCTGGTAGTCGCCGTCGAAGAACGAGTTGGCGAAGGAACTGAAGATACCCAGCGGATGGCGGGTGAGCACGATGAACTTTGCCTGGGGGTAGAGCTTGGCCAGGAAGGGCACCACCAGGCCGTTGGCCGGTGTCTTGTCCAGGAAGTAGCGCTTGCCGGTGGGTTCGAGCATCCGGCCGTAGAGCGTGTCGGCGTAGGCCCGGCAGGCGTCGTAGTAGTCGGCCTCGGTGTTCGGCAGGTCGGCCACGAACTGCCTGGTGGATTCGGCGGCCAGCACGTGGTCGAAGGGCGCCTTTTCCACGTTGGCCCAGTAGCCGAGGTGGGCCAGCGGGGTCATCAGGTGCGGTTCCGGCCGGCCGTAGATCTCGCTGTGGGACTCCAGCATCCGTTCGAGCATCGTGGACCCCGAGCGGGGGGTGCCGATGATGAAGAGCATCCTCTCTTGCATGGACATCTATCGCCTCTCCTCGTAAAACCCGACTTTTTCGTCGCCGGGCCCAGTGTCGGTGGCAAAAACACGCTAAATTACTACAATTTACCCGCTGTGTGCAATAAAGGGCCGGTTCACTGGCCGCCGGCCGGCCGCCGCTGCCGGGCCGCGGGATTGAGGTGCA